>NZ_JAVYJE010000006.1:0-371790 GCF_032621735.1 Pseudomonas sp. zfem005 | reverse complement strand
CGACTTCGACGAGTTCGACGACTGGGTCATGACCGGCTCTGGTATCGAGGTCGTGGCCGGCGGTGCGCTGGAGACTGCCATCAAGGCTTCCCCGTCCGGCACGCCGTACAAGGTCAGCGTCGATTACAGCTCCGCCGCGGTGGACGTGATCGAGGCCCTGACCAACAGCGGCAAGACCTTCGAGTTCCTCTTCGAGGGCGAGAACGCCGCCGGCACCCAGAAGCGCGTCGAGGCTCGCTTCTTCCAGTGCCGCCTCAACCTGGCCACCACTATGGACTGGATCAACACCGAGGACTTCGGCGGCTTCGAGGCTACGGCCAAGGTGCTGCGCGATACCACCAAGGTGGGCGCTGGCACCTCGAAGTACTTCCGCATCAAGAAGGAGCTCCCGGCGACCTGATCGGCGCCATGGCCCATGGATGGGCCCACCCCTCATATTCAGGAGATGCCCTGATAGTTCAGGGCATCTCAATGCAGGAGGCACATCATGCCGGTCGAGATGCATTTACCACCTTCACGCGCGACGCTCATGCAGGTAATCCACGTTTCGGCAGTGCGCGGCGATGGAACCCCGAGCAATCCGGAGCGAAGCATCGACCTGTACTTCCGCACAGACGGCGAGCTCCTGGCTTGCTACGACCCCATCAACGGCCCGGCGGACATCTTCGGCCGCAACGGGTACGGCTACACCCCGAAGGTGACCGAGGAAGCACAGATAGGCTAGATTCCCTCCGATGAGATGTGCTCAAACCTGAGCGCATCTGATGGTCCAGAACTGGATCATCTGCAGAACGGAGGGCCCGACATGGCCAAGGAAAGACCAGCGAACCACATCAACCCGGTATTCACCCTGGCTGTGCTGCTGATCGGTATCCCTCTCTTCCTGTGGTGGAAGATGAGCACGCCGGATGCTGTTTCAGGTCCAGCGCCGGAAGCGGCGACCGATGAGGCCGCGCAGGTAGCTTTTGTCCCCGGCCCTCCTGAAGAGAGGTGGCCGAACCTGAGCGACGCCGAATGGCGAGAGGTTCAGAGGGCGGGCTACAGCAAACGCGTTTCATTCAACGGCATTTTCAAGGGCATGACTTTCGATGACCTTCGCGAATACCAGGTTTGGAAGCACCCCGAGTCAGTCGGTGAACTGAAAGACGACGGAACGCAGGTTCTTTTCTACCGCGCCGGGTTTGCTGGCGAGCAAATCCAACTGGTCTTCAAAAGTGGCTACCTGGAAAAGGTTGGCTGTGATCCGGAGTGCCGCGTGAGTGACCTGGTCCGACAAAGGCTCGGACTATGAACGACAACTAAACCCGCTTCGGCGGGTTTTTTATTGGAGCTGCAAATGCCCGCCCCTGAGCAAGAAAGCACTTTCTCCCAGTTTCTAGGCGAGCCGATTCCGGTACCGATCCGCGCCCCCGGGTTCATGATCTACCTGATCGAGGTCGCTCAGGTTGGTGAGGTCTCGCGCCTCATCGCCGGCATGCGGGACGAGTTCGATGTGGTTGCTACCGAGCTTGACGCGTCCAGAAAGGCAGGCGCCGACACGGCCGCCATGTTCGAGCGCGCCCTTGAGCGCGTCGACATCCTCGACCTCATCGAGCGGCACAAGCCGGAACTGTATGCGCTGACCGCGCTGTTCACCCGTCGCCCCATCGAGGATGTTTCTCGGCTGGGCCTGGACGACTTCCTCGGTCTGCTGCTGGCTATCGTCGAAGTGAACCTCGATTTTTTCTACCTGCGCCTGCGTCCCCAGCTTCGGGCGAACCTGGTTCGCCTGGCCGCAGCGATTTCTTTGAAGCAGCCCAGCGCCTGATCGGCCACGGGCATAGCCGCGCCGACATCCTGAAAATGACCCTGCCGCAGCTACGCGGCCACCTCCGCGCGATCAGGTCCCAGGAGCGTCAGAACGACCGAATGCTCTTGTACATCACCCGCGCCGCCGGCGCAGTGCCGGAAGACTTCAAGGAATTCCTGAAGTCCCTCTAACCCACCCCACTCTGTCGAGACAGATGCATCCAAACCTGGATGCATCTTCCTTAGGGCTTCCCAATGAACAACGACGTCTCCATCGGAATCGTCATCGGCGGAGCCGTGACCGCCGCCCTTAGAAACAGCATCAAGGACGTCAACAAGAGCGTCGAGCAGCTCGGCAAGGAGCTCGAGGAGACCGGGAAGAAGCGGCAGCTGGTGGATGGCCTGGAGCGCATGCAGGCGGCGGCGAAGGCCACCTCGAGCGAGTTCTTCGCCAACAAGAAGCGCGTCGAGGACCTGAAGAAGGCCATCGCCGCAGCTGGCCAGCCGGTGAAGTCGTTCGAACAGGATCTCGCCCGCTCGCAGCGAGCCCTCGAAAAGAGCAAGCGCTCCCTGGATGCCCAGACCAAGCAGCTCGCCGCATACCGCGCACAGGTCAAGGGCGCCGGCATCGACGTCAAGAACCTGACCGGCGAGCAGCAGCGCTTGGCTGATCAGCAGGCCAGGCTGCAGCGAGTCCAGCAGGCGAACCAGCGCTCTGAGAACGCGAACTCCCGGCGAGACGCGGTGCGTGGAGAGCGGCTGGGATTTGTCGGCGAAGCAGTTTCGGTTGGACTTGCAATTCAGCAGGCCGTGAAGCCCGCCGTAGACCTCGAGAACGCCCTTAAAGGGGTTGAGGCAAGGGTCGACTTCAGCACGCCAACCGGGCTTGCCGATCTTCAGAAAGAGCTTGAGGCGCTTTCTGAGAAGACCGGGATCGCGCAATCGGAGCTGCTGGAGACAGCTGCCCTTGGCGGCCAACTCGGCGTAGCAAGCGAAAAGCTCAGTGGGTTTGTGCAGCAAGCCACCCAGGTTGGCGTCGCTTTCCAGATGAGCACCACGGAGGCCGCGAGCAGCATTTCGACGCTGTCGACCGTTCTTTCTATTCCGATCGATCAGACTGGCAAGCTTCTCGACGCTGTCAATCAGTTGGCCAACAACAGCCAGGCTAGCGAAGCGCAGATCCTGGATGTTCTCGGGCGTGTTGGTGGTATCGGTAAGCAATTCGGCCTGGTCGACACCCAGATCGCCGCCCTGGCTTCAACGTTCCTTTCTCTGGGCAAGAGCCCAGAAGTTGCGTCCACAGGCATCAACGCCCTACTCAACAAGCTGCAGACCGCCGGCGTGCAGACTGATGAGTTCCAGACCGAGTTGAAGAACTTGGTGGGGGATGTGGATGCATTCACGCGCAGCATGGATGAGGATGCTCAAGGCGCCCTAGACAACTTCCTGACCCAACTCGGGAAGCTCGACACGCGCGGCCGCGCGGAAGCGATCACCGTCCTTTTCGGGCAGGAGTACGCCGACGACATCAGCCAGCTCGCGGGCGCGATGGGAGAATACCGAAAGCAACTAGCATCCGTCGCGAAGGAGACTGCCTATGCAGGAAGTGTCCAGCGTGAGTTTCAGCGCTACAACACTGGCGCGGCAGTAGAGGTTCGGAAGGCATCCACTGCAATAAACAACGCCTTCGCGGAGCTGGGCGAGGCGGCGCTTCCGGTTATCACCAAGGTCGCCAAGCAGATCTCGGAGCTGGCGAAGTGGCTGAAGAGCACCGGCGAGACCGGCCAGACGGCCCTGATGGGGATCATCTACCTGCTGGGCGGTGGCCTACTGTTCAAGGGCATCCGCCTCCTTGGGCGCCTGCTGATCACTGAGGTCGGCGCCGCCTTCGCCACGATCGACAAGGTGGCCACCCGGGTCTTCGGCCAGAACATGCTGGCGCTTGCGACGCGAGGCTTCGGCGGCATCGCCACGGCTGCGCAGAAGGCTTCGTCCATCGCCGTGGCAGCGCTTGGCACGATTCCGCCGGCCGCCGCCACGGCGTTGCGGGCGCTGTCGGTCATCGGCTCGTTCTGGGCTGGCTGGGAGTTCGGCACCTACCTGCGCAAGCAGTTCCTGTTCGTGGAGCAGGCCGGCATTGCCCTGGCCTCGGGGCTGCACACCACGTTCGTGCAGATCAAGGGCTTCGCAGAGTCTCAGTTCGAGGCCCTGAAGTTCCTGATGACCAACCCGCTGGACTACGTGCGGACCAAGTTCGCGGGCTTTGCTCGGGACCTGGGTGTGGTGATTGGCACCATTCCTCAGTACGGCCAGGCCGCCGCCAAGGCGCTTCAGCTCGCCGCTGACACGATCACGCCCAAGAACTCCGACACCAAGGAGTACGAGAAACGGCAGAAGGAGATCCAGGACCGCACCGACGCCGAGGTCAAAACGATCAAGGACGGCTACTTCGAGCAGTTCGAGCTGGCGAAGCTGAACTTCGAGAACACCAAGGCCGCGAACGACGAGACCGGCGAGTCTCACGAGAAGCTCGCCGCCACCGTCAAGCAGACCCAGGCGGAGATGACCAAGGACGCCGAGGCCGGCACCAACCAGCGGATCCAGAACGCCGCCAAGGAAACCGCCGCGCAGAAGAAGGCGAAGAAGGAACAGGAGGCCCTGCTGAAGGGCATCCAGGACCGGACCAAGAACATCGCCGGCGAGAAGAACCAGGAGAAGGAACCGACCTTCAACCAGGCCAGCGACCTGACGGTGAAGGCGCGGCAGTCGCTGCAGAGCAAGGACTACGTCCAGGCGCTGAAGTACGCCGACCAGGCCACCCAGGTGCTGGAGGATTTGCAGAAGGCCGGGGACAAGAACACCCTTGCCCTTGCCGGCCAGGCCAAGGCCGCCCAGAAGATCGCCGAGGAGGCTTACGCCGCCATCGGTACCTCGGGCAAGGATGGTATCGACAAGGTCAAGGAGGTGGCGGTCACGCCTGTTCTTGACCCCGAGGCGACCACCCAGGCCCAGGCCCAGGTTTCGGCTCTGGCCGAGACGCTGAAGGCGAACCTGGTGATTCCCATCACCACCGTCCTCGGCGCCTCCGGAACTGGCGGTCAGTCGGTGTATCAGGAAGGAAACAGCTTCTCCCAGTTTCCTCAGCAGGGTTTCGCCGCCGGCGGCTTCACTGGCTTCGGCGGCCGTTATCAGCCGGCCGGGATCGTCCACCGCGGCGAGTACGTCCTGCCTCAGCCTGTTGTCAGCGAGCCCGGCGCCGTCGCTGTCCTGGGTGCCATGCGGCGCCACGGCGTCGCTGCGGTGCTTGACCAGGTTCGCAAGGGCTGGGGTGGCTACGACATCGGCGGCTTGGTCGGCGATACGTCGCGGATCACCCCTTCGCTCAGTCAGCCGGCGCTGACCAGTGCTGACAGGGCGATCCCTGAGCTTGGCAGTATCACGATCGTGGAGAGCGACGGGCAGAAGATCCCCGCCTTCATGCGCCCTGACGACTTCGAGAAGCGCCTCCGTGATGAGCGCCGCAAGCGCGGCAGATCCTCCACCCGATAAGGACCAACCATGATCCCGGACGTCATGCTCGGCGGTATCCCGCTGAAGGGCTGGAGCGGGCCTGTGTCGCAGGAGTATTCGCCGATTGGCGGATCGACTGTGGTGCGCCGCTCCGGCGGTGCGGCGGTGAAGATGCAGCACTGGCGGAAGATGAGCGTCAGCCTGCGTGGCAGCGGCTGGATGGGCCCGGGGCTTTCGGCCTTGGACTTCAGCCAGCCGCTGGAGCTGCGCTGCACGAAGCAGCTCTCTATCAGCACCACTTCGCTCACCGGCTCCATCGTCGGTACTGCGCGCCCCGACAAGGCGCCCTGGGCACTGGCGCTGGTCGGCCGCGAATGGATGGAAACGCCTGTCGCCATGACCGGCAACGCCTTCACCATCACCGAAGTACCGGGCGCCACCCTCTATCAGGTCTGCTGGATGCCGCAATTCACGGTGTTCTGCGAACCGCCGCCGGAGTCCATGGACCCGCAGGCCAACACCCACGACTGGACCATCACCGCCGAGGAAGTCTGATGCAACTGAATGGCTCGCCGATCAACGGGGCTCCGCTGAACGGCGGCCTTGCTGTGGGCGCTCCACCGGCGCCGGTGACGATTGATCCTGTGGTGTCGGTGCTGTGGTCGGTTCGGCTGATGCTCAACGGTGTGGACTCCAGCCACCTGCTGGCGGGGTCCATCAGCATCCAGAGGGAGGAGGGCGCTCGCTGCATTGCCGACTTCGACCTGCAGTTCCTGGGCGAGGCGGTGAACCCGGCCAGCTACCAGGGCCAGAAGGTGGAGCTGTCCTTCATGGTCTGGAACGGTTCGGGCTGGGATATGGCGCTTTGCTTCCGGGGGCAGATCACGGGGCCGCAGTTCAACCTGCAAACCCGGGTGCTGTCCTGCGAGTGCAGTGACCGCCTCAACGAGATCGTCGAGGCCATGGACGTGGCCGGCATCGACGCCATCACCGGCGGCCTGTGGTCGGCGGACGTGTTCGAAGAGGTGGAAGGGCGCTCGCGCTGGGACTACGCCGCCGAGCGCATGAGCACCCGGCCGGCGAGCCTGCAGCTCAGCCTGGAGGGCGCCCTGCAGGTGACCGAGTGGGCCCCGACTCCTGAGCCGCACTTCATCGTTCCGGCCGGGGCGGTGCTGTTCGAGTCCATCGAGTGGATACCGGTGGAGCTGAGCGAGCGGATCAACGTCGTGGAGATCGAGGGCGACTACCGGTTCCCTCGGCTGCGTGAGCGCCACCAGCCCTTCTTCTGGGAGCATCCGTCCTGGGTAGGCCTGACCGTCATCGACGGCTTCTGCTTCAACCACCGCGAGGACGGAACCGAGCTGCCTGATATCGCCATGGTCACTCAGGCCAGCGAGACGGCCGGCTACCAGGCCATCATCAACGTCGTTTGGGAACGGCTTCCGCCAACTGGCTCGGGGGCTCTGTGTGACCCGCCGTCGGGATGGACAAACCCCTACCCTGACCTGCTGGTGCGTGCCACCTGGGACAGCGCCATGCGCTGGGTCCAGCCGGTGACGGAGCAGTACAAGCTGCGCATCGAGGCGCCGGCCAGCGTGACCCAGGCGGGCGAGGTTATCGACCGGGAGCGGGTGGCGATCGAGACCGAGAGCGACCGCGCCGACTCTTTCGAGGATGCGACCTTCACCGGTCCGGACGCAGATGCAGTGCAGGACGCCCTGGGCGACTGGGTGGTGGACATTCGCGAGGATGAGAGACGGGCCCAGGCCCTGAGCTGCCTGATGCACGTCGGGAGGGTCAGAATCCTCGGCGCCCACCGTGGCAACCGGTTCGCCTACCAGCTCCCCACGGCGGACTGCCTGGCTATTCGCCTGGAGCACACCGGACGGGTAGAGGACGTGATCCTGGGGCGCAACATCGTCTGCCAGGCTCGGATGTTCAGCATCGCGCACCAGTGGGACCTGGACAGCGGCTCGGCCATCACCTCGATTCAGTTCGCGGTGAGCCAGGGCGGCGGTGATGACACCGACCCGCTCACCGTGCCAGGCGCCCCGGCCAGTACGCCATCCGGCGATATGCCGGTGCTGATCCAGCTGCCGACCCAGCTCTCCGGCCACGTCGACAGCCCGCCCTACGACGAGGACCTGCTTGGCTTCTCCGGCAACTACACCAACTACAACTCGACACAGGACAAGTTCGAGAGGCGCTTCGACCTGGAAGCGCCGGAACAGCCTGCCGACCACCGAGACGAGTACGAGGTGGAGCAGGCGCAGACCTACCGAGTCGCTGTGCCGAACGACCTTCTGGAGCTGTAAATGACCCTTGCCCAAGAACGCGCCGCTATCCGCGCGGGGGTGAGCTCGTCCCGAGCGAGCTCGCTGAAGCGCGACCTGAACAGCCTTGAAACCAGCCGGCGCCGCACGCAGGAACTCAACACGCTCGAGCGCAAGGGACTGCGCCCGGCGACCCGGGGGCGCGGCGTGTGGGTTGAGCCGGCTGCTACCGGCGGAACAGGGGAAGGCGTTGCCTGGCCCCTGACCGAACAGACCAAGGTGGATGGCGACGGCGACACGGTGCCGGACCGCACCTACTACGCCGACCTGGTGCTGACCACCAGCGAAGGGATTTTCACCTTGGAGATTCCGCCGGTGCACATCATGAAGTTCCGCGACGCGGACAACGTGGCGGATCACCAGGTGATCCTGGCGGAGCCGAAGCGATGATCAACATCGGAGGCGTCCCTACCGACAAGGTCAACGTGTGGGGCTGGTGCTGGCATGGACTGATCCGACCGGCCGACAACCCGAGCCAGGGTGAGATCGTGCTGCCCAACGGCCAGACCAAGGAGCACCCTCTCACCGGCAGCACGAACTACCGCATCTACGTGCCCGGCACGCCCGCAGTGGTGCGCACGCCGGAACAGGCGGCCGAGGACGAGGCAGCAGGGCGGCAATGGTGGAACGAGGCGATCCTGAGCGGCACGGCGCTCTACGGGCAGGGCCTGGGCGGCTGGCTCTACTGCTCGCCGGACGGCACGCGCTGGGTCATCGACCTCGATGGTGCGCAGGCAAAGCGCATGGGCGAGTTCGGCAAGCCCCCACAGACCAAGACGATCAGCGTCACGTGGCCAGTGGACAACGGGCAGAGTACTCCGAGCCTGGACTTCGGGGAGGGCGAGGCTCCGGTGTTCCAGTGGCCGGTGCCGATCGACATCAGCAGCGATGGCCGCAAAGCGATCCTGATGCTGTACATGCGCGACGTGGCCTACGGCCCGCTGGAGCGGCCCATGCCGGTGGGGTTCCTGCTGGTGGAGGTCACCGGCGGCGCTACTACGCCGTTCGCCGCCAACATCACCGTGCTATACACCCGGGCCGAGACGCTGGGCACCTCGGGCTACTCCTCCGACCTGGTGGTGGAGCACGACGGCACTGGCAACCCCATCTCGGCGAACGGCACGGAGACGCGGGAGATCATCGACCGGATCTGGGCGGCCTGGTTCAACGAGTCCGGCCTACCAATTCCGTGCCTGCTGTACCGGCGCGAGGAGGCTGAGCAGCACATGACCGTCGACGGCGGCACGAAGCGCTCGAGGTTCCTCTGGCAATTGAAGGTCGACAGCACGCTGGCCTGCGAGGCTGACCTGGCCAGCCTGTTCAACGAGTCGCCGCCGGGCACGGTGACGGCATCGGGCACCCTCAACGGGGAGACGATCTACAGCCAGACCTTCTCCGGCGAGGAGTCGCCGGTGGATGCTGTGGGGCCGCTGACCCTGCGCGAACGCCTGATGCCCCGCGACTCCATCGGCGGCGTCCTGGCCGGGGATAACTCGGACATCGTCGTCTACAGCAACAACCTGGTGGGCCTGTACGTGCGCCTGCAGGAGACCGGTTCTGCGCAGCCCGAGCACCGCTACATCGGCGCGGCCTGCCCCACGACGCCGCTCGCGCCGCTGCTGATGAACGAGAACCACCAGGGGGCGATCGTCACGTTCCCCGACCGGAACCGCCTGTATGGGCCCAGGCCCTACTGCGCCTGGAACCCTGTAACTCACATCGCCTCCGCCCTGTCGGCGGGGATCGTAGGATGGATCTGATGGCCAAACCCCTGTTTGTGAACAACTGGGCGGCGACCTTGCAGGCCGAGTTGGCCAGCGGCGCCACCAGCATGACGATCGAGACCGACCGCGCCGCGCTGCTGAGCGGCATGACCGGTGGCGACTACTACATCGCGACCCTGGTGGGCGTCGATGTGGCGGGCCAGGAAAACGCCTGGGAGATCGTGAAGATCACCGCCAACGCATCGGGCGTGCTGACCATCGCCCGCGCCCAGGAAGGGACTGCTGCCAGGCTCTGGCCGCCCGGCACGGTCGTGAGCGGCCGCGTKACKGCTGGSCTGCTCGCTCWGCTCCGYGACKCCGGCGGKGGCACGGGGCCTGGCGGCGGCATCGAGGACGTGAAYGACGATGGCCGCCWCCACCTGCGGCGCTTCGAGGARTGGGTCAGCGTTCCGGTGTTCGAGATCCCGGAGGACGCCTGGACCGACACCGTCCCGGTGAGCTTCACGAACTCGACGCAGTTCCTGACCGCGAACACGGTCTACCTCGTGCCGTTCGTGCCKCCCCAYGACATGACCGTCRACCAGGTGTCGATGATCATCACCACSGCGGCGGCCTCCAGCKYSATCASSATGWMGATCTACGAGTCGGATGCAGCGGGRTGGCCAGGCGYCGGCRTGTCYGGCGCCTTGGGTAGCGTTTCGGCTGCCGCCACGGGCCAGGCCACCGTGACCCTRGATGTTCCKGCGGTCYTGGCTGGWGGKCGCCGCTACTGGCTGGCCGCYCACCCGAACGGCTCYCCGWTCGTTCGCGCSGCCTCGGTGGGRACTCCWGTGATGGGCGTTTCMKCWGACGGCAACAGCCGCTACACGCTGYTGCARCGGTCCATCAGCTGGTCCACCGGCGCGCCCGAYACCTGGGAATTCCTGCGCTCTGACCTGGCCGCCGCCAACCCGCCGCTYTTCCGCCTGCACCGCGCCGCCGGCGCCTGACACCCCTGACACAAGGAGTAGCCAGCATGACGCCGGCCCGCCTAGACCTGCCCATCATTCCGGGCGCCACCCTGCAGCAGCCGCTCCTGCTSATGCAGCCGACCTACACCTACAAGACGATCACGGMGATYCARCMGASCGCGCCKCTGMRSATGACGGTGCCYGGCCACGGCCTKCCCGGGGAGTGGATGACCTGGTGCGAGGGCATCCAGCARGGCCAGGGCCTGAACCTGGACAAGGCMACCWCCGTKGGYCGYATGACCCGYGTSRTCGAYGCCGACACGGTCGAGTTCAACGACATCAACGGSCTGYMGCTGARGGCSWSYGGYGGCGTGCTGGTCTTCCAGYTGCCGGTGGACCTCACYGGCATAGTGCCCCGAGTCGAGATCCGTGGGGAGGGCGCAGATCCGATCGTGCTCACGYTGGGCGCYGGGCTGACCGTAACCGGCCTGGGCCAGCTGATGATGGTGCTMACMCCYGAGCAGACCKCCKCYATCACCTGGACRCGCGGCGAGTGGGAYCTGGACCTCRCCTACACCGAYGGWCGCGTGGAGCGCTGGCTGCGYGGCGARGTGGTCGTCAGCAGCGGGGGAGGGTGCTGCCATGGCTGACAACCCGCCCGCAGTAGTGGTGGCGCAGCCGGTTGTGATCKTCACCGAGCCCAGGCGAGCGCCAGCCGCCGTCGTGGCCACCGGGCCGCAAGGSCCATCCGGSCGTGACGGCGCCCCGGGYGGWACGACCTTCCAATGGGATCAGACCATCGCCCTGGCGGTGTGGACSGTCCCYCACAACCTKCAGCGCTTCCCCAGCGTCACCGTMGTYGACYMCSYCGGCMRCMRRGTMGAGCCSGACRTCACCTACATCGACSASRACATCGTYCAGATCAYCCACGGGCGGCCSSAGAYCGGCMGCGCSTAYTTCAACTAGGAGCAMYCCATGAARYWRACSAACMYGCTYGACSYSRRCGGYTTCMRSSYSAYCRMCCTCGCSGAYGSKGTRARYCCSCAGGAYGCRGTYACCMRSKCSCAACTSGAYGCSGCARTCCAGGGSTWYKCCTGGAARRCKCCSGTSCGCGCGGCCACCACGGCGAACATCACGCTGTCCGGYRCCCAGACMATTGACGGYGTSRSCSTKGTKGCCGGYGACCGMGTGCTGGTGAAGAACCAGWCSRCCGSMTCGGGYAACGGCATCTACSTSGCKGCCTCCGGCWSCTGGACCCGYTCYACCGAYWTSGAYACYGCCGCCGAGRYGCTGGGCGCYGCTGTKTTCGTSAGCGAAGGCRCSACCCAGGGCAACCAGSTCTGGCTGATGACCACCGATGCCCCGATCACCRTMGGCACCACYGCCMTSGTSTGGRMSCAGGTCGGMGSCGGYWCKAGCTACACCGCMGGSAMYGGCATCWMSATCWCMGGYGGYGTCATCGCSGTCGAYACCTCSGTYRYWSCYCGCAAGRYSTCSGCMACCATCGGYGAYGGCACGGCCACKACSATCACCGTCACCCACAACCTGAAYACCCARGACGTGRYGGTRAGCGTGCGCGAAACCGCAACCAATGCCGGYGTGATCACGGACTGGGTSGCCAACRSYSTCAACACCGTGCAGCTGACCTTCGGYACGGCCCCRACYTCYGGGCARTACCGSGCCACGGTGAYMGGCTRATGAAGCACGTCGGCAGGAGTACTGATCCCAAGGACATCGCGCGCCAGGATCAGGTGACCCCTATSCTGGTCCGYCAGACGATCTAYTCGACTGCTGGATCGTCSACCACCTGGACCCGTGCGGCCGGMACYACTCGCATTGAGGTCGAGGTCTGGGGAGGTGGCGCCGCTGGTGGCAACGGCGCCAACGGGGGCACCTCGTCGTTCGGCTCCATCAGTTGCACTGGCGGCCAGGCCGGCAGCGGAGGCTATGGCGGTGCCGGCGGAACGGCTTCCGGCGGGCAGTTGAACATGACCGGCGGAGCTGGTTCTGGGGTGGATGTCAATGGTTATGGCTCCCCTGGAGGATCAGCCCCTCGAGGCGGATCTGGTGGTCTCAGTCGAGCTGGCGGAGGAAGTGCGGGCGGGCAACCTGGAGGAGGAGGTGGGGCAGCCGCAAACGGCCTTCAATCTGGAGGTTCAGGTGCCTACGCGTTCTCTTCAATTGCGGCCCCAGCCTCTGCATCAGTGGTTGTTGGCTCAGGCGGGGCAACGTCCGGCGGGGGCAATGACGGCGGCGCTGGAATGGTGATCGTCAGGGAGTACCTGTCATGAGGGCCCGAATCGAGAACGGCATTGTCATGGAGACRGCCAGCTACGAYCCKTGGCCCGAGTTCAACCCGTCACTGCTCTGGGTGGAGTGCCCGGCCTGGGTGCAGCAGGGATGCCGCTACGAKGRCGGCRCATTCCACCAGCCCGCCSTGAACGAGGCMGAGGTGGTCGCCCGCCTCACSGCSGTGGTGCAGGCGCACATGGACGGCGTGGCGCGKCAGCGGAACTACGACAGCATCCTSAGCCTGTGCACCTACGCCACCAGCACCAACCCGCAGTTCCAGGCGGAGGGCCAGKCCGGSGTGGAGTGGCGGGACGCCTGCTGGGCGCTGGGYTACCAGCTGGTTGCCGACGTGAAGGCYGGCKCACCYGTSCCCACCGAGRCCGAGCTGCTYGCCATGCTCCCGCCGATGAACTGGCCRCCCCAGGCCGAACCTACCTGACAGCCCCGCCMMGYGCGGGGCTTCTTGTTTCTGGAGAACACCATGGATCTACAACAGGTCCGCCGGGAGATCATTGCCCCGGCGTTTTTGCTGMTGCCTGACCGCATGGCGGGCAAGAAGGCCGAGGTGATGCTGCTGGCCATCGGGYTGCAGGAGAGCCGCTTCMTCYACCGCCGRCAGATCAACGGGCCSGCGCGGAGCTTCTGGCAGGGGGAGAAGGGCGGCGGCATGGTCCAYGGCGTCCSGCGSCACRTSRSCACCATGCGRACCGCKGCGAAGGTSMTCGAGGCYCGGGGMGTRYCRCCKACYGAYGAYGCCRTYTAYGCSGCYATCGAGACCGACGACATCCTGGCCTGCGCCCTCGCGCGTCTGCTGCTTTACACCGACCCCAAAGCGCTGCCTGAGGTTGGTGATGCGCATTCGGCCTGGGAGCTTTACCTACGCCAGTGGCGCCCTGGCGTCCCGCGCCCCGAGACGTGGGCTGACTATTACCGCCAGGCGGTGGAGGCGGTGCAGTGACCGCCATACAGGTTCGCCTACTGGCGTTCGTGGTCGCCGGCGCCATAGCGGCCGCCGCCGGCGCGCTGGTGAACGGCTGGCGCTGGGAGGCGAAACTGGCCGCGGCCAACCAGGTGCACGCCGACGCCCTGGCCGAGATCGACCGCGCCACAGCGAGGAATCTGCAGGCGCATCAGGAACAGCAGGCGGACCTGCAGCGCCGCCTGGAGCTCACTGAACAACAGCACTACCAGGAGCTGTCACATGCCCAGGAGAACACTGATCGGCTGCGCGCTGATCTCGCTGCTGATCGCCAGCGGCTGCTCGTCAAGGTCCGAGGTCCGGCCAGTTGCAGTGGAGTGCCCGCCGCCCCCGGCGCCGCCGGCGTGGATGATGGAACCCAGTACGCCGAGCTTCACCCAGCGACTGCAGCAGATCTTGCCGCCCTCGCCGGAGATGCAGACCGCTGCGCCGTGAGGCTGAAGGGGTTGCAGGCGTGGGCGAAGGAACTCAGAGCTGGATCAGCGAGCCGTTAACAGCTAAGCCAGAAGGTCATCGATAGGATCGACTGGCCACTCGATAGGCGGGTGCACGGTTTTAGCCAAGAAAAGGCCATACACCTGCTGAACTCCCGGAACATCCTCTAGAAGCGATTTTGCAGCCGCAAAGCTTGCGCCCCTAGTTATTACATCATCAACGACAATAATCGTTGAGCGAATAGGTGGAATAAGAAGTTCCTGATTGATGCTGAGTGAAGCGGCGATATCACCGGGCTCCGAGCGCGGCCCAGAATGCTGGGCTTGTCGTGCAATTGTTTGCACTAGTAGTTCACGTACGTCTAAGCCGTTAGGTGTTTGCTTGGAGACGTAGCGCATCACCCTAGACATGCGATCATCGTAATCTGGGTGATCTGCAGGCTTAGAGCAAGGCATGGGCACAAAAGTAACCGTGCGCGAGCATGATTCGAGATTAAGACCAGTGGAGGTGAGTATTACCTTTCCCCAATAAACAACTGCCCTTGCCTTATGCTGAAGCTCATAGTCTGATGCGCTCGGCTTTTTCTTCAGGTTTAAGATTTGCCGATTTGTGTCACTGGCTTTATATCCCCCGCCTGAGGTGTATTCACCATAGTGGTAGCAGCGGTCAGTATCTGCCAGGAAGCGAAATTCAGAGGGGTTGAGGGCTGAGGCGCGCATGAAGTCGAAGCTCTTCCGTGATCTGCGATACGTTCTTTACTCGAATTGCGCCCAGCTTCTCGAATCGCGCAGGCCAAGTTAGATCAGGCCTTCTGAAGCAGCTTTCAAGGATAAATAGTTTCCTGCCCTGCGCGAGCGCAGCCCGCGCCTGAACGAGCGTACCTGAAGTGTTCCCAGCCTCAACTATGATTGTGGCCTGAGTTAGTGCCGACATCGTTACATTACGCGCGGGGAAGAATAGTCTGTTTGTTTTATAGTTCTGTTGACTGTATCGAATGAAAGGAACTTGGGATATAACGAGAAAGCGCTTGGCGATCTCTTCTTGAAGTTCCCTGTTCTCTTTCGGGTAATAGTCAAATAACGGGGTGCCGATCACTGCTATAGTTTTGCCGCCTGCCGCCATTGCTGCAGTATGAGCGGCAGTATCAATGCCTTTAGCAAGTCCCGAAACAATGGTGTAACCAGACTTCGACAGAGAATGCGCGATCCTGCCTGCGTTAAGCGCCCCCTCAGGGGAAGGTGACCGCGTGCCCACTATGGCAACCGAAGGAGTTTCGACCAGTTCCCAGTTGCCTTGGTAGTAGAGCAGCTCTACGGGATGGTCTGCATCCCTTAGCTTCTGCGGGTACTCTCCCGCACCGTTCACGCGAATGCCGATGGTCTTTAAGCGCTCCTCGCCCACCAGTTCCACAAGGCGATCCCACGTACGACGCAACTCGTGCTCGGGCACCAGTTCAGAGGGAATTGCCCCGGGGTTCGAACGGAACAAATCAGCCAAATTGGCAAACCACGCGCCCTGCCCCGACCACAGCGATTCGTACGCGCACATCTCGTCCATCGGGACGATAGGGGCGGAGCTGAAAATGCTGGCGATGTGGAAGCTATTCATAGGTGAGCAGTATGCAGAGTCTAGGCGCATTTCGACCTCATCCATTGAGTAATAGCGCGGCTCGGAGTGGGGGATCGTGCTTCGCATAACACTATATCTCGCATGAGCGAAATAGACGACTTTGGCTGGCTTGCTTGAGCCTCCTTGGGTCGCTGCGCCACGAAGCCGTGCTGGGGGCAATGTTCCAGCGAATAGGCTCAGTTGTACGCCAGATTGTACGTATTGCGGAAAAAACAAAGGCCTGCATCGCTGCAAGCCTTTGATTTATATGGTGCCGGCACCAGGAATCGAACCCGGGACCTACTGATTACAAGTCAGTTGCTCTACCAGCTGAGCTATACCGGCAAGGGGCGGCCATTATAGCGATTGGTTGAGCCGAGTAAACCACCTGTTGCTGCTGCTCAGAATCAGAATGCGCAGGCTTATGCACAAGTGAGTGGTTTTTGGCACGGAAGTACTCGTGAACTGTGATTCAGGTCGCGGAACCGCGTAACTGGCTGTTTTCTGGATGTTTTATTTTTTGATCAAAAAGCGATCAATTCTCAGCAAGCCTTGCCGGGGTGGGCGTTCGGGCAGTTGCTCATCATTCATCAACAAAGTTATCCACAGGTTCTGTGGGCAACTCGCTGCGCTCCGCGAGTAGCAAGAGGTTGCGGGGGGTGAGGTGGTGTTCGCAGAAGCGGCCGGCCTGCACCCGGTAGCCGCGTTCCTGAAGGAACAGGGCGCGGTCGAGCAGCAGCCAGATTTCCAGGGGGCGGCGGTAGAGGGCGCGCAGCAGCTCTAGGTTGCGAACCTGGGCGAGGCGTTGCCAGCCCTGGGCTTCCAGCCTGTCCCAGTCGCGCGATGCGGGTGCTGCCAGGTCCTTGAGCTGGGCGAGGTCGTGACAGTAGCGCTCGAAGGTTTTTTCCAGCCAGCTCACCGGTAACGAGGGTGTGGGCAGGTACTGGTCGAGGCCGCGTTGTTCCCGCTGCAGCAGGTCGAAGGCCAGGCGCCTGGCCATGGACTGGTCGCGTTGGCGGCGGACGCGCGCACCGGCGGTGACGGTTTCGCTCTGTACCAGGCGCAGGTCCCGCCGATCCGGGCGCAGGGTGGAGCGTTGCGCGGCGGTGGACAGGGGCTGGTAGTGCTGTTCTGTGATGCGGTTGTAGCAGCAGGGGGTGATGGCGAGTTGTCCACAGCCCTGGTCAGTGGCCAGTTGCAGCAGGCGGACGTGCAGGTCGCCGCAGGCATGCAGGGCGATGGCGGTGTGTTCGGGGCGCAGCTGCGTTGCCGCGTCGGTGGCCAGCACGTCTTGCAGGCGGTGCGAGGCCGCGAGACCGAGCCGGTCGCTGAGGCGTTGGCCGTCTTCCACCAGCAGCGGATCGAACTCCAGGCAGGTAAGTGCGGCGTTGGGGTGGGCCAAGGTGCGCCCAAGGTGGCCTTTGCCGGCGCACCAGTCGAGCCAGTGGCGGGGCGCCCGGCTGAATTGCAGGCTGCCGGCGAAGGCCTGAATCTGCTGCCATTTGCGGCCGGGCACGTCGAGGCAGAGGGCAGACGGCCACTGGCGCTCGGGGGCGTTATCGAATGCGCCGGTGTCGGCCAGCTTGTGGGAGCGAGCCGCCAGTTCGGGGAAGGGCGCGGGTGCATTGGGCAGGTGCAGCAGGCCATGGCTCGCTTCCGCCTGCTCCAGGCTGCGGCCGCGTAGCCAGCGGGCCAGTTCGGGCAGTTCGTCTTCCCAGCCCAGGCGCAACTCGGTGAAGGGTTCCGGGTGCCACAGCGGGTAGCCCTGGCTGAGGAACTCATCCAGCGCGGTGAAGCGTTCGAGCAGCATTGAGCCCTGAAGGGGGGCGGGGCTTGGCATGGCGAGGAAGGGGAAGATGGTCGGGCGCGCAGTATAACGCCGCCCCTCGTGGCGAGGGGCGGCGCTCGGTCAGCGGCCTTGGCAGGCGTCGACCCGTAGCCAGCGTTCCAGCAGGCGGAAGCCGCGCACCAGAAGGAAGGCGATCACCAGGTAGAACATGCCGGCGGCGAAGAAGATTTCGACCGGCAAGTAGGTGCGGGCAATGATGGTACGGGCCATGCCGGTGAGTTCCAGCAGGGTCACGGTGCTGGCCAGGGCGCTGGCCTTGAGCATCAGGATCACTTCGTTGCTGTAGGCCGGCAGGCCGATGCGCGCCGCGCGCGGCAGGATGATGTGCACCAGGGCCTTGAACTGCGACATGCCCAGGGCCCGCGCCGCTTCGATCTCGCCCGGCGGGATGGCCTGGATGGCGCCGCGGATGATCTCGGCGATATAGGCCGCCGTGTGCAGGGTCATGGTGATGACGGCACACCAGAACGGGTCGCGCAGGTAGGGCCAGAGCGGGCCCTTGCGCACCAGGTCGAACTGGGCGAGGCCGTAGTAGACGAGGAATAGCTGGACCAGCAGCGGCGTGCCGCGGAAGAAGAAGATGTAGCCGTAGGGCAGGGCGCGCACGTACCAGTGGCGCGAGGAGCGGGCGATGCCCATGGGCAGGGCGAGGATCAGCCCGGCGACCACGGCGATGGCTACCAGCTCCAGGGTCAGCAGCGCACCGTCACACAGGCGCGGCAGGTATTTGATGATGACTTCCCAGTTCATGCCGCGCTCCTTTTGAAGCCGCGTCCGGCGCGTTTTTCGAGCCAGTGCATGCCGATCATCGCGAGGATGGTCAGGCCCAGGTAGATGAAGGCCGCCACCATATAGAAGGTGAAGGGCTCCTTGCTGGCGGTCACGGCGATCTGCGAGCGACGCATGATTTCCTCGAGGCCGATCACCGAGACCAGCGCGGTGTCTTTCATCAGGATCATGAACAGGTTGCCGAGGCCGGGCAGGGCGATGCGCCACATCTGCGGGAGGATCAGGCGCATGAGGATGCGCGAGCCGGAAAGGCCCAGCGCCAGGCCGGCCTCACGGTGGCCCTTGGGGATCGCCAGGATGGCGCCGCGGAACACCTCGGTGGCATAGGCGCCGAAGCACAGGCCGAGGGCGATGGTGCCGGCGGCGAAGGCCGAGAGCTCCAGGCCGGGCACGCCGATCAGCTCGCCGATGGAGCGCATCAGGTTCACGGTGCCGAAATAGATCAGCAGGACCCACAGCAGCTCCGGCACACCGCGCACCAGGGTGGAGTAGGTTCCGCCAAGCCATTGCAGCGGCTTTTTGGGGGAAGTCTTGGCGAGTGCACCGAGCAGGCCCAGCACCAGACCGAGCGACAGCGCGGAAAGCGCCAGCTTGATGGTCATCAGGGTGCCGGCCGCCAGGGCGGGGCCGAATCCGTAGAGGTCGAGGTTCATCTGCAAGGCTACTGCTGGGGACCGGCGCCGCGTGTGCGGCGCCGGTCAGGCGGCATCAATAGATGCTGAAAGGGAAGTACTTGTCGTTGATCTTCTTATAGGTGCCGTCTGCGACGATTTCCTTCAGTGCGGCATTCAGCTTCTCGCGCAGCGGGTCGCCCTTGCGCACGGCGATGGCGATCTTGTCGTTGTCGAACACCGGCTCGCCCTTGAATTCGAAGCCTTTGCCCGCGTCGCTCTTCAGCCATTCCCAGTTGACGAACTTGTCGGCCAGGACGCCGTCGAGGCGGCCGGAGGACAGGTCCAGGTAGGCGTTTTCCTGGGTGTCATAGAGTTTGATGTCGACCACGTCGGCCATGTTGTCTTCGAGCCAGGTGCCGGCGATGGTGGCGCGCTGGGCACCGATGACCTTGCCTTTCAGGCTGGCCTTGTCGGTCTTGAAGTCAGCGTCCTTGGGAGCGATGAACTGCAGCTTGTTGGTGTAGTAGGCGTCGGTGAAGTCGACGGCCTGCTTGCGCTCCTCGGTGATCGACATGGACGCGGCGAGGAAGTCGAATTTCTTGGCGTTCAGGGCCGGGATGATGCCGTCCCAGTCGGAGGTGACCACTTCGCATTCGGCCTTCATCTTGGCGCAGAGGGCCTGGGCGATCTCGACGTCGAAGCCGCCGACCTGGCCGCTGGCGTCGATCAGGTTGAAGGGCGGGTAGGCGCCTTCGGTGCCGATCTTCAGTTTATCGGCGGCGACGGCACTGGTCCCGAAGGCCAGGGTGGCGGCAGCGGCCAGCAGGATCTTCTTGTAGTTCTTCATGCGATGTTGCTCCGTGTTTAGCGATTGCTGGACATGAATTGTTTACAGCGCGCCGAGGTCGGGTTGTCGAACACCTGCTGTGGCGGCCCCTGCTCTTCCACCAGGCCCTGGTGGAGGAACACCACCTCGCTGGAAACCTGGCGGGCGAAGTTCATCTCGTGGGTTACCAGCAGCATGGTCCTGCCTTCGTCGGCGAGCGCGCGGATCACGTTAAGCACTTCTTGTACCATCTCGGGGTCGAGCGCCGAGGTGGGTTCGTCGAACAGAATCACTTTAGGCTGCATCGCCAGAGTGCGCGCGATGGCTGCGCGCTGCTGCTGGCCACCGGAGAGCTGGGCGGGGTAGACGTGGCGCTTATCGGCGATGCCGACCTTGGCCAGCAGGGCCTCGGCAACTTCGGTGGCTTCTGCCCTGCTCTGGCCGAGCACGCGGCGCGGCGCCTCGATGATGTTGTCGAGGACCGTCATGTGCGGCCACAGGTTGAAGTTCTGGAACACGAAGCCGATTTCGCTGCGCAGGCGGTTGATCTGCTTGCCGTCGGCGGCGACCAGTTCGCCGGAGCGGGCGGGTTTCAGCTTGAGCTCTTCGCCAGCGACGATGATCTGGCCCTGGTGGGGGTTTTCCAGCAGGTTGATGCAACGCAGGAAGGTGGATTTTCCGGAGCCGGAAGAACCGAGGATGGAGATGACGTCACCATCACGGGCGGTAAGGGAGATGCCCTTGAGCACTTCAAGATCGCCGTAGCGTTTGTGCAGGTTGCGGATTTCTAGCGCGGGCGTGGCCTCGGCCATGGGGGTTCCTCTTATTGTTCGGATGCGCTCCGGCTGCGATCGGCCTTCCTGGCGAAGGAGGCCAACCTAGCATAGGCCCCAAGGGGCGCCAAGGGCGGTACTGGCACCGCGCCGGCTCGCTTGTGGGGCTTGTCGCATGGATGCAGCCGATTGTCGCGCAAACGCAAGAAAAGACGGTTTTTGCCTGGGTTCGACGCAAAGGCGGCGCACCCTACGCGCAAAACGCTCGCAATTCCAGTGCCAGGCGCTGGCCAGAGAGGGTGTTTCAGCGGGCCTTGCCGCGCCCTTCCAGCAGGCTGGAGACCTTCTCGCGCAGTTCGTCGATGGAGAAGGGTTTGGCGATCATGTCCATCTGGGTGGCCAGCTCGCTGCCGTCGATGCTGACGATCTCGGCATAGCCGGTGGCGAACAGCACACGCAGGCCCGGGCGCAGGTTGCGGGCCACGGCCGCCAGCTCCTGGCCGTTCATGCCGGGCAGGCCGATGTCGGTGAGCAGCAGGTCGATGGTCGCGTCGCTGCGCAGGATGGCCAGCGCCTGCTGGCCGTCGCAGGCCTCCATCACCTGGTAGCCGAACTCTTCCAGCACCTCGACCGTGAGCATGCGCACCACGTCGGCGTCTTCCACCACCAGAATGGATTCACGGTTGGCCGCCCCTGTGGGCTGCTCGACTGGGCTTTGTTGTTGTTCCGACAAAACGGGACCTCGCGGTAGATAAAGGCTGACACGGGTGCCTTGGCCGGCGCCGCTTTGCAGGCGGACCTGGCCACCGGTCTGTTTGATGAAGCCATATACCATGGACAGCCCCAGCCCGCTTCCCTGACCCAGCGGTTTTGTCGTGAAGAAGGGTTCGAAGGCGTGGCTCAGCACCCTCTCGTCCATGGCTCGGCCGGTGTCATGCACTTCCAGCAGCAGGTAATCGCCCGGGCCCGGCTCCGCGCCTTCGGCGCTTTCTTCCGGGGCGCTGGCGCGGATCAGCAGCTGGCCACCGTCGGGCATCGCCTCGCGGGCGTTGTCCACCAGGTGCTCCAGTGCCTTGCACAGCTGTTCGGCGTCGCACAGGGCTGTGGTGGGCAGCGGGTCGGCCTGCAGCACCAGCTTCACCGCCGGCCCGGCGCGTTCCGCCAGGTGTGGGCGATGTTCGGCGAGCCAGGCATCAAGGCGGATCGGCTGTATATCCAGGGCCTGGCGGCGGGCGAATGACAGCAGGTTGTGGGTCAGCGCGGCGCCACGCTCGGCGGAGTCGGTGGCGGCGTCGATGAAGCGCTCGAGGTCCTGGCGGGATTCGTCCGGCAGGCGCCGGCGGATCAGGTCGAGGCCGACGCGGATGCCCGCCAGGAGATTGTTGAAGTCGTGGGCGATGCCGCCGGTGAGCTGCCCGACCGCCTCCATGCGCTGGGCGTTGCGCAGCGCCTCTTCGGTGCGTCGCAGCACCTCGGCGGTGCGTTTTTCCTCGGTGATGTCGCGGCCGTTGCCGTACTGGATGTCGTTCTCCGGCGTGGCGCTCCAGGACAGCCAGCGGTAGCTGCCGTCGCGGTGCCGCAGGCGGTTCTCGAAGCGCCGGATCCTCAGGCCCCCGGCCAGTTCCTGGCGGGTCTGGTCGGTACTGGGGATGTCGTCCGGGTGCTCCAGCCAGTGCGTCGTGCGACCCAGCAGTTCTTCCTCGCTCCAGCCCAGGGTCGTGGTCCAGGCCGGGTTGATGCTGAGCAGGCGGCCCTGCTGGTCGGCGACGCAGAGCAGGTCCAGGGAGAGGTTCCAGATGCGGTCGCGCTCCAGGGTGCGTTGATGCAGGCGGTCCGTCTCTTCGGCCTGGCGGGCTGCCCGTGCCAGGTCGCCGCTGAGGCTTTCCGCCAGCTCGTCGAGGAAGCGCCGGTAGCGTGCATCCAGCGGGCGTCGCGGGCTGATGGCACACACCAGCACGCCCAGGGGGCGGTCATCGGCAATAAGGGGCAGCACCCGCGCGCGGGTGACCGGCTCCGGCCAGGGCGGCAGCGACCGCGGTCGCTCCAGCTCGATATCCAGGGTGTCGCCAGCGGCGGTCGCTGCCCAGGGCGCCGTGCCCGGGGCCAACTCCAGGGGAGCCAGCGCATCGCCCGGTTCCAGGCCGCTGCAGAGGGCCAGCTCGGCCCGCCCTTCGGCGTTGAGGCGGTAAAGCAGGCAGAAGGGCAGATCGGCAGCGCCGCCGCGGAGCACTTCCTCCGCGAGGCGGCAGGCCTCTGCGGGGCTGGCAGCGGTGCGGGTACTGGCGCGCAGTTCGCCCAGCAGCCGGCTGCGCCGCGCTTCGATGACCTGCACGGTGGTTTCGATGACGGTGTTGAACAGGCCGGTCGGGCGGCCGTCGAAGCCGAGAATCGGGCTGACGTTGTAGTTGAAGTAGCACTCCTCGACGTAGCCGAAGCGCTGCATCGGCAGCAGCCCGTCCTCGACGTGCACCGCGACGCCGGTTTGCATGATGCCGTCGAACATGGGCTCGAGCGTGTCCCAGATATCCGCCCAGGCTTCCCGCGCCGGCCGGCCCAGGGCCCAGGGGTGCTTGTCGCCCGGGATGGCGCTGTAGGCGTCGTTATAGAGGAGGTGATAGTCCCGGCCCCAATAGATGCATACCGGGAAGCGCGAATTGAGCCCTACGCCGAGGATGGACTTCAGCGGGGCGGCCCAGTCCTGCAGGGCACCCAGCGGGGTGACGCCCCAGTCGTGGGCGCGGATCAGCGGTGCCATTTCCCCGACGCTGTTGAGGAAGTCCCCTGCTGCGGCAGCGGTGGGTGGCGGGGCGGGGAAGGCGTGATCGTTTGAGCTCGCGTCCATCGGTTCTTCTGCGGCGCTCGTGCGCTTTTCGGGGCTGATCGTCTTAGAAGTTCCCGACTTGGAAAGATTCCGTATTTTTTAATGAACCTTTTTCCCCCTCCCGGTGTTCCAAGCGGAACCTCTGCCCTTGGTGTCGATGTGCCATGTGAAGAGGGTGATTGGTTAAAGAAGGTCAGCGCATTAACATGCGGAACCCTCCGATATCCCCAACAGATCGGTGATTTTAGGCACCAGGCCAGGGAACACAGATGACCACCATGAACTCCACCGACGAGAAGAGCTTTCGGCGCATCCTCGCGCGCAACGTCGCCCTGCCGCTGGGCGTCGGCGTGCTTGGCGCCATGCTTTTCGTCGCGCTGATCTCCTACCTGCTTTATGTGCTCAGCTGGGTCGAGCACACCGATATCGTGATCAGCAATGCCAACGACGGCCTGCGCCTGTCCGTGGACCAGGAGTCCGGCCTGCGCGGCTACCTGATTTCCGGCAACGCCACCTTCCTGCAGCCTTATGAGCAGGCGCGGCCGCGCATCAAGGCGGCCATGTCCGGCCTGCGCGAGATGGTCAAGGACAACCCGCCCCAGGTGGAGCGCGTGCGCACCATCGAGGCGCTGCAGGAGGAGTGGGACCGTTTCGCCAAGGAGATGATCGACCGCAAGCGCGATGGCCTGAACGTCGTCGATGCCGTCAGCGAGGGCCGGGGCAAGCAACTGGTGGATGCCGTTCGCGAGCAGTACCGCATCTTCATCAACCTGGAGCGCCAGCTGCGCCACGAGCGCAACGAGAAGGCCAGTGATACGGCCATCCTCACCATCGCCCTCTACCTGCTCTTCAGCCTGAGTTTCAGCGGCCTGCTGGCGTTCTTCGGGCGCCGCGAGCTGTTGTCCCTCTCCACCACCTACAGCGAGTCCCTCGCCCAGCAGCGGGCCCACAGTGAGCACCTGCAACGCCAGGCCTGGCTGCGCGACGGCCAGGCGCTGCTCTCCGAGCGCATCATCGGCCAGCAGACCCCGCCGGTGCTGGGGCGCAACATGCTGGAGTTCCTGGCCGGCTACCTGGACATGGCGGTGGGTGCGCTCTATGGCCGTGACGAGCACGGCAGCCTGCAGCGCGTCGCTTCCTACGGTTTCTCCCGCGAGCTGGAGAGCCGCGAGCAGAACTTCGCCAGCACCGAGACCCTGGTGGGCCAGGTGGCGGTGGAAAAGCGCATCCGTGCGCTCGACGCCCTGCCGGCCGGCTATATCAAGGTCAGCTCCGGCCTGGGCGATGTGGAGCCGCAAGCGGTGCTGCTGGTGCCGACCTTCAGTGATGGCGAGGTCAATGGCGTGATCGAGCTGGGCTTCCTGCGCCGCCTCGAGCCGCGTGATTCGGCGCTGCTGGAGATGATTGCCGGCAACCTGGGTACCGCCCTGGAAGCGGCCCGCTACCGCCAGCGCCTGCAGGTGGTGCTGGAGGAAACCCAGCAACTGAACGAAGAGCTGCAGGTGCAGCAGGAAGAGCTGAAGACCGCCAACGAGGAGCTGGAGGAACAGTCCCGCGTGCTGCGCGAGTCCCAGGCCCACCTGGAGACCCAGCAGGCGGAGCTGGAGCAGACCAACGAGCGCCTCGGCGAGCAGGCCCAGGAAATGGCGGCCCAGCGCGACGACCTGGACAACAAGAACAGCGCGCTGAACAAGGCCCAGGTGGAGCTGGAAGCGCGCGCCGAGGAGTTGCAGCGGGCCAGCCGCTACAAGTCCGAGTTCCTCGCCAACATGTCCCACGAGCTGCGCACGCCGCTGAACAGCTCGCTGATCCTGGCCAAGCTGCTGGCGGACAACCAGGCCGGCAACCTCAACGACGAGCAGATCAAGTTCGCCGAGTCCATCTACTCCGCCGGCAACGACCTGCTGAACCTGATCAACGACATTCTCGACATCTCCAAGGTCGAGGCCGGCAAGCTCGACGTGCGGGCCGAGAACACCAATGTCCAGCGCCTGGTCGAAGGGCTGCGGGGGGTGTTCCAGCCCCTGGCCGACGAAAAGCGCCTGGCCTTCCACCTCGATATCGATGCCGATGCGCCGGAGGTGCTCTACACCGACCGCCAGCGTGTGGAGCAGATTCTCAAGAACCTGCTGTCCAACGCCCTCAAGTTCACCGACAAGGGCGAAGTCGGCCTGCGCGTCAGCCGTGCCCGGGGTGGCATCGCCTTCGCCGTCAGCGACACCGGCATCGGCATCCGTGGCGACCAGCTCGGTCCCATCTTCGATGCCTTCCACCAGGCCGATGGCACCACCAACCGCCGTTTCGGTGGCACCGGGTTGGGCCTGTCCATCTCCCGTGACCTGGCGGAACTGCTCGGCGGCTCCATCCTGGTGTCCAGCGAGCCGGGCAAGGGCAGCCTGTTCACCCTGTTGCTGCCGGAAACCTACCAGAGCCGTGGTGAGGCCGAGGCCGTGCCCCTGGCGGTGGTCGAGAGCCGCCCCGTACAGCGCGTGGCGCCGCCGCCGACTCCGGATGCACCGCGTGCCGAACCCATTCCCAGCTTCCCGGATGACCGTGGCCAGGCCGACCTGGGCGGGCGCTGCGTGCTGGTGATCGAGGACGAGCCCAAGTTCGCGCAGATCCTCTATGACCTGGCCCACGAGCTCGGCTACCGCTGCCTGGTGGCCCATGGTGCCGACGAGGGTTACCAGCTGGCCGACGGCCATTCGCCCGACGCCATCCTCCTGGACATGCGCCTGCCGGACGAATCCGGGCTCTCGGTGCTGCAACGCCTCAAGGGCAACCCGCACACCCGCCACATCCCCGTGCACGTCATCTCGGTGGAGGACCTCAGCGAGGCCGCCATGCACCTGGGCGCCATCGGCTATGCGGTCAAGCCCACCACCCGCGACCAGCTCAAGGATGTGTTCGGCAAGCTGGAGGCCAAGCTCACCCAGAAGGTCAAGCGCGTGCTGCTGGTGGAGGACGATGCCCTGCAGCGCGACAGCATCGCCCGCCTGATCGGCGACGACGACATCGAAATCACCGCCGTCGAGTTCGGCGAGCAGGCGCTGGAGCTGCTGCGCTCCACCCTGTTCGACTGCATGATCATCGACCTCAAGCTGCCCGACATGCAGGGCAACGACCTGCTCAAGCGCATGGGCAGCGAGGACATCTGCTCCTTCCCGCCGGTCATCGTCTACACCGGGCGCAACCTGACCCGCGACGAGGAAGCCGAGCTGATGAAATACTCGCGCTCCATCATCATCAAGGGCGCGCGCTCCCCCGAGCGCTTGCTGGACGAGGTCACGCTGTTCCTGCACAAGGTCGAATCGGAGCTCTCCAGCGAGCGGCAGAAGATGCTCAAGACCGCCCGCAGCCGCGACAAGGTGTTCGAGGAGCGGCGCATCCTCCTGGTGGACGACGACGTGCGCAACATCTTCGCCCTCACCAGCGCCCTGGAGCAGAAGGGCGCGCGGGTGGAGATCGCCCGCAACGGCCGCGAGGCCATCGACAAGCTCAATGCGGTGCCGGAGATCGACCTGGTGCTGATGGACGTGATGATGCCGGAGATGGACGGCTACGAAGCCACCCGCCTGATCCGCGAGGAAGCGCGCTGGGCCAAGCTGCCGATCATCGCGGTGACCGCCAAGGCGATGAAGGACGACCAGGACCTGTGCATGCGCGCGGGCGCCAACGATTACCTGGCCAAACCCATCGACCTGGATCGGTTGTTCTCGCTGATCCGCGTCTGGCTGCCGAAGCTGGAGCGCATCTGAGATGCCCGAACGCACCCAGGAAATCGAGCTGCGCCTGCTGATCGAGGCGATCTACCTGAAGTACAGCTACGACTTCCGTGACTACTCGGGCTCCTCCCTCAAGCGCCGGGTGCTCTACGCCCTGAACCAGTTCGAGTGCGCCACCATCTCGGCCCTGCAGGAGCGCATCATCCACGACCCCCAGGCGTTCCACGAGCTGCTGCAGTACCTCACCATCCCGGTCAGCGAGATGTTCCGCGACCCCAGCTACTTCCTCGCTCTGCGCCAGGAAGTGGTGCCCATCCTGCGCACCTACCCCTCGATCAAGGTATGGATAGCCGGCTGCAGCACCGGTGAGGAAGTGCACTCGATGGCCATCCTCCTGCATGAGGAAGGGCTGCTGGAGCGCACGCTGATCTACGCCACCGACATCAACCCGCAGTCCCTGGAAAAGGCCCGGCGCGGCATCTACTCCCTCGACGACATGCGCCAGTACAGCGAGAACTATCGCAAGGCCGGGGGGCGGGGGTCGCTGTCGGACTACTACACTGCGGCGTACGACGGCGCGTTGTTCGACAAGGCCCTCCGGGAGAACGTCACCTTCGCCGACCACAGCCTGGCGACCGATGCGGTGTTCTCCGAGACCCAGCTGATCTCCTGTCGCAACGTCCTGATCTATTTCAACAAGCAGTTGCAGGACCGCGCCCTCGGGCTCTTCCACGAGTCCCTGTGCCACCGCGGCTTCCTCGGCCTGGGCAGCAAGGAGAGCCTGGACTTCTCCGCCTACGCCAACCGCTTCGAGGCGCTCAACCGCCAGGAAAGGGTGTTTCGCAAACTATGAGCACGCAGCAGTGGGACGCAGTGGTGGTCGGGGCATCCGCCGGTGGCGTGGAAGCGCTGCTGACGGTGTTCAGCGGCCTGCCCGCCGACTACGCGCTGCCGCTGGTCTGCGTGCTGCACCTGCCGGAGTCTCGTGACAGCCTGCTGGCCGATCTTTTCTCCCGGCGCCTGGCGCTGCGGGTGAAGGAAGCCGAGGACAAGGAAAGCCTGCGCCCCGGCACGCTGTATTTCGCCGCGCCCGGCTACCACCTCTCCATCGAGCGCGACCGCAGCCTGTCCTTCAGCCGCGAAGAGCCGCTGCACTACTCGCGGCCGTCCATCGACGTGCTGTTCGAGTCGGCCGCCGACTGCTTCCAGGAACGCCTGGTGGGCGTATTGCTCACCGGCGCCAACCAGGACGGCGCGGCGGGCCTGGCGGCGATCAAGCAGGGCGGTGGCCTGACCGTCGTCCAGGACCCGCTCGAAGCGCAAGTGCCGACCATGCCCGAGGCCGCCCTGGCGAGCCACGTGCCCGACCATATTCTTCCGTTGCGCGGCATTCGCGCACTCCTGGCCCAACTGGACCCCGCCCATGCCGACTAGCCAAACGAGCAAGCTGCTGATCGTCGACGACCTGCCGGAGAACCTCCTGGCGCTGGAGGCGTTGATCAAGGGCGAGGGACGCCAGGTGTACCAGGCCAGCTCGGCCGACGAGGCGCTGGCGCTGCTGCTGGAGCACGAGTTCGCCCTGGCCATTCTCGATGTGCAGATGCCCGGCATGAACGGTTTCGAACTGGCCGAGCTGATGCGCGGCACGGAAAAGACCAAGCACATCCCCATCGTCTTCGTCAGTGCCGCCGGGCGCGAGCTCAACTACGCCTTCAAGGGCTATGAGAGCGGCGCGGTGGATTTCCTCTACAAGCCCCTGGACCACCACGCCGTGCGCAGCAAGGTGGCGGTGTTCGTCGAGCTGCACCGCCAGCGCAAGCTGATGGCCTGCCAGCTGGATGCCCTGGAGCAGGGCCGCCGCGAGCAGGACGCCTTGCTCGCCGAGCTGCGCGCCACCCAGGCCGAGCTGCAGCGCGCGGTGCAGATGCGTGACGACTTCATGTCCATCGTCTCCCACGAGCTGCGCACGCCGCTCAACGGGCTGATCCTCGATACCCAGCTGCGCCAGATGTACATGGCCAAGGGCAATGCCGCGGTGTTCAGCGAGGACAAGCTCAAGGCCATGTTCGACCGCGACGAGCGGCAGATCAGAAGCCTCATCCGCCTGATCGAGGACATGCTCGATGTGTCCCGCATCCGCACCGGCAAGCTGTCGATCCGCCCCGAGCGCACCGAGCTCGGGCGCCTGGTGCGCAATGTCACCGAAAACTTCGAGCAGCAGCTGCAGGGCGTCGGCTGCGAGCTGAGCCTGGAGATCGACGGCGAGCTGCACGGTGTGTGGGATGCCTTCCGCATCGAGCAGGTGGTCAGCAACCTGCTGAGCAATGCCCTGCGCTATGGGCCGGGCAAGCCGATACGGGTGCGTGTGCAGAGCGAGGGCAACGAGGCGCGGGTGGAGGTCAGCGACAATGGCGTCGGCATCTCGCCTGCCGATCAGCGGCGCATCTTCCAGCAGTTCGAGCGGGTCAGCGGCTCGGAGAAGATCGCCGGCCTCGGGCTCGGCCTGTACATCTCCGAACAGATCGTCACCGCCCACGGCGGGCGCATCGACGTCACTAGCGAGAAGGGCGAAGGCGCCACCTTCAGCCTGGTGCTGCCCCTGGGCTGACGCCTTTCACTCCACCTGCGACTCGTCTGGGTCGCGGGGCTGCTCGCCGTCATCGCGATCCGGGTCCACGGGTTCGGGATCGCGGCCGGGGCGCTGCGGGTCGCTGTCCACCGGCAGGTCGTCTTTTCCAGTCATGTCGCACCTCCTCGGGTCATGCTGTTTCGAGCCTGACCGGCGTGAGGGCGTTCAAACAGAAACTCGGATTGGCGTCTGCCGATGCTGAATCGCAGGCAACAAAAAACCCGCACTAGGCGGGTTTTCTGTTTGCTTCCAGCTGATGCCAGCACCACCTGAAAGCTTGAAGGTGGTGCCCAGGGACGGAATCGAACCGCCGACACGGGGATTTTCAATCCCCTGCTCTACCAACTGAGCTACCTGGGCAACGGGGCGCTATTAAACGGATTTCAGAGGGGGTCGTCAAGCGTGTTTCGAAAAAATTTTTCAGCCTTTACGGGCGCTTACGCGCTCGGGGGTACATAACCGTCCGCCTGGGCGTATTCCTCGCCGGAGAAGAACTTGTCCATCTCGGCCTGGAGGAACTTGCGGTCTTCGGCGTTCATCATGTTCAGGCGACGTTCGTTGATCAGCAGGGTCTGGTGCTTCTGCCATTCGTCCCAGGCTTTCTTCGAGACGTTGTTGAAGATGTCTTCGCCCTTGGCGCCGGGGTAGGGCGGGCGGTCGAGGCCGGGCAGTTCTTCGTTGTACTTGCGGCACTTGACGGTGCGGGTCATGGCTTTTCTCCTGCATTCAATACATCGGCCGCGCGCTTGAGCAGCTTCTTCACCGGGGCGGCGAGGCCCAGGCGCGGCGGGGTGGCGAGGTTATACCAGAGCCAGTCGGCATCGGCCACGACGCCTTGGTCGCGTTCCACGTGCACCAGCCAGGGCTCGATGGCCAGCTGGAAGTGGCTGAAGGTGTGGGTCAGCTCCGGCAGCGCCTCGCGCTCGCCCAGGCGCAGGGCGTGCTGGCTGGCGATGGGGTCGAGAGCGGCCAGGTCGTCCAGCTCCGGCAGGCTCCAGAGCCCGCCCCAGAGCCCGGTGGAGGGGCGGCGGTAGAGGAGGATGGCGCCTTCGCGGTTGGCCAGGATGGGCATCAGGGTGCGCTTCTGCGGCAGCTCCTTGCGCGGCTTGGGGATCGGGTAGCGGATCTCCAGCCCCAGCAGGTGCGCCTGGCAGCCGCTCTGCAGCGGGCACAGCAGGCAGCTGGGCTTGCTGCGGGTACAGAGGGTGGCGCCCAGGTCCATCATCGCCTGGGTGTAGTTGTTCACCCGCTCCCGGGGCAGGAAGCGCTCGGCCACCGCCCACAGCTGCTTGGCCACCTTGGGCTCGCCCGGGTAGCCCTCCTGGGCGACGTAGCGGGCCAGCACGCGCTTGACGTTGCCGTCGAGGATAGGCGCGCGCAGGCCCATGGACAGGCTGGCGATGGCCCCGGCGGTGGAGCGGCCGATGCCGGGCAGCTCGGCGAGCTGTTCGACATCGCGGGGGAACTCGCCGCCGTGCTGCTCCATGACGATCTTCGCGGTCTTCTGCAGGTTGCGTGCGCGGGTGTAGTAGCCCAGGCCGGTCCACAGGTGCAGCACTTCGTCCTCGGGGGCTTCGGCCAGGTCGCGCACGGTGGGCAGGGCGGCCATGAAGCGGTCGAAGTAGCCGAGCACGGTGCTGACCTGGGTCTGCTGCAGCATGATTTCGGAGACCCAGACGCGGTAAGGGGTGATGCCCAGCTGCCAGGGCAGGTCGTGGCGGCCGTGGCGGTCGTACCAGTCGAGGACGGCGCTGGAGAACTGCTCGGGGCTCATCGCTTGAACAGCCCCTTGAGCGCGTCCTTGAGTTCCGGGCTGACCTTGTCGCCCAGCTTCTCCTCGAGCTTCTCGCTGATCTTGTCGCCGGCCAGCTTGGCGGCGATCTTGCCCATGCCGTCCTTGTCCAGGCGGCAGGCCTTGGCGCCGATCTCCAGCGGGCCACGGCAGTGCAGCGGCCATTCGATGCCGATATAGCGCTTGTTCACCTGGCAGGCCGGGTCGGGCATTTCGCCCTTGTCGCCTTCGATGGTGATGCCGACGCGGTAGTCGAGGCCGAGCACGCGCAGGTCCACATCACCGTTGCCGTTCAGGCTGAGGCCGGGAATGCGTGCCTTGAGGTCGGGGTTGCTGGCGACGCCACGGTTGAACACCAGGCTGCCCTGCAACTGCTCGAAGGGGGTTTCCTTGCCGCTGTAGGTGGTGGTGAGGGCCTTGCGGTTGAGGGTGGCGATGCCCTGACACAGTTGCTGTTCGAGGTTGGCGTCGAGCAGCGCGCCGTCGTTGAGGACGAAGCTGGCGGTGCCGTTGAGGCCGTCGACCCAGGCTTTCTGGCTGTTGCCGCTGGTGGTGATGTCGGCGCTCAGGTCCAGGGCGCCTCGTACCGGTGGCTTCTGCTCCAGGGCGGTGAGGATCTTCTCCACCGGGATGTGGTTGATGCGCTTCTGCGCGGCCAGCAGCGGTACCGGGGGACGCACGTCGAGGCTGGCCTTGGCTTCGAAATCACCGCCGTAGAGGGCGCCGCGCATCTGCTCCAGCTCGATCAGGCCGCCTTTGCCGCGGGCCTTGAGACGGGCATCGCCCAGGGGCAGCTTGTCGAAGGTCAGTTGGCCGAAGACGAGGTCGGCTTCCAGGTCGAGTTTGCGCAGGGGCTCCAGGGGCAGTACCGGCTCTTCGCTCCAGGCGTGCTGGCTGGGCTTGTCGGGCAGCGGCGTGGTGCCGGCCTGGCCGGCAGCGGCGACGGCGCCTTGCACTTCGGCCTGGCGGGCACTGGTGTCCTTGTCCTTCTTCTTCGGCGGCAGGTAGCGGTCGAGGTCGAGCTTGTCGCCCTTGAGCTGCACGCGCAGGGCCTGCTTGTCGAGGTCGGCGATGGCCAGGCGACCGCTGAAGGTGCTGTCGTCCAGCTTCAGGTTGAGCTGCTCCAGGGCGAGGCTGGTGGGCGTGCCGGCCAGCTTGGCGGCCATCTCGAATTTCTTCAGGGTGCCGGCGTCCTGCATGGCAGGCAGTTCCACGCCGAGCCCGGTGAGGAACTCGCGCAGGTCGAGCTGGGCGATGGACAGGCCGCCTTCCAGGCGCGGGGTCTTGTCCAGGTCATGCACCTTGAGTTCACCCAGGGCGCGCAGCTGGTTGGCGGAGAGCTTCAGGCCGTTCCACTCGGCGACGTTGGCGGCGAGGTCGGCCAGCAGCTGGCCCTGGGCGTTGAAGGTGAGGGTCTTGCCCTTGAGCGGCTCGCCCGAGGCTTCGCCGCTGAGCTTGGCGTCTTCGAGCTGGTAGCGCTTGAGGGCACGGTCGAAGCGCAGGCTGGCGGCCAGTTCGGTCTTGGCGCGCATCAGCGGCTGGTTGCTGCCGAAGAAGGCGGTGAGCTTGAAGGGGATGCTGGCGGCTTCACGGATGGCGCCGGTGGTCAGCTCGATGCTTTCGGCGCTGTATTGCTTGCCGGTCTTGGCGTCGGTGTAGTCGACGCGGGCGTTGTTCACCGTGAGGCTGTCGATATCCAGCTTGATCGGGCGTGCCGGGGCGTTGTCGGGCTGCTGCGCCGGGGTTTCTGCCGGGGTGCCGGGCTTGGCGGCGTCGGCAGGCGCGGCTTGGGCGGTCTGTGCCGGGCGGCCGATGTCTTCCCAGTTACCGTGGCCCTTTTCGTCCCGTACGAGGGTGAGGTTGAGGCCTTCGACGCGGATGTCGCTCATCTGCACTTCCTTGCGCAGCAGCGGCAGCACGCGCACGGAGAGGCCGAGCATCTGCAGGTCGGCGAAGGGTTTGTCGGGGGTGGCGGCGCTGGCCAGGGTGGTGTCGTGCAGCTCCAGGCCCAGCCAGGGGAACAGGCTCCAGCCGATGTCGCCTTTGAGGTCGAGTTCCAGGTTGGCCTTGTCGCGGGCGATCTGGCGGATCTCGTCCTTGTAGTCGTTAGGATCGAACAGGTGGGTCAGGGCGAAGCCCAGCGCCACGATGATCAGCAACAGTCCGAGGAGGAAGAGGCCCAGGATTTTGCCGATGGATTTCATGGACGAGTCCTTGTGGTGGGTGCATGTGGAGTGAGGGCGCCGAGTATAGCGCCAGCGAGGTCAGCTGTTTGGATGATGAAATCGCCCGGCGGTTCACCGCCTGCCCCAGCGAACCTGGCGCGCGCTGCACCGGCATTTGGCGCGAGCGGTCGGGAAGGGCGGTGGGGCGCTGATCTAGTCTGGCCGGCACAGGTACGACAATGACAATGACGAGGTGCCCATGAACGTGGCGGTGCTGGCCTTCCCGCTCTACATCCTGCTGATGCTGCTGGAGCTCGCCTACGAGCGGCATTCCGGCCGCTCCACCTATCGCCTGGCGGACGCTGCCACCAGCATCAACACCGCGGTATTGCGAGTGCTGCTGGAAGGGCCGCTGCGCCTGCTGCTGGTGCTGCCCTACGCCTGGCTCTACGAGCACGGGCGGCTGCTGGAGCTGGACGCAGCGTCGCCCTGGGTCTGGCTGGGCGGCTTCATCGCGGTGGATTTCTGCTTCTACTGGGCCCATCGCACCCTGCACCGCTACAACCTGCTGTGGGGGGCGCACCAGCCGCATCACTCCAGCGAGGACTTCAACCTGTCCACCGCGCTGCGCAAGGGCGCCTTCCAGACCGCCTTCGACTGGCCCTTCTACCTGCCCCTGGCGCTGCTCGGCCTGCCCCTGCCGCTGTTCCTGGTGCTGCTGGGCGTGCAACTGACCTACCAGTTCTGGATCCACAGCCAGCATGTGGGCCAGCTCGGCTGGCTGGAGAAGGTGTTGGTGACGCCTTCGCTGCACCGCGTGCATCACGGCCAGAACGATTGCTACATCGATCGCAACCACGGTGGCGTGTTCATCATCTGGGACAAGCTCTTCGGCACCTTCACCGAGGAGCGCGAGCCGGTGATCTACGGGGTGACCACGCCGGTGCGCACCTTCGACCCGATCCGCCTGCAGTTCAGCTGGTGGCGGCTGCTCTGGGACGACGCCCGGGCGACCCGTTCCTGGTGGGACAAGCTGCGCCTGTGGTGGATGCCCACCGGCTGGCGCCCGGCGGATGTGCGCGAGCGGCCCTGGCCGAAGATGACCGACGAGCGTTTCGAGAGCGCCTACCCCCGGCAACTGGTGGCCTATGCCTTCGTGCAGTTCCTGTTGATCAACCTGCTGGCGCTGGGGTTTCTCGCCTGCGTACGTCGCGCGGCGGTGTGGGAGCCGTGGCTGCTGGTGGTGGCGATCCTTTCCGGCTGCCTGAGCCTGGGGCTGCTGTTCGAAGGGCGCGGCAGCCTTTGGCGCGTCGAGGCGCTGCGCCTGGTAGCGATGGCCGGCCTGGCGCTGGGCTGGGGCGCCTGGCTGGCGCCGGGGCTCTGGTGGCTGGGGCTGGTGCTGGCGGGATTGTGCCTGGGCAGCCTGGCCTGGCTGATGCTGCTGGGCCGCACGGCGCAGGGCGCCGCGACGGCCTGAGGCTCAGAAACTGACGAGCGGCAGGTGGGTGCGGGCGGCCAGGGCCTGGCTTTCCAGGTGCCCGGCGGGGGCGGCCAGGCGCAGTTCGCAGCCGGCTTCGCGGGCCATGCGCTGGGCTTCGTCGAGCAGGCGCCGGGCTACGCCGCGCTGGCGGGTGATGGTGCGCACGCAAAGGTGGGACAGCTGCCAGTGGCCTTCGCCCCGCTGCAGCAGGGCTGCGCCCAGCAGGCGATCGTTGAAGCGGCCGGTCACCAGGCTGCCTTCTGCGAGCGCGGATGTGACCAGGTCCTCAGTCCCGGCAAAAGGTGCGAACAGCCAATCGGGGGCGTCGGCGTAGATGCGGGCGAGGTCATTCCTGTCCTGGTCGCTGATTCGGTCGGGTGTTTCGACGATGACGGGCATGCGTGTCCTTATTGAGGCGCGGGCGGTGACGGCGGGATAATACGCGACGCAATGCCGCAGTCTCGTGGGACTTGCGGTTTTGCGTGTGGCCCGTGCTTGGGGAGCAACCAGTTTTGTACGGGCCGCCCACCTGCGTGCACCTATAAAGGATAAATAATCAATGAGCAGTACCTTGAGTCTGGACGGCAAGGCCGCCCGGCCGGCGTTCCTGTCGAAGGAACGGACGGTGGCCCGACAGGGCTTCAACCGCTGGCTGGTTCCGCCGGCGGCCCTCGCCATCCACCTGTGCATCGGCATGGCCTACGGTTTCTCCGTGTTCTGGCTGCCCCTGTCCAAGGCCATCGGCGTCACCGCGCCGGTCGCCTGCGCCCCCGAGCTGGGCTTCTTCGCCCAGGTCTTCGCCAGCGATTGCGACTGGCAGATCTCGATGCTCGGCTGGATCTACACCCTGTTCTTCATCTTCCTCGGCTGCTCGGCCGCCATCTGGGGTGGCTGGCTGGAGCACGCGGGGCCGCGCAAGGCGGGCCTGGTTTCGGCCTTCTGCTGGTGCGGTGGCCTGCTGATTTCCGCCTTCGGCGTCTACATCCACCAGATCTGGCTGATGTGGGTGGGCCTGGGCGTGATCGGCGGTATCGGGCTCGGCCTCGGCTACATCTCGCCGGTCTCGACCCTGATCAAGTGGTTCCCGGACAAGCGCGGCATGGCTACCGGCATGGCGATCATGGGCTTTGGCGGTGGCGCCATGGTCGGCGCGCCCCTGGCTGCCGAACTGATGAGCCACTTCGCCTCCGCCGATAGCGTCGGCGTCTGGCAGAGCTTCGTGGTCATGGCGGCGATCTACTTCGTCTTCATGGTCGGTGGCGCCCTGGCCTACCGCGTGCCGCCGACCGGCTGGAAGCCCAAGGGCTGGACCGCGCCGGTGAAGAAAGCCAACAACGCGATGATCACCAAGGGCCACGTCCATGTGAACACCGCGTGGAAGACCCCGCAGTTCTGGCTGGTCTGGGCCGTGCTCTGCCTCAACGTGTCCGCCGGCATCGGCATCATCGGCATGGCGTCCCCGCTGCTGCAGGAAGTCTTCGCCGGCAAGCTGATCGGCAACCACCTGAGCTTCAACCAGCTGGATGCCGCGCAACTGGCGCAGATCGCCGCCATCGCGGCGGGCTTCACCGGCCTGCTGAGCCTGTTCAACATCGGTGGCCGCTTCTTCTGGGCGTCCTTCTCCGACCTGATCGGCCGCAAGGCGACCTACTTCGTATTCTTCGCCCTCGGCTTCGTGCTCTACGCACTGGTGCCCTGGACCGGCCACCTGGGCAGCGTCGCGTTCTTCGTGTTCTGCTTCTGCCTGATCCTGTCCATGTACGGCGGCGGCTTCGCCACCGTGCCGGCCTACCTGGCGGACCTGTTCGGCACCCAGATGGTCGGTGCCATCCACGGTCGCCTGCTGACCGCCTGGGCCTTCGCCGGCATCCTCGGCCCGGTACTGGTGAACTACATCCGCGAGTACCAGCTGAGCATCGGCGTCGAACGCGCTGCGGCGTACGACATCACCCTGTACATCCTCGCCGGCCTGCTGGTGCTGGGCTTCATCTGCAACATGCTGGTGCGCCCGGTGGATCCGAAGTACTTCATGACCGACGCCGAACTGGCCGCCGAGCGTGCCATCGGCCATGACGCCGCCAAGGAAGCCGCGGACCTGGAATGGTCGGCCGACCCGTCCAGCAAGCCGCTGGTCATCGCGGCCTGGCTGGCCGTGGGCCTGCCGCTGGCCTGGGGCGTGTGGATCACCCTGCAGAAGACAGCCGCGCTGTTCAGCTGAGTGCCACACCTGTGAATCGCCGGGGCCGACTTCATGTCGGCCCCGTGCGTTTCGGCCCCCTGTAGTCCTCCCGCCGTTCGGCTTCAAGCCCGTCGCATTCTCGGCCTATAATGTCGCCCCTTTTGCCCAATGATTTTGCGGAGCTGGTGATGGCCGAACGTAAGGCATCCGTCGAACGCAACACCCTGGAGACCCAGATCAAGGTCTCGATCAACCTGGATGGCACTGGCAAGGCGCGCTTCGATATCGGCGTGCCCTTCCTCGAGCACATGCTCGACCAGATCGCCCGCCATGGGCTGATCGACCTGGACATCGAGTGCAAGGGTGATCTGCATATCGACGACCACCACACCGTCGAAGACGTCGGTATCACCCTCGGCCAGGCCTTCACCCAGGCCATCGGCGACAAGAAAGGCATCGTCCGCTACGGCCACTCCTATGTGCCGCTGGACGAAGCGCTGTCGCGCGTGGTGATCGACTTCTCCGGCCGCCCCGGCCTGCAGATGCACGTGCCCTTCACCCGTGCAACGGTCGGCGGCTTCGACGTCGACCTGTTCCAGGAGTTCTTCCAGGGCTTCGTCAACCACGCCCTGGTGTCCATGCACATCGACAACCTGCGTGGCCACAACACCCACCACCAGATCGAGACCGTGTTCAAGGCCTTCGGCCGCGCGCTGCGCATGGCCGTGGAGCTCGACCCGCGCATGGCCGGCCAGATGCCCTCCACCAAGGGCGTGCTCTGATGCAGACCGTTGCTGTCATCGACTACGGCATGGGCAACCTGCACTCGGTCGCCAAGGCGCTGGAACACGTCGGCGCCGGCCGGGTAATGGTCACCAGCGACGCCGACGTCATCCGTGAGGCCGACCGCGTGGTCTTCCCCGGTGTCGGCGCCATTCGTGACTGCATGGCCGAGATCCGCCGCCTGGGCTTCGACGAGCTGGTGCGTGAGGTGAGCAAGGACCGCCCGTTCCTCGGCATCTGCGTCGGCATGCAGGCGCTGCTGGAGCACAGCGAGGAGAACGGCGGTGTCGACTGCATCGGCCTGTTCCCCGGCAAGGTGCGTTTCTTCGGCAAGGGCATGGTGGAAGACGGTGAGCTGCTGAAGGTGCCGCACATGGGCTGGAACGAGGTGGCTCGCACCCTCGACCACCCGCTCTGGCACAACATCCCCGACCAGGGCCGCTTCTACTTCGTGCACAGCTACTACATCGAGGCGGGCAACCCGCGCCAGGTCGCCGGTCGCGGCCACTACGGCAAGGATTTCGCCGCCGCGCTGGCCGAGGGCTCGCGCTTCGCCGTGCAGTTCCACCCGGAGAAGAGCCATACCAATGGCCTGCAGCTGCTGCAGAACTTCGCCGCCTGGGACGGGCGCTGGTAAGCCATGAGCCGCGCCAAGAAGGCCCCCGTGCTGCAACTCGATGCCGCCCAGACGCGGGACGCCGTGCTGGCGATCAAGCAGTTCATGGCGGAACGCTTCGAGCTGGAGCTGGGCTCCTTCGAGGCCGAGGAAGTGCTGGATTTCTTCGCCCGGGAATTCGCCCCGAGTTTCTACAACAAGGCGATCTTCGATGTGCAGGCGCACCTGAAAGACAGGTTCGAAAGCATCGAGAGCGATTTGTGGGCGCTCGAAAAAGGTAGCTGAAAGCGACAGGCAGCCAAGCTGCAAGAGACACGAATGCGCCTGCTTGCAGCTTGAGGCTCGCAACTTGTCGCTCTTTTTGACGTTAGGAAAAAAGACATGTTGATTATCCCCGCTATCGATCTGAAGGACGGCGCCTGCGTGCGCCTGCGCCAGGGCCGCATGGAAGATTCCACGGTGTTCTCTGACGACCCGGTGAGCATGGCCGCCAAGTGGGTGGACGGCGGTTGCCGCCGCCTGCACCTGGTGGACCTCAACGGTGCCTTCGAGGGCCAGCCGGTGAACGGCGAGGTGGTCACCGCCATCGCCAAGCGCTACCCGGGCCTGCCGATCCAGATCGGTGGCGGCATCCGCTCCCTGGAAACCATCGAGCACTACGTCAAGGCCGGCGTCAGCTACGTGATCATCGGCACCAAGGCGGTGAAGCAGCCGGAGTTCGTCACCGAGGCGTGCAAGGCCTTCCCGGGCAAGGTCATCGTCGGCCTGGACGCCAAGGACGGTTTCGTCGCCACCGACGGCTGGGCTGAAGTCAGCACCGTGCAGGCCGTGGATCTGGCCCGTCGCTTCGAAGCCGACGGCGTCTCCGCCATCGTCTACACCGACATCGCCAAGGACGGGATGATGCAGGGCTGCAACGTCGAGGCCACCGCGGCCCTGGCCGCCGCCAGCCGCATTCCGGTGATCGCCTCCGGCGGCATCCACAACTTGGGTGACATCGAGAAGCTGCTGGCGGCCAAGGCCCCCGGCATCATCGGTGCCATCACCGGCCGTGCCATTTATGAAGGCACCCTGGACGTCGCCGAGGCCCAGGCCTTCTGCGATGCAGTGGCAAGCGGCAAGCCATAAGCGACACGTAACGGCGCTGCTGGTCCTGGCTTGCTCTTGAAGCTTGCCGCTTGCAGCCTGCAGCTGTTTTTCGGAGAAAAAGCATGGCCCTGGCTAAACGCATCATCCCCTGCCTCGACGTGGACAACGGCCGCGTGGTGAAGGGCGTGAAGTTCGAGAACATTCGCGACGCCGGTGACCCGGTGGAGATCGCCCGCCGCTACGACGAGCAGGGCGCGGACGAGATCACCTTCCTCGACATCACCGCCAGCGTCGATGGCCGTGACACCACCCTGCACACGGTGGAGCGCATGGCCAGCCAGGTGTTCATCCCGCTGACCGTGGGCGGTGGCGTGCGCACCGTGCAGGACATTCGCAACCTGCTCAATGCCGGTGCGGACAAGGTTTCGATCAACACCGCCGCGGTGTTCAATCCGGAGTTCGTCGGCGAAGCCGCCGCGCGTTTCGGCTCCCAGTGCATCGTGGTCGCCATCGACGCGAAGAAGGTTTCCGCGCCTGGGGAAACGCCGCGCTGGGAAATTTTCACCCACGGCGGGCGCAAGCCCACCGGCCTGGATGCCGTGGCCTGGTCGAAGAAGATGGAAGACCTGGGCGCTGGCGAGATTCTGCTCACCAGCATGGACCAGGACGGCGTGAAGAGCGGCTATGACCTCGGCGTCACCCGTGCCATCAGCGAAACCGTGGGCATTCCGGTGATCGCCTCCGGTGGCGTGGGCAATCTGGAGCACCTGGCGGCCGGCATTCTCGACGGCAAGGCCGACGCGGTGCTGGCGGCGAGCATCTTCCATTTCGGCGAGTTCACCGTCCCGGAAGCCAAGGCCTATCTCGCCAGTCGCGGCATTGTCGTGCGCTGAGCACGATTCTTGCCTTTAATTGAGCTTCGGCTGCAACCGTGATCCGGTTCGCAGCCTGGGCGGCTGACGTCGTTACCCTGTACCCACGGGGACCGACTCAGCGGTTTTTCCCATCCCTCCTTACAAGGTAGTTGTATATGTCGAAACGCCTCCTGCTCGCTTTGGCGGGCACTCTCATGGTGCTGGCCGGATTCGCCCGCGCCGACGTGGATGAGAATTACTCGGTGGTGCTGCTGACGGAGAATTTCCCGCCCTACAACATGGCGATCAATGGAAAGAACTTCGCTCAGGAAGACAACGTCGACGGCATCGCCGTGGACGTGGTCAAGGAAATGTTCAAGCGCGCGGGCATCAAGTACAACCTGACCCTGCGCTTCCCCTGGGATCGCATCTACAAGCTGGCGATGGAGAAGCCCGACTACGGCATCTTCGTCACCGCCCGCCTGCCCGAGCGTGAACAGTCCTTCAAGTGGGTCGGCCCCATCGGTCCGGATGACTGGGTCCTGCTCGCCCGTGGCGACAGCACCATCAGCCTCTCCAGCCTGGAGCAGGCCAAGCAGTACAAGGTCGGCGCCTACAAGGGCGACGCCATCTCCCAGGCCCTGGCCGAGAAGGGCATCGAGGCGTCTACCTCCCTGCGCGACCAGGAAAACGCCAAGAAGCTGGAGAAAGGCCAGATCGACCTCTGGGCCACCGGTGACCCCGCCGGCCGCTACCTGGCCAAGCAGGAAGGCGTTTCCGGCCTGAAGACCGTGCTGCGCTTCAACAAGGCCGAGCTGTTCCTGGCGCTGAACAAGGAGACCCCTGACGAGGTGGTCAAGCGTCTGCAGGACGCACTGGACAAGATGCGCGCCGAGGGCGTGGTCGACCAGATCCTCAACAGCTACCTGTGACACCCAGCGACCGGCCAAGAGCCGGTCGCTTGCCATTGGAAGGCAGGACGAGTGGTGCCGTACGTCCGTGGGCTTGCTTGCCCATGCAGGGAAGTCGCTAGCCATAACCACAAATTCAAGCGAGCGGATGACAATGCATAAACTGATGAGAAGCGCCCTGACCCTGGGCCTGATGTTCCTGGCCTTCGGGGCCCGCGCCGAGCTCCCGGCCGACTACAAGGTCGTGCTGCTGACCGAGAACTTCCCGCCCTTCAACATGGCGGTGGACGATAAGAACTTCGCCCGCGACGACGGCATCGACGGCATCAGCACCGATATCGTCCGCGAGATGTTCAAGCGTGCGGGCATCCAGTACACCCTCACCCTGCGCTTCCCCTGGGACCGGCTCTACCGCCTGACCCTGGACAAGCCCAACTACGGCCTGTTCTCCACCACCTTCACCCCCGAGCGCCAGCCGCTCTTCAAGTGGGTCGGCCCCGTGGCCAAGACCGGCTGGGTGCTGCTCGCCGCGCCGGGCAACAACATCAGCCTCAAGGACCTGAAGAGCGCCGGCCAATACCGCATCGGTGCCTACAAGAACGACGCCGTCAGCCAGTACCTGGAAAGCCAGGGCCTGTCTCCGCAGAACGCCCTGCGTGACCAGGAAAACGTGAAGAAGCTGATCAAGGGCCAGATCGACCTCTGGGCCGCCACCGACCCGGTCGGCCGCTACCTGGCCAAGCAGGAAGGTGTCACCGGCCTGCAGACCGTGCTGCGCTTCAACGATGCCGAGCTGTACCTGGCCTTCAACAAGGACACCCCGGACGAAGTGATCGAGCGTCTGCAAAAGGCCCTCGACCAGATGCGCGCCGAAGGCTTCGTCGAAGAAGTGACCAAGAACTACCTGTAATCCCGCCTGCCGCTACCCACCCCGCAGGGTGGGTAGCGCTTGCACCGTTCTGGTGCGCCGAGTGCTACGTCCCGGCCTCGCTATCTGCGCGGGCCGCCTTCCCCCGAAATGAACGTTCCGACACAGGCCGACCGGCGGATTTGGCTATGCCTGCGTTAAGTGTTGCTAGAAGAATTGAGTCCAGCTGATTGCCGAGCTTTGCTGATGCTTTTGGTTTCGCCCCCCCGGGCGAGTCTCTTTTGGCAGTCGCCCCAAAAGAAACCAAAAGGGCTTGCCCCTCCATACGGGTCTGGCTTCGCCAGACTTCCCTCGCTCCATCATCGTTCCAGGGGCACGCCGCGAAGGGCCATCCCTGGCCCATCGCGGCTCTCGCGACATCCATGTCGCTCAACCCCCTCCACGACGATTCGCTCGGCCTCCTGAAAGGGGCGTTTGGCGGCTGCTCCAACCTTCTTCGCCCAGCGCATTACCACGTGGTGCGCACGGACTTTCGTAGGATGGCGTAGAGCGAAGCGAAACCCATGCGGCGGATGTGGCAGAAACCCTTGGGCGCACGGAAAGGACCATGCTTGAGCGCTTGCTTTAAAACCACAGCAGCTAGCACAGCCAGAACCGTGGATTCCGTCGTGCGCGTCAGTCCAGGCGGTAGCTGTGGATGCGCGGGTCCGGATTGACGTCGTACCAGTCGCCTTCGGCCCAGAACACCTGGTCGGTGCGTGGGTCCAGTCCCTGCACGCCGAGGTAGCCCTCGATGGCGAGGCGGCTCCAGCTCCGCCCCCAGTCACGTGAATAGAACACCGCATCGGAGGAAATGGTCGCCGGCTCGCCGTTGGCCTTGGGGTAGAGCCACAGGGGGACGCTGTAGCTGCTGCCGGTATTGGCCAGCAGCACCCCCTTGCCGATGCTGAACCCGCGCAGACCGGTGCTGGAGGGCAGCGGCCAGAACGGGCTGGGCAGGCTGCCCCGGGCTTGCCAGGCGAGGGTCTGCCGGTCCAGTTCGGCGACCCGGGTGGCCGCGTCCCCTTCGCGCTCGATCACTGCGATCACGCGCTTCTCGTCGTTGCTCACGACCTCGTCCAGGTGCAGGCCGAACTCCCGTTCCAGCGGGCCCATCCGCCACTGGCCGCCTTCCCGTACCAGGCGGGCCTTGCTGGTGACGAACATTGGGGTGGTCAGGTATTTGCCGTCTGGCTCGCCGTAGAGAAAGGACTGCGAGACCCAGATCGCCGCGTGCTGGTCGTCGAACTGTCGGATGTGGCTGGTGATGCGGCCGTACTCGCCGTTGTAGTCGCCCCAGTTGACGCCTTCAGGTGCGCGACTGCGAATGGTGTCGAGGCTGACCAGCAGATCGTCGCTGGCGACGATCGCCTCGCGGGTCGCGCCCTGGTCGGGCGAGTAGTAGAGGCCGCCGCGCAGGTTCTCGGGCGCGCCGTAGGCGCTGCCGCTCTGCGGCAGGCTGGCCCAGGCCCAGACCTGCCGGTTGTCGAAGAAATAGGGGTCGAGCGCCCAGGCCAGGTCGTTGGCCTCCGCCAGCAGGCCCTGGTCCAGGGGTGCCCAGCTGGCGCCCTGGTCGTCGCTGCGCAGGACCACCGTCTGCCGGATGTCCGCCTGCTGCCAATCATCGGGGCGGTTGACGCCGGTGAGCAGGTAAAGGGCATCGCCATCGGGCGTCGCCATCAGGCAGGCGGTTTCGCCGAGGCGGGCGACCTGGACGAACTCACCGTTGGCGTCGAGCCGCGACAGGTAGGTGGTCTGCGGATCGCTGGAGAGGCCGCCGCCGAAGAGGCCACCGAAGCCTGAGGGCTCCTCGTCGTCCGGTCCAGCAGCGCCGCCGCGGATCAGTGCGTCGAGGTCGATGCCGGGCTGGTCCTCGGCCTTTTCCGCGCGGTCCATTCGGCCGACCAGCCAGGTGTTCTTCGGTGTCGCCAGCACGCCGGTGCAGTATTGCTGGCGGGCCCGCTGCTCGACGCGGCTGGTGGTGCCCACGACCTCTTCGCCCGGGCTGGCACCGCCGAGTTCCAGCTTGGCGCTGACGATGATCCAGATATAGCCCGTGGGCACCACCGCGGCGATGACGAACGCCAGGAGGAGGAAGGCCTTGATCAGGGAGACGCGACGGGACATGGAACGGCATCCTTGCAGGAGAGGCGCTGAAGCCTAAAGACTCGCCGCACGTTTGCCCAGCCGCGATGCCGGGGAACATGCGCTGGCGCACGCCGGCTCAGCGATAGACCCCGGCCTTGCCGTGGGCGGCCATGGCGCGGTTGCTGCGCAGGGCGATCATCTGTTGCACCCCGATCAGTTCGAACCCCTGTGCCTTCAGGCGCGGCAGCTCGCGTTCGAGCAGCGCCAGGGTGACAGGGTGCGGGTGGCCGATCATCACCGCCGAGCCCTGCTTGCGAGCGAGCTTCAGGGCTGCCGCGAACTGGGCGGCGACGGCATCGGGGTGCATGTCGTCGTCGAGGAAGATGTCCCGCGAGAGGCTGGCCAGGCCGATCTTCTGCGCTTCGGCGGCGGCCACGGTGGCGGCGCTGGTGCGACTGTCGATGAAGAAGCGGTGGTCGCCCTGCAGGCGGTGCATCAGCCAGGCCATGGCCTGGGGCTGGGCGGTCATGCGGCTGCCCATGTGGTTGTTCAGGCCCTGGGCGTGGGGCACCACGCGCAAGGCGGCGTCGAGGCGGCGCTGCAGTTCGTCCACCGGCATGCCCGGGTGCCAGGCGAAGGGGCCGCCGGCCGGGTCCATGGGCAGGTGCAGCATCACCGTCTTGCCGGCGGCGTGGGCGGTATTGGCCAACTGGGTGGCGTGGGGCGCGTCGGGGATGATCGACAGGGCCACCGGGCCGGGTAGGGCGAGCACGCGGCGGTCGCGCTCGGGCGTCTGGCCGAGGTCGTCGATCACCAGGCTCAGGCGAGGGTGCTGGCGGCTATCGAGCGGGGTTGCCGGGGCAGGGGGAACGGTCTTTGCGGGCTTGTCGGCCTTGGCGGGCGGGGGTACCGGGACTGCCACCGGGGCAGGGGTGACGCTAGGCGTGGCGCTGGTCGGTTGCTCGGGGCCGAGCCTGATTGGGCCGGGCTGGATGGGTTGCGGCTGGGCGGGCGCCACCTGCTCCGGCGCCAAGAGGGGCAGCCGGGGCAGGGGCGGGAGGGGTTCGCGGGCCTGGATCGCCGACGCGCCAAGCAGCAGCGCCAGCAGCCAGGCTCCCCGGCTCACCTCAATCCCCGCGGGTGACGTTCAGGCCCTTGAGCAGGTTCAGCGCCTGGCTCAGCTGGTAGTCGTCGTCCTGCGGGCGGGCCTGGGCGGACTTGGCCTTGCCGGAGCTGGGTTTGTCCGCGCCACCGTTGCCGTTGCCGAGGTGGCCGGCGAGGTCGGCTTCCTTGAAGTTCTCGCTGTCCTGCTCGCGGGTGACCTTGGCGCGGGCCACTTCCACGTCCGGGACGATGCCCTGGGCCTGGATGGAGCGGCCGTTGGGGGTGAAATACAGCGCGGTGGTGAGCTTCAGGGCGCGGTCGTTGTTCAGCGGCAGCACGGTCTGTACCGAGCCCTTGCCGAAGCTGTCGGTGCCCATCAGCACGCCACGCTTGTGGTCCTGCAGGGCGCCGGCGACGATCTCGGCCGCCGAGGCGCTGCCGCCGTTGATCAGCACCACCAGCGGTACGCCTTCGCTGGCGTCGGCCGGGTCGGCGGAGAAGCGCAGCTCGGAGTTGGCGATACGGCCCTTGGTGTAGACGATCAGGCCCTTGGTGAGGAAGTGGTCAGCCACTTCCACCGCGGACTGCAGCACGCCGCCGGGGTTGTTGCGCAGGTCGAGGACCAAGCCGGCGAGCTTCTTGTCGCTGTTTTCCTTGCGCAGCTTGGCCAGCGCCTTGCCCACTTCCTCGCCGGTGTTGACCTGGAACTGGGTGATGCGGATGTAGCCGTAGTTCTTGTCCAGCAGCTGGCTCTTCACGCTCTTGACCTTGATCACGGCGCGCTTGAGCTCGACGTCGAAGGGCTGGCCGCCCTCGCGTACCAGGGTCAGGACGATGGGGCTGCCGGCCTTGCCGCGCATCTTATCCACGGCTTCCATCATCGACAGGCCCTTGGTGGGCTGGCCGTCGATCTTGACGATCAGGTCGCCCGGCTGGATGCCGGCCTTGGATGCGGGGGTGTCGTCGATGGGCGAGACCACCTTGATGAAGCCGTCCTCGGTGCCCACCTCGATGCCCAGGCCGCCGAACTCGCCGCTGGTGCTTTCCTGCAGTTCCTGGAAGGCCTCGGGCTCCAGGTAGGCGGAGTGCGGGTCGAGGTTGCTGAGCATGCCCTTGATGGCGTTCTCCAGCAGGGTCTTGTCGTCCACCGGCTCGACGTAGGCGGATTTGATCCGGTCCAGCACCTCGGCGAAGGTGCGCAGCTCGTCCAGGGGCAGCGGTGCCTTGCCGTTCGCCATCGGCGCCTGGGCGGGTGCCGTTGCCGGCGGCTCCTGGGCGGCGTTGGCGAACGAGGCGCCACCGATCAGTGCCAGGGCCATGGCCAGGGAGGTAAGGCGGGACAGATGCGGCATGCGAATCAACTCCTACTGGATGAAGTGGCGCTTATCCTTGCGCTCGGCACCATTGCGCGGGGTCGCTGGGGCGGCCCTGCTGGCGAATGGCGAAATACAACGCGGGCGTGTCCTGCCCGCCACTGGTGCCGACGGTGGCGATGGATTCCCCCGCCTTGACGATGTCGCCGGCATTTTTCAACAGGCTCTGGTTGTGTCCGTACAGGCTGAGGAAACCGTTGCCGTGGTCGAGGATGACCAGCAACCCGGCTCCGCGCAACCAGTCGGCGAATACCACGCGCCCCCCATGTACGGCACGCACCTGGCTGCCTGCGCTGGCGCCGATGAGCACGCCATCCCACTTAGTTCGTGCGTCTTCGCCGCGAGGAGTTCCAAATCTTGCAACGAGACGGCCGTCGACCGGCCAGGGCAGCTTGCCCCGGGCGCTGGCGAAAGGGCCGCCGTAGTTGCCCCCGGTGCTTGAAACCAGGGGCCCGGAGATGGATTTGGTGGCGGCCGGGGAGCGCTTGAGCTCGTCTTCCTGGCGCTGCCGTTCGGCCAGCTCGCGCTTGTGCGCTTCCTCGGCTTCGCGGGCCTGGCGGGCAAGGGTTTCCTCGATGGTCTTGAGCACCTTGCCGAGGTCGGCCTGCTCCTGCTGGCGCGCCTTGAGCTTCTGGTCGCGGTCGGTCACGTCCTTGTTCAGCTTGGCCAGGGCCAGCTGGCGCTCCTTGCGCAGGCCGGCGAGCTGCTCGCGACGGCCGTCCAGGGCGCTTTTCTGCTCGATGAGCGCGGCCTGCTGGGTGGCCATGTCGCGCTCGACGTTGGCCAGTTGGCGCAGGGTCTCGTTGAAGGCGTCGAGCTGTTCCAGGCGCGCCTTGCTGAGGTAGTCGTAGTAGGTGAGGGTGCGGGCGAATTTCTCGGGGTGTTGCTGGTTGAGCAGCAGCTTGAGGTATTCCTGCTGGCCGCTCTGGTAGGCCGCGCGGGCCTGGATGCCGATCAGCCGTTGCTGTTCAAGACGCGCGCCCTGAAGTTTTTTTTTCTCCTGGTCCAGGCGCTTGACCTCGTCTTCGCCCTTGTCGAGCTCCTGCTGCAGGTCCTTGACCTGTTTCTCCAGTTGGCCCATGTCGGACTCGGTCTTCTTCAGGTCCTGCTGCACGCCGGTCTTTTCCTGCTGCAGCTGCTGCAGGAGCTTCTTCAGCTCGGCGACGTCCTTGGCGGCCTGATCCAGCTGCTGCTGGGTTTGCGCGCGCTCGTCGGCGATGGCCGGGGTGAGCAGGCAGGCAAGGAGGAAGAGGGCGAGGACGCGAAACATGGGGAGGTGCGGCACCAGGGAGGAGGACCGGCCTAGTATGCCCGTCGCGCTCGGCAAAAAAAACGCCCCGAAGCCTGAGCTTTGGGGCGTTCGACACGAAACCGCTGCGCCGGTGGTCGGCGCGCGGCTCATTTCAGCTCGACGATGGTCTTGCCGGTCATCTCGGCCGGCACCGGCAGGCCCATCAGGGTCAGCAGGGTCGGCGCCACGTCGGCGAGCACGCCGCCTTCGCGCAGGTTCACCTGGCGCTTGCCGTAATAGATGAAGGGCACCGGCTCACAGGTGTGCGCGGTGTGCGCCTGGCCGGTCATTTCGTCTTCCATCTGCTCGACGTTGCCGTGGTCGGCGGTGATCAGCGCTTCACCGCCGACCTTGTCGAGGGCCGTGGTGATGCGGCCGAGGCAGGTGTCCAGGCACTCGACGGCCTTGACCGCGGCCTCGAACACGCCGGTGTGGCCGACCATGTCGCCGTTGGCGTAGTTCACGATGATCACGTCGTAGCGCAGGTTTTCGATGGCGTCGACGATGCGGTCGGTCACCTCGGGGGCGCTCATCTCGGGCTGCAGGTCGTAGGTGGCGACCTTGGGCGACGGGATGAGGATGCGCTCCTCGCCTTCGAAGGGCTCTTCGCGACCGCCGGAGAAGAAGAAGGTCACGTGGGCGTACTTCTCGGTCTCGGCGATGCGCAGTTGGGTCTTGCCGTTGGCGGCCAGGTATTCGCCCAGCACGTTGTTCAGCGATTCGGGCTTGTAGGCGCTGGGCGCGGGGATGCTGGCGGCGTACTGGGTGAGCATCACGTAGCCGGCCAGGGCGATCTCGCGCTGGCGCGGGAACTCCTTGAAGCCGGGCTCGACGAAGGCGCGGGACAGCTCGCGGGCGCGGTCGGCGCGGAAGTTCATGAAGATCACCGCGTCGCCATCTTCCACCGTGGCGGCGTCGCCGATACGGGTGGCCTTGACGAATTCGTCGCTCTCGCCGCGCTCGTAGGCGGCGGCCAGGCCTTCGGCGGCGCTGGCGGCGGTGAACTCGGACCGGCCTTCGGTGATGAGGTTGTAGGCGGCTTCGACGCGGTCCCAGCGGTTGTCGCGGTCCATGGCGAAGTAGCGGCCGATCAGGCTGGCGATGCGGCCCTTGCCGAGGCGGGCGAAGGCGTCGTCGAGCAGCTTGATGGACGGCTCGGCGCTCTTCGGCGGGGTGTCGCGGCCGTCGAGGAAGGCGTGCAGGTAGATCTTCTCGGCACCGCGCTGGGCGGCCAGTTCGGCCATGGCGACCAGGTGGTCCTGGTGGCTGTGCACGCCGCCGTCTGAGAGCAGGCCCATGAAGTGCACGGCCTTGCCGGCGGCGACGGCCTTGTCCACGGCTTCGACGATCACCGGGTTGGTGAAGAACTCGCCATCGCGGATGGCCTTGGTGACGCGGGTGAAGTCCTGGTACACCACGCGGCCGGCGCCGAGGTTCATGTGGCCCACCTCGGAGTTGCCCATCTGCCCGTCGGGCAGGCCCACGTCCATGCCGCTGCCGGAGATCAGGCCGTGGGGCTGGGTGGCCAGCAGGCGGTCGTACACCGGTTTGGTGGCGGCGTAGATGGCGTTGTATTCGGGACTGTCGCTGTGACCGAAGCCGTCCAGGATGATCAGAACCAGGGGTTTGGGCGTGGCTGTCATAAGTCCGACTCGCATGGCACAAGAAGATCAAAAAGGGAGCGGCATTTTACGTACAAGTTCCTTGTACGTCACCGCCGTGCGGGGTTTGGTGGACCTGTGGTGCTGTGTATACTGGCCGGCATTTTACCGTCCCGGGACCCGTCGATGTTCGCCCACCTGATTGAATTTGCCACTAACCACTATGTGCTGAGCGCATCCTTCGTCGTCCTGCTGGTGCTGCTGATCGCCCACGAACTGCGTCGTGGTGGCCGCAGCATCAGCACCCGCGAGCTCACCGCGCTGGTCAACGGTGGCCAGGGCATCGTCCTCGACGTGCGCAGCAACAAGGATTTCGCCGCCGGTCGTATCGTCGACTCGCTGAACATCCCCTACGAAAAGCTGGCTGCTCGCCTTGCGGAGCTGGATAAGCATAAGGACAAGACCATCATAGTGGTCGACACCATGGGCCAGCACGCTGGCACTGTCTGCCGTGACCTGCAAAAAGCCGGCTTCACCGCCCTCAAGCTGTCTGGCGGCATCGGCAGCTGGCGCGGCGAAAACCTGCCGTTGGTGAAGTGAATATGGCTGCCGTCGTCATCTATTCCAGCGATTGGTGCCCTTACTGTGTCCGGGCCAAGCAATTGCTCGGCAACAAGGGCGTCCAGTACGAAGAGATCCGTGTCGATGGCAAGCCCGACGTCCGCGCCGAGATGACCCGCAAGGCGGGGCGTACCTCGGTGCCGCAGATATGGATCGGTTCGACCCATGTGGGCGGCTGTGACGACCTTTATGCCCTTGAGCGGGCGGGCAAGCTGGATGCTCTGCTCAAGGCGTGACCCCACTAGAAACGTACGAACAAGAAGGCTCTGCCATGACTGAACAAGCAAGCAACGGCGCTTCCCAGGAAGCCCAGAACCCGCAATTCTCGCTGCAGCGTATCTATGTGCGTGACCTGTCGTTCGAGGCCCCCAAGAGCCCCGAGATCTTCCGTCAGGAGTGGACCCCGAGCGTGGCGCTGGACCTGAACACCCGCCAGAAGTCGCTGGACGGTGATTTCCACGAAGTGGTGCTGACCCTCTCCGTGACCGTGAAGAACGGCGAAGAGACCGCCTTCATCGCTGAAGTGCAGCAGGCCGGCATCTTCCTGATCAAGGGTCTGGATGCGGCTTCCATGAGCCACACCCTGGGTGCCTTCTGCCCGAACATCCTGTTCCCCTACGCCCGCGAAACCCTGGACAGCCTCGTCGTACGTGGCTCCTTCCCGGCACTGATGCTGGCTCCGGTGAACTTCGACGCCCTGTACGCGCAGGAAATGGCGCGCCTGCAGGCCGCCGGCGAAGCCCCGGCCAACGCCTGATCCGCGCTGGATGAAAAAAGCGCCTCTCGGGGCGCTTTTTTGTGGGCGGGCGATGGCCCTCAGTCCAGGCTGAAACCGTGCTGGCGCCAGGCCTCGTAGACCGCCACCGCCACCGTGTTGGACAGGTTCAGGCTGCGGCAGCCGGGGCGCATGGGCAGGAGCAGGCGCTGCTCGGGCGGCAGGGCGTTGCGCACTTCCTCCGGCAGGCCGCGACTTTCCGGGCCGAAGAGGAAGGCGTCGCCCTTCTCGAAGGCGACCTCATGGAACAGCTGCGTGCCCTTGGTGGTGAAGGCGAACACGCGGGGGTGCCCCAGGCTCGCCAGGCAGCTTTCCAGGTCGGTGTGGCGCTGCAGGGTGGCGTACTCGTGGTAGTCCAGCCCGGCACGGCGCAGGCGCTTGTCATCGAGCTCGAAACCCAGGGGTTCGATCAGGTGCAGGTGGCAGCCCGAGTTGGCACACAGCCTGATAATGTTGCCGGTGTTCGGCGGAATTTCCGGTTGAAAAAGGATGACGTGAAACATGCGTGGCCCCCAGCGCCAAAACCGGCGGCATTCTACTCCCGATGAGGACCCGAGGCGGCGCATGTGGCCGCGCTTTTTGGGCTCATTGGCGATTTTCGGACTGCTGGTGGGCATGATGATCGGCCGCCTGACCGCACCAGGGCCGATCCACCTGGAGCGGGTGGAAGAAGTGCCGGGTGGCCTGGCGCTGTGGTTCAACGACGAACCCCGCCAGCACGCGGAACATATGGACGGTGCACTGGCCTTTCTCTTCGATGCCAGCGCCGAGCCGCAGCAAGGCCACTTGCAGCTGGGTGACAAGGCGCTGAACTGGCGATTGCAGATGAGTCGGAACGGGCTGTTGCTGCACTTCGTGGCCACCCGACCCCTGCATGGGGAGTGGAGCGGTGCCGAGGTGGATGGCAAGTGGCGGCTGCAGATCAGCCTGCGGGAGGGATAAGAAAGGGGATTCCCCGGCCTGCCTGTACCAAGGTCCCCGAAACGGGTCGTCGCATCGTGCCCGGTGCCGCTTTCGCAGCGCCCGTGGCGGGAGAAGAAAGGGGAATCCCCGGCCTGCCTGTACCTGGGTCCCCAAAAGGGTTGTCGCTGCGCTGTCCGGGCCTGTGGCTGCCGTTACGGCGTGGCGGTGTAAGAAAGGGGGTTCCCCGGCCTGCCTGTACCAAGGCCCCCAAAACCTTTCCCCTTCGCGGCCCGCTCGCGGAGCCTGGCTCGACGCGGTGACGCTGGCAGCGAAGGGTCTTGCATAAAAGAGGGATCCCCGGCCTGCCTGTACCAAGGTCCCCGAAACTGGTTGTCTCTACCAATGCAGGGGGTGTGCCAGTTTCTATTCGTGATGCCTGTTCAGGCTCGCTTCGCATCGACCTTCAGCTCTGAAAGTCCCGTAATTCCTGGCCTGTAGCGTTTCGTGCGCTTTTCCGTTGTTGCTCGACATGACCGCCTGCAGGCCGTTTCTCGCGGATTCCTGGCCATTTTCTGAGCACGTTTTTGATGCGCCGAAGCGGTGCGCGGCACCAGCGAGGATCGTTTTTAGCGACTGCAGCCCGCCCTGGTGCAGGTCGCGCAGGCGTCTGGATGGCTGCTCTACGGGGAGTTCGGAGCGGGGGAGGGCAAGGGAGGGAGCAGGAGCGAATCCATTCGCGGTGGGCCTTTCCGAGGGGCTTGGGGATCGGCCAGCGATCCGTCGCGAACGGACTCGCTCCTACAACGCGGAGGGCGGGGGCCGCCGGATGCGTCACGCGGGCCAGCAGGCCCGCGTATGGAAGGGGGTAGGGGTGGGGCGGAGAGAATCAGGCGTCGTCGCCGTCGTCCTCGTCGCCGCCGTCCACCTTCATGCCCAGTTCCTTGATCTTGCGGGTCAGGGTGTTGCGACCCCAGCCCAGCAGCACGGCGGCGTCGCGACGGCGGCCGGCGGTGTGCTTGAGGGCGGTCTCGATCATGATCCGCTCGAACGACGGCACGGCGCTGTCCAGCAGGCTGGATTGGCCACGGGCCAGGGCCTGGTCGGCCCACTGGCGCAGGGCCTGCTCCCAGTTGGTGACCGGGGCGGCGTCCTGGGGCTGGGTCAGCAGTTCCGGCGGCAGGTCGTCCACATGCACTTCACGGCCCGAGGCCATGACGGTGATCCAGCGGCAGGTGTTCTCCAACTGGCGCACGTTGCCCGGCCAGGGCAGGTTCTTCAGGTAATCCTCGGTCTCGTTCTTCAGCAGCTTGGGCTCTACGGCCAGCTCCTGGGCCGCACGGGCGAGGAAGTGACGGGCCAGCGCGGGGATGTCTTCGCGGCGGTCCGACATGCGCGGGATATGAATGCGGATGACGTTGAGGCGGTGGAACAGGTCCTCGCGGAACTTGCCGGCCTGCACCAGGTTTTCCAGGTTCTGGTGGGTGGCGGCGATGATGCGCACGTCCACCTTCACCGGGGTGTGGCCGCCCACGCGGTAGAACTCGCCGTCGGCCAGCACGCGCAGCAGGCGGGTCTGGGTGTCGGCGGGCATGTCGCCGATCTCGTCGAGGAACAGGGTGCCGCCATCGGCCTGCTCGAAGCGGCCGCGACGCTGGTTGGCCGCGCCGGTGAAGGCGCCTTTCTCGTGGCCGAACAGCTCGGATTCCATCAGGTCCTTGGGGATCGCCGCCATGTTCAGGGCGATGAAGGGCGAGCTGGCGCGGGGGCTGTGGCGATGCAGCGCATGGGCCACCAGCTCCTTGCCGGTACCGGATTCGCCGTTGATCAGCACGGTGATATTGGAGTGGCTGAGGCGGCCGATGGCGCGGAACACCTCCTGCATCGCCGGCGCCTCGCCGATGATCTCGGGGGTGGGCGGCTGGCTGACCGGGGCTTCGAGGCTCTGCTGTTCCTGGGCGTGCTGGTTGGCGCGCTTGACCAGTGATACCGCCTCGTCGACGTCGAAGGGCTTGGGCAGGTATTCGAACGCGCCGCCCTGGTAGGACGCCACGGCGCTGTCCAGGTCGGAATGGGCGGTCATGATGATCACCGGCAGGCGCGGGTGCAGCTCGCGGATGCGTGCCAGCAGGTCCAGGCCGCTGGAGCCGGGCATGCGGATGTCGGAAATGATCACGTCGGGCTGCTGGCGACCCAGGCGGGTGAGCACGCTGTCGGCGCTTTCGAAGCTCTGGGTGGTCATGCCTTCCTGTTGCAGAGCTTTTTCCAGGACCCAGCGGATGGAGCGGTCGTCATCGACGATCCAGACGGTTTCACTACGAGTCATGAGGATGTGGCTCCTTGTTCCAGCGGCAGGAAGATCGAGAAGACGGTGTGGCCGGGGTGGCTCTCACACTCGATCAGGCCCTGGTGCTGGCTGATGATGTTCTGGGCGATGGCCAGCCCGAGCCCGGTACCGTCGGGGCGCCCGCTGACCATGGGATAGAAGATGGTTTCCTGCAGTTCGGGCGGGATGCCCGGGCCGTTGTCGATGATCTCCACCTTTGTCACCAGGCGATGCCGGGTGTGGCCGATGGTGAACTGGCGCAGGGTGCGCGAACGCAGGGTGATGCGCCCGAGGCGCAGGTCGTTGTTGGCGGAGATGGCCTGCATGGCGTTGCGCACGATATTGAGCACGGCCTGGATCATCTGCTCGCGGTCGATGAGCACATCCGGGATGCTCGGGTCGTAGTCGCGCACCAGCGTGATGCCGCCCTGGCTTTCGGCTTCCACCAGGCTGCAGACGCGCTCCAGCACTTCGTGGACGTTGGTCATCGCCAGGGACGGCAGCTTGTTGGAGCCGAGCATGCGGTCCACCAGGTTCCGCAGGCGGTCCGCCTCTTCGATGATGACGTTGGTGTAGTCCTTCAGGTGCTCTTCCGGCAGTTCCCGGGAGAGCAGTTGGGCGGCACCGCGAATGCCGCCCAGGGGGTTCTTGATCTCGTGGGCGAGGCCGCGCACCAGCAGCTTGGTGGTCTCCTGCTTGGACAGTTGCGCCTCTTCCTTGGTGATGCGCAGCAGCCGGTCGCGCGGGTGTACTTCCAGCAGCAGCAGGGTGGCGCCCTTGTTGAGGATGGGCGTCACCGCGTAGTCCACCGTCAGGGTCTGCCCGGCGAGGGAGGTGAGCATGGCTTCGCGCTTGGTGAAGGGGTGCGCCTCTTCCACCGCCTGGCGTAGCGAGGTCAGCGCCTCGGGGGATTCGGTGAACAGCTCGCTGATGAATTGGCCATGGCTGCGCTGGCCGCTGACGGCCAGAAGCATTTCCGCCGCCGGGTTCATGTACTCCAGCCGCAGGTCGGCATTGAGCAGGATCACCGCGGTGGTCAGGTTGTCGAGCAGCAGTCGGTGCAGGGCGTCGTTGATGGTCATAGGTCGGGCATCTCGGCGATGGGCAGGAAAATGCAAGAAGCAAACCAAGCCCTGAAAAGACGCGCTGAAATAGGCAACCAGCCGCTTGCGGCTGCTTTTCAGCGCAGCGCGGCGGTGCGCGGGCGAACCAAAATGGGGAGAGTATAGAAATCGGTGCAGCGTGACGCACCATTGCGGTGCGTCACTGGATCAGAAGAACGGGAGGATGCCGATGATGCCTTTGTCCGGCTCCTTGGGCTTGTCCTTGAGCGGGCATTCGGGGCGCACGCCGTAGTCCTTCTTCTGGCAGGGGCGGGCCTGGCGCTTCTGCGCCAGGGTCGTACGCAGGATGTGCACCGGCTGGTTCGGCGTGCGTTCCACTACGCGGCCCTTGCCGTCGACTATCTCCACCGCCAGTTGGTGGGTGCCGCGATCCAGGTTGGTGATGGGGAATACCGGGCTGCGGCCGGGCTCGCCCTGGGGCTTGCCGTCCAGCACCAGGCGATAGCTGTGGCCATCGCGCAGGCCGGGCTCGCTCATGGCGGTGACGATGAGGTTGCCTTCCATGTCCCGCAGCGTGGCGTCCGGCTCGGGCACCAGGATGCGCAGCACCTGGTAGCCCAGCTCGCGGGGAATGGCGGCCGGCGGCAGCACGGCGGGGGCCGTTGGCTGAGCGGTCATGCCATTGGAGGGCGCCAGTTCGATGCGCTCGGCATTGCCGGGCTTGGGCCGGTCGGTGAAGACGCGGTTACCTTCCTCGTCGACATAGGTGTAGACCTGGGCCATCGCCGGCAGGCTGGCGAACAACAGGCAGAGCAGGATCGTGCGCATGGGTCAGTTGGCTGGCTTCGGAGTGGGTTTCGGAGGGGGGGGCGGGCGCAGCGCCGGGCTGCTGGTGTTGACCCGCTGCACGGTGAAGGTGACGGTTTCGCTCTGTTGCACGACCTGGTCACCGGCCAGTACCTGGACCGCGAGGCTGTGCTCGCCACGGTCGGCGTTGACCACCTGCAGGCGCGGCACGTTGACCTTCTGGCCCGCGGGCTTGCCGTCCAGCAGCAGCTGCAGCTGATGGCCCGGGCGCAGGCGCGGAACCAGCTGCACGCCGACGGAGAAGGTGCCGTTGTTGGCGCGCAGGGCTTCTGCGCTGGGGACGTCGGTCAGGCGGAGTTCCTTGTACGCCGCTTCCGCCGCCTGGTCTTTCGGGGTGGCGACCGGCGTCACGGGCTTCTGCGCTTCCACGGTGTTGGTGGTGGGCAGGCTGACCTCTTCGGTCTTGGTGCCATCCGGCGGCTGGTTGGTGAAGACGGTATTGCCGTTGGCGTCGGTGTACTTGTAGATCTGCGCCGTGGCGGGGAGCGTCAGCGACAGCAGCAGGCAGGCGAGCAGGAGGCGCATGGGCCGGTCTCCTCTGGATGATGCCGCTAAGCCTTGCACCCGCGCGCCAAGCTGGCAAGTTCGGCCTGATGCGGCTGTGCGGCGCAGCCGGAAAATCGCTCGGTTCGAGGGCGTTGCTGCACGCAATCCATGCCACAAAAAAAGAGGCCTCCCGAAGGAGGCCTCTCAGTCCGTGCCGCTTGCGCGGCACGTTGCCTATGCAGGCAGCTGGATCAGACGCTGTAGTACAGGTCGTATTCCAGCGGGTGCACGAAGGTGCGCACCTTGATTTCTTCTTCGCTCTTCAGCTCGATGTAGGCATCGATGAAGTCGTCGGTGAACACGCCGCCCTTGGTCAGGAATGCACGGCCCTTGTCCAGCTCTTCCAGCGCCTCTTTCAGGCTGCCGCAAACCTGCGGGATCTCTTTCGCCTCTTCCGGCGGCAGGTCGTACAGGTTCTTGTCGGCCGCATCGCCGGGGTGGATCTTGTTCTGGATGCCGTCCAGGCCGGCCATCAGCAGAGCGGCGAAGGCCAGGTAGGGGTTGGCAGCCGGGTCCGGGAAGCGCGCTTCGATGCGGCGTGCTTTCGGGCTGGACACGTACGGGATACGGATCGAGGCGGAACGGTTGCGGGCGGAGTAGGCCAGCATGACCGGGGCTTCGAAACCGGGAACCAGACGCTTGTACGAGTTGGTCGACGGGTTGGTGAAGCCGTTCAGGGCCTTACCGTGCTTGATGATGCCACCGATGAAGTACAGGGCGGTATCGGACAGGCCGGCATAGCCTTCACCTGCGAAGGTGTTCTTGCCGTCCTTGCCGATCGACAGGTGCACGTGCATGCCCGAGCCGTTGTCGCCGTACAGGGGCTTCGGCATGAAGGTCGCGGTCTTGCCGTAGGCGTCGGCGACGTTGTGCACGCAGTACTTCAGGGTCTGAACTTCGTCAGCCTTGGCGACCAGGGTGTTGAACTTCACGCCGATTTCGTTCTGACCGGCAGTCGCCACTTCGTGGTGGTGAACTTCGATGACCAGGCCCATTTCTTCCATGGCATTACACATGGCAGTACGGATTTCGTGGTCGTGGTCGCACGGCGGAACCGGGAAGTAACCGCCTTTGACGGCCGGGCGGTGGCCCTTATTGCCGCCTTCGACGTCCTGGTCGGTCATCCACGAGCCTTGCTCGGAGATGATCTTGAACATGGAGCCGGAGATGTCGGACTTGAACTTCACTTCGTCGAAGATGAAGAACTCGGGTTCCGGGCCGACGAAGACGGTGTCACCGATACCGGTGGTCTTCAGGTATTCCTCGGCGCGCTTGGCGATGGAGCGCGGGTCGCGATCGTAGCCTTGCATGGTGCTCGGCTCGATGATGTCGCAGACCAGGATCAGGGTCGGCTCTTCGGTGAAGGGGTCCAGCACGGCGGTGCTGTCGACCGGCAGCAGGATCATGTCGGAGGCTTCGATGCCTTTCCAGCCATGGATGGACGAGCCGTCGAACATCTTGCCGACTTCGAAGAACTCGTCGTCCAGCGCGTCGCGTGCCGGCATGGTCACGTGGTGCTGCTTGCCTTTGGTATCGGTGAAGCGCAGATCAACCCACTTCACGTCATGGTCTTTAATCAGTTGAAGCGACTTCGACATGGTGTCCTCCAGGTGGTCGGGGGTGGCTGTCGTGCAAGCCCCCAATAAAAAGGTGAAGCCGGGGCGGCATAGTCCGCCAGGGCAACCTGCCTCACAAGGGAGCAAATTGCGTGCCAGTGCCCTGGAATGGGCAAAGGCCCTAGAACTCACGCGGGCCGGGGGCTGCCGATTGATTGTGTACAGTTTTGCGCACCAATTCCGTGCTCCGTGCGTCGAGATTGCACCCGTTTGGTGCGTCGCGAAGAGGTGTGATTGATTTTGGTCAAAGCTTGAACAATTTCCGCTATAATCCGCGCCCCTCTTTTTTCAGCGTCCCAGCCAGTGCTGTTTTCATGAAACTCATCATCAAGGTCTTCCCCGAAATCACCATCAAGAGCCGGCCGGTGCGCAAGCATTTCATCCGCCAGCTCGCGAAGAACATTCGCGTGGTCTTGCGTGATCTCGACCCGGAAGTCGAGGTGAGCGGCATCTGGGACAACCTGGAACTGGTCACGACGCAAACCGATCCCAAGCTCCTTGCGGAGATGATCGAGCGCCTCACCTGCACGCCCGGCATCACCCACTTCCTGGAGGTCAACGAGTACCCGCTCGGCGACTTCGACGATGTGCTGGAAAAGTGCAAGCTGCATTACGCCGACCAGATTCCCGGGAAGATCTTCTCCGTGCGCTGCAAGCGTGCCGGCAAGCACTCGTTCACCTCGATGGAGCTGGAGAGCCATGTCGGCAGCCGTCTGCGCCGTGAGTGCAACGCCGCCGGCATCTCGCTGAAGAACCCGGAAGTGGAAGTGCGCATCGAAGTGCGCGACCAGCGTCTGTTCGTCATCCACCACCAGCACGATGGTCTGGGCGGTTACCCGCTGGGCTCGCTGGAGCAGACCCTGGTGCTGATGTCCGGCGGTTTCGATTCCACCGTCGCCGCCTACCAGATGATGCGCCGCGGCCTGATGGCGCACTTCTGCTTCTTCAACCTTGGCGGTCGTGCCCACGAGCTGGGCGTGATGGAAGTGGCCCACTACCTGTGGGAAAAGTTCGGCCGCTCCCAGCGCGTGCTGTTCATCAGCGTGCCCTTCGAGGAAGTGGTGGCCGAGATCCTCGGCAAGGTCGACAACAGCCAGATGGGCGTGATCCTCAAGCGCATGATGCTGCGGGTTTCCACGCGCATGGCCGAGCAGCTGCGCATCGAGGCACTGGTCACAGGCGAAGCCATTTCCCAGGTGTCCAGCCAGACCCTGCCGAACCTCTCGGTGATCGACTCGGCCACCGACATGCTGGTGCTGCGCCCGCTGATCGCCAGCCACAAGCAGGACATCATCGACACCGCCACCCGGATCGGCACCGCCGAGTTCGCCAAGCACATGCCCGAATACTGCGGCGTGATCTCGGTGAACCCCACCACCCGCGCCAAGCAGAGCCGAATCGAGTACGAAGAGACGCAGTTCGACATGGCCGTGCTGGAGCGCGCCATCGAGCGCGCGCGCCTGATCCCCATCGACCGGGTGATCGACGAGCTGGGCCAGGACCTGAAGGTGGAGGAGGTGAGCGAGGCTCTGCCGGGGCAGATCGTCATCGACATCCGCCACCCCGACGCCCAGGAAGATGAACCGCTGGAGCTGGCGGGCATCGAAGTCCAGGCCATGCCGTTCTACGCGATCAACAGCCGCTTCAAGGAACTGGACGAAAATCGCCAGTACCTCCTCTATTGCGATAAAGGCGTCATGAGCCGCCTGCATGCTCACCATCTGCTCAGCGAGGGGCATGCCAATGTGCGCGTTTATCGCCCGGCCTAAACAGCCCGGGCTGTACGGCGGCAGCATCCGCCACCGCCCCCCCGACCAGCGGGCGGGCTGAATCGAACGTTTTTCATACAGGCCGCCTAGACTCAGCGGCGAACCGAATCCTCTGATCGAGATGCACAAGTGATCGAAAAACTACGCAACATCGCCATCATCGCCCACGTCGACCATGGCAAAACCACCCTCGTCGACAAGCTCCTGAAGCTGTCCGGCACCCTCGACCGCAAAGAAGCGGAAAGCGAGCGCGTGATGGACTCCAACGACCAGGAAAAAGAGCGCGGCATTACCATTCTGGCGAAGAACACCGCCATCAAGTGGAACGGCTACAACATCAACATCGTCGACACCCCCGGCCACGCCGACTTCGGCGGTGAGGTCGAGCGCGTGATGTCGATGGTCGACTCCGTGCTGCTGGTGGTCGACGCCCAGGACGGCCCCATGCCGCAGACCCGCTTCGTGACCCAGAAGGCGTTCAAGGCCGGCCTGCGTCCGATCGTCGTGGTCAACAAGATCGACCGTCCGGGCGCGCGCCCTGACTGGGTCATCGACCAGATCTTCGACCTGTTCGACAACCTCGGTGCCACCGACGAGCAACTCGACTTCCCGATCGTCTACGCCAGCGCCCTGAACGGCATCGCCGGCCTCGACCACGAGAAGATGGACGACAACATGGACGCGCTGTTCCAGGCGATCATCGACCACGTTCCGGTTCCGGACGTCGACGTCGACGGCCCGTTCCAGATGCAGATCTCCCAGCTGGACTACAACAGCTTCCTCGGCGTGATCGGCATCGGCCGCATCGCCCGCGGCAAGATCAAGTCCAACACCCCGGTGGTCGCCATCAGCGACGATGGCACCAAGCGCAACGGCCGCGTCCTGAAGATCATGGGCCACTCCGGCCTGCAGCGCGTCGAAGTCGCTGAAGCCGAAGCCGGCGACATCGTCTGCGTCAGCGGCATGGAAGAGCTGTTCATCTCCGACACCCTGTGCGACCCGCAGAACGTCGAAGCCCGTCCGCCCCTGACCGTCGACCAGCCGACCGTGAGCATGACCTTCCAGGTCAACGACTCGCCCTTCGCCGGTAAGGAAGGCAAGTTCGTCACCAGCCGCAACATCAAGGACCGTCTGGAGAAGGAACTGCTGCACAACGTTGCCCTGCGCGTCGAAGCGGGCGAGTCCGCCGAGAAGTTCAAGGTCTCCGGCCGCGGTGAACTGCACCTCTCCGTACTGATCGAAACCATGCGCCGCGAAGGCTTCGAGATGGCCGTAGGCCGTCCGGAAGTGGTCATCATCGAGAAGGACGGCGACAAGCAGGAGCCCTACGAGAACGTCACCATCGACATCGAAGAGCAGCACCAGGGCTCGGTGATGGAGCAGATGGGCCTGCGCAAGGGCGATCTGACCAACATGATCCCCGACGGCAAGGGCCGTGTACGCCTGGAATACACCATCCCGGCGCGTGGCCTGATCGGCTTCCGTAACAACTTCCTGACCCTGACCTCGGGTACCGGCATCCTGACCTCGACCTTCAGCCACTACGGCCCGATCAAGGCCGGCGAAGTCAGCAACCGTCAGAACGGCGTACTGGTCTCCATGGCCACCGGCACCGCCCTGACCTACTCGCTGGAAACCCTGCAAAGCCGCGGCAAGCTGTTCCTCGGCCCAGGCGACGAGATCTACGAAGGCCAGCTGGCCGGCATCAACAGCCGTGACAACGACCTGGTGATCAACCCCACCAAGGGCAAGAAGCTCGACAACATGCGCGCATCGGGCAAAGACGAAGTCATCGCCCTGGTTCCGCCGATCCGCTTCACCCTGGAGCAGGCGTTGGAATTCATCGCCGACGACGAGCTGGTGGAAGTGACTCCGAAGTCCATCCGCCTGCGCAAGAAAATGCTGAACGAGAACGACCGCAAGCGCTACGAGCGCGCCAAGGTCTGATCTTCGATCAGTAACTGAAGAGCCCCCGTCGGAGTGATCCGGCGGGGGCTTTTTATTGGGTGTTCGGCTGCCCCTGCCCGGTGGGCCTACAAGTGAGCCACAGCATCGTTCCTTCGCTTGAGAAGTTTCCCAGGGCCTCATCAGGCCAGGGCCGATAGGCCGGTCTTTGTCGAGTTGCTCTCATAGGCGCCTGTTTCGCCAGGCCCTTGCAAGGACTGCTCGCCGTGCGTCTTTCGACCTTTCTCGCGCTGTTTTCACCGCTACTTTCGATGCCCCTGGCACTGCAGGCTGCCGAGCCGCTTCCAGGCGATCGGGACCTGATCCGTGACCGCCAGGAACGGCTGCTGGAAGAGCAGCGCAAGCGCCTGCAGGAGCTGCAGCAACTGCCCGACCGTGCCGAGCCGGTGGCGCCCAGCCCGCCCCAGGCACAGGGCCCGTGCTTCGACATCCAGCGCATCCGTCTGCAGGGCGTGCACCTGATCAGCGAGGTGCGCCAGCGCGAACTGCTCAAGCCCTTCGAACAGCAGTGCCTCGACAGCGGGCGCCTCAACGACCTGCTCAAGGCCATCACTCAGCACTACATCGACCGCGGCTACGTCACCTCCCGCGCCTACCTGCCGCAGCAGGACCTGGCCGACGGCGAACTGGACGTCATCGTCGTCGAAGGGCGCCTGGAGGGCGTGGAAGGCTCGGCGATCGCCAGCGACCGCGAACTGGCCCTGGCCTCCCCGGCGCATACCGGCAAGCCGCTGAACCTGCGGGAGCTGGAGCAACTGGTTGAGCAGATCAACCGCCTGCCCTCGCGCCCCGCCGAACTGGAACTGGTGCCCGGCAGCGAAGTGGGCGGCAGCCGCGTCCAGCTCAAGGGCGAGCGCGGCAAGCCCTGGCGGGTCGGTTTCAACCGCCACAACGACGGCCAGCGCAGCACCGGCGAACAGCAGTGGGGCGCCAGCCTGGAATGGGACAGCCCCCTGGGCCTGGCCGACCAGCTCAGCCTGCGCGCCGGTGGTGATGCGGTCAGCGACCGCTGGCGCCACTCCGCCAACCAGAGCTTTTCCTACAGCCTGCCGTATGGCTGGTGGAGCTTCAGCTACGCCTACAGCCAGAGCTACTACCGCACCCGCAACGAGAACAGCGGATTCCCCTTCGTCTCCGACGGCGAAAGCAAGACCCACCAACTGCGCGCCGACCGCGTCCTGCACCGCGACAGCGTCAGCAAGACCGGCCTGAGCCTCGGCCTCGCCCACCTGGAAACCCGCAACTACATCGAAAACACCCTGCTGGGCAGCTCCAGCCCGCGCATCACCGAAACCCAGCTGGGCTTCAACCACGGCAGCCGGCTCGGCAGCGCCTTCGTCAACCTCGACCTCGGCTGGCAGCAGGGCATCGGCGCCCTGGACGCCAAGAACAGCCGCATCGACGGCAAGAGCGGCACCAATGCCCGCCACGACAAGTACAGCCTCACCGCCAGCTACCTGCAGCCTTTCCAGTTGCTCGGGGAAAACCTCAGTGTCGACAGCCTCATCAACTACCAGTGCAGCGAAGACGAACTCAATAGCGCCCAGCGCATCAGCATCGGCGGCCTCAGTTCGGTGCGCGGCTTCAAGGAGCAATCCCTGTCCGGCAACAGCGGCGGCTACTGGCGCAACCAGCTGCGCTGGACCCGCCCGGTGGGCTGGGCACCGTTGCAGCCCTTCGTGCGCCAGTACGGCCTCGCCTTCGCCTACGACCTGGGGCAGATCCAGGGCGACCGCAACAACGCCCGCGCCCATGGCCGCCTGACCGGCAACGCCTTCGAATTCAGCGGCCGCGGCCCGAACCTGGCCGTCTCGCTCACCTTCGCACGGTCCCTGGAGCGCCCTGACGTCATCGTACGCCAGGAGCACCCGATCTACGCCCGCATCGACCTGTTCTACTGATTCCGCGTCACCCGGAGCCCCACCTCATGGACGTTCGCAGCCCCTTCTTCCAGAACATCGCCACCGTGCTCATCGGCGTCATGTTCCTCAACCCCATCGTCAGCACCGCCGCCGACCTGGCCGTGGACGCCGCCGCCGGCGGCAACACCAGCCTCGGCGCCGCCGCCAACGGCGTACCCGTGGTCAACATCGCCACGCCCAACGGCAACGGCCTGTCGCACAACACATTCAGCGACTACAACGTCGGCCAGCAGGGGCTGATCCTCAACAACGCCACAGGCAAGACTCAGTCGACCCAGTTGGGGGGCTACATCCTCGGCAACGCCAACCTCAACGGGCGCGCCGCCGGCGTCATCCTCAACGAAGTCACCGGCACCAACCCCAGCCAGCTCAAGGGCTACACCGAAGTGGCCGGGCAGGGCGCCCACGTCATCGTCGCCAACCCCCACGGCATCACCTGCGACGGCTGCGGCTTCATCAACACCCCCCGCGCCACCCTCAGCACCGGCGCCCCCGTGGTCGAGAACGGCACCTTCAAGCGCTACGACGTCGACGGCGGACAGATCCGCATCGAAGGGCAGGGGCTCAACGCCAGCAACGTCGACCAGTTCGAACTGATCACCCGCAGCGCCCAGATCAACGCCGAACTGCACGCCCGGCAACTGGCAATGGTCACCGGCCGCAACGACGTCGACGCCGCCACCCTCGCCGCCACCGCCAAGGCCGACGACGGCACCGACAAACCCCAACTGGCCATCGACAGCAGCGCCCTGGGCGGCATGTACGCCGGCGCCATCCGCCTCGTCGGCACCGAACAGGGCGTCGGCGTCAAACTGGCCGGCGACATGGCCGCCAGCGCCGGCGACATCCAGATCGACGCCAACGGCAAGTTGACCCTCTCCCAGGCTTCCGCCGCTGGTGACCTGCAGATCAGGGCCGAGGTCGCAGAAATCCAGGGCGCTGTTTATGCCGGAGGGCGTGCGCTGCTAGAGACGCAAGGCGACATGAGCCTGCGCCAGAGTCTGGCGGCCAATCACGATGTACGCCTGAGCAGCGGCGGCCGTCTCCTCAACGAGGGCGTTGTCGAGGCGGGTGTCAGCCCGGACAGCCGACGTAACGGCCAGGGTGATGTCGAGGTGCGGGCACGGGAAGTGCGCAACAGCGGCAGCCTGGTGGCGGACCGCAACCTGGAGCTTCATGTAATCGAGGCCTTGGATAACCAGGGCGGGACCCTCAGTGCGCAGGGCAACGCCCGGGTTTCCGCCGACCGCCTCGATAACCGCCGTGGCCGTGTGCTGTCCCAGGGCGAGTTGGCAGTCAAGGCAAGGACACTCGATAACCGTCAGTCCGGTCTGATGGCCAGCGATGGCCGGCTGGATGCTCGGCTCGGGCGACTGGACAACCGCTCGGGTGAGCTTTCCGGCGGAACGCGTGTCGATCTTCGGGCCGGGGCCGTGGACAACCAGGCGGGCAAGGTTCTGGCGAAGCAGGTGCTCGATGTGTCGGTCGACGGCGCGTTGCAGAACCAGGGAGGCACGCTGGGCGCCGGGCAGCAACTGCGACTCAAGGCGGAGACCCTGGATAACAGCCTGCGGGGGCAGCTCGCCAGTCAAGGTGGCCTTGAGATGCGGGTGGCCGGAACGCTCGATAACAGTGCCGCCGGCCAGATACGTGCCGAGGGTAACGCCAAGGTCGCTGCCGGAACCCTGAGCAATCGACAGGGCGGCCAGTTGACTGCCCGCGCCTCCCTCGGCCTGACGGCGGGGCATGTCGATAACCGCAACGCCGGTCGCCTCGCCAGCGATGGCGTGCTCGATGCCAGCGTTGGCCGTCTCGACCAGCGAGGCGGCGGCCAGCTCTACAGCGGTGGCGATCTCAGTCTCGACTTGAACGGTGGCCATCTGCAGAACAGCGGTGGCCTGATCCGCTCGCCAGGGCACCTCCTGTTGCGCAACCTGGGGGAGGTCGGCAACCAGGGGGGCGAGATCGCCAGCGTCCAGTCTTTCGAGCTGGTTGCTCGTAGCCTGGACAACACGGACGGCAAACTGCTCAGCGAGCAGTCGCTGACGCTGCGGGTCGGCCAGGTGCTGGCCAGCCTCCGGGGCCGGATCGCCGCCAGGACGCTTGAACTGTCTGCGGCACATCTGAACAACCAGAGCGGCACTCTCGATGCCCAGGACGGACTCGAGCTCTGGGTTGCTGGTGAGCTGGACAACCAGCGTGGCGAGATTCTGGCCACAGATGGCCGACTGCAGGTGGGTTCATTGAACAACCGCAAGGGCGCTGTTCTTGGCGATACCCATGTCGCGATCGACAGCACGGGGGCAGTGGACAACAGGGAAGGGCGTATCGCCAGCGTGGGTGGGCTCGGCTTGAGCACGAGCGGCCTCGACAACGCCCAGGGTGGTCGGGCGACATCGAACCAGGCCATGTCCATTGTGGCTGCACAGCTCGACAACCGTGGCGGGACCCTGTCCAGCCGCGGCAAGGCGAGCCTGTCCGGCACTTCCCTGGACAACCGTGAGGGTGGTCAGGTGGTGGTCGGGGATGATCTGCATCTGTTCTTCGACCGACTCGACAACAGCCTGAAGGGGCTCCTGTCGAGCCTGGGCAGCACGCGCCTGGAAGCCAGGCAACTCGTCAACACGGCCGGGCGCCTCTACGCGCGGCAGGGCCTGTCGCTTCTCATGAACGACCGCACCGCTGGTGAGCACGCCGGCAGGTTCGACAATTCCCGGGGCGTGCTGATGACGGATGGTCGACTTCTGCTCCGGGCATCCGCAGTAGTCAACCAAGGCGGTGTCCTGGCCAGTGCAGCCGATGCGTCGATCAGCAGCAGTGGCGCTTTCGACAATCGCGGCGGCCAATTGCTTGTCGACAAGCACCTGCGCTTGACGACGGGCGGCCTGGATAACAGTCAGGCGGGGCAGATAGGGGCCCAGGGTACGCTCGGCCTTTCGACAGGTTCGCTCGACAATCAGGGCGGTGGCCGGATCACCAGCAAGGGTCAGCTCGACCTCGGCGCCCAGCATGTGAACAACACCGCCGGTGGGCGCATTTTCAGCAGCGGCGCGCTCGTCGCCAGCATAAGTGGCCTCGACCAGGCCGGCGGCGGCCAGCTCTACAGTGGTCGCGAACTCAGCCTGGACCTCAACGGCGGCTACCTGCAGAACAGCTCTGGTCTGATCCACGCCCCGGGTCAGTTGCTGCTGAAGAACCTGGTCGATGTCAGCAACCGGGGCGGCGAAATTTCCAGCCACACCGCCTTCACCCTGGTTGCGCGCAGCCTCGACAATTCCGGTGGCAAGCTGCTCGGCGCCCATGCGCTGTCGTTGCGAATCGAGCGTGCCCTGCAGAACCTCAAGGGGCAGATCGCCGCCAGCACCCTCGACGTGCAAAGCGCAGCCCTGGACAACCGCGCGGGCCTGCTCTCCAGCCGCGGCGAACTGTCACTGGCCGTGAGCGGCCAGGCTCACAACCGTGAGGGTGAAATCTCCGGCGGCGGCCTCGTCCGGCTGCGGGCCGGCAACCTCGACAACCAGAACGGCGAGATCCTCGGTGAAGGCGGCCTTGCGTTGAGCGTTGGCGATGCGCTGGACAACCGTGGTGGAACGGTCAGCGGTCAGCGGGTCGCGTTGGATGGCAAGCGCCTGGACAACCGTGGCGGCACCCTGGCCGCCGATGGCCCGCTGGTGTTCAGGCTGGAGCGGTTGGACAACAGCCACCAGGGCCAGATAACCAGCAAGGCGGATCTTGCCTACCAGGGGCAGCACCTCGACAACCAGGGCGGTCGCATCATCTCGGCCGGCGTCTTGTCCCTTGAGGCGGAAGAGGTACGGAATGCCAGGGGGCGCATCGCCAGCCAGGGCGATCTGCATGCTGCTGTCGGCACGCTGGCGCAGCAGGGAGGGGCACTGGTCGCGCAGGGGCGGCTGGGCCTCGTCGCCCAGTCCCTGGACAACCGCCAGGGTGGCCTGGTGGGCAGCACAGCGGGATTGATGCTCGAGATCAAGGATATCGACAACCGGGGCGGCGAACTTTCCAGCCAGGCTGGCGTGAGCCTGTCCAGCCAGCGGCTGGATAACGGCAGTGGCAAGGTGCTTTCCGGCAAGCGCCTGCTCCTCGCCGTGGACCGCGTGATCAACCAGGCCAAGGGCCTGATCTTCGGTCGTCACGCGACCACTCTCGAAAGCCAGCAGTTGGACAACAGGGGTGGCACGCTTTCCAGTGCGGGGGCGCTCCTCGTCACCCTCGCCACCGCTGAGGGCGAACTGGACGGCGTCCTGTCCAATCAACAGGGTGTGATCAGCGGCGACCTAGGCCTGGACGTCAGCGCCAATCGCATTGACAACCAGGAGGGCACCCTTTCAAGTGGCGGCCGCCTTGCCGTCTCCAGTGCCGACCGGCTGGATAACCAGAGCGGCCTCATCGTCAGTGATGGCTCCCTTCAACTCTCGAGCGCAAGCCTGGACAACGGGCTGGCCGGTGATATCAGCGCTCGAGGGGATGCGTGGCTCACCACGGGCACCTTCGGCAATAGCCAGGGTGGACGGTTGGCAGCCGCCGGTACTCTGGAACTGGAGGCGGGGCAGGTCGACAATAGCAGCCAGGGGCGAATCGCCAGCGGCGGCCCGCTCATTGCCAGGGTTTCCGGCCTGGACCAGCACGACGGTGGCGAGCTGTTCAGCGATGGCGACCTACGCCTCGACCTGCAGCACGGGCTGCTGAACAACGACCAGGGCGGCCTGATCAACAGCCCCGGTCAATTGCTTCTGCAAAACCTGGGGCAGGTCAGCAACCGTGGTGGTGAAATCTCGAGCCAGCAGCACTTCACTCTGGCCGCTGAGCGCCTGGACAACGAAGCTGGCAAGCTGCTCAGCCAGCAGTCACTGGTCCTGCGCATCACCCAGGCCCTGGACAACGTCAGGGGCTCCATCCTGGCCAACGGCCTGGAGCTGCGAGCCGGCCGGCTCGACAGTCGAAGTGGCCTGATCAGCAGTCGAGATCGACTCGCACTGGATACCGCCGGCCACCTCGATAACCAGGGCGGCAGCATCCTGGCGAGAGGCAATCTGGCCCTCGCCGCCGCCACACTGGACAACCGCGCAGGTGAAGTTGCCAGCCAGGCGGACGTCCGGGCGAAGATCGGAACCCTCGACCAGCGGGGTGGCCAACTGGTCGCCCTTGGGACGCTGGTGCTGTCCGGCCAGCGCCTCGACAACCGCGCCGACGGGTTGATTGGGGCTACTCAAGGGCTGAGCCTGGAGGTCGACGAGATCGACAACCGGGTGGGTGAGATATCCAGTCAGGGTGGCGTTATCCTCGTTGCCCGAGCGCTCGACAACAGCGAAGGCGGGCGCCTGCTCTCCGGCTCCCGGCTCGATCTGGTCGTCCAGCATCTGATCAACCAGGCACGGGGCCTCATCGCCGGAACCGATGGAATTGGCCTTCGCGGCTCCCGACTGGACAACCAGGGCGGTCGCCTGGTCAGCCAGCGGGCGGTAGCGATCAGCGTCGACGATACCCTGGCCAACGGCCAGGGTCTGATCAGTGCCGAAGGTCGGCTGGACCTCGACGTCGGTTATCTCGACAACCACGCAGGCAGCCTCTCCAGTGGAGGTGCCCTCGTTATCAGCAGTCAGGCGGGTCTGAACAACGATGAGGGCCAACTCATCAGCGACGCCGCCTTGTCGCTGACCGGTGCCCATCTTGAGAACCGCCGGGGCGTCCTGTCCGCCAAAGGTCCCGTCCAGGTGGCCACCGGCAACCTCGACAACAGCCAGGGCCGCCTGACCAGCGCCAGCACTCTGCAACTCGACGCTGGCCCCCTTATCAACAACGCGGGTCGTATCGGCAGTGGCGAGGCGCTGGAGGCCAGCGTCACGCGCCTGGAGCAGCAAGGCGGCCAACTGTTCAGCAACGCTCGGCTCAGCCTTGACCTCAACGGTGGCGACCTCGATAACCGCGAAGGTCTCATCAACGCCCCGGGGCAACTGCTGCTGAAGAACCTTGGCGATGTCAGTAACCAGGGGGGAGAGATTTCCAGCCAGCAGGCCTTCATCCTGGCGGCGCGCCGCTTCGACAACCACGATGGCAAGCTGCTCAGTGCCATGGCCCTGACGCTTCGCATCGAGCGGGCCTTGGCCAACCTCAAGGGACTGATCGCCGGCTCGCGCGTCGACCTGCGCACCTCCCGCCTGGACAACACCGGTGGCACCCTGACCAGCCGCAGTGACACGCGGCTCCATGTCGGCGAGGCGCTGGCCAACGGCGAGCACGGGCTGATCAGCGCGGCCCGGGAGCTCAGCGTCGAAACCTCGGATCTGGACAACCGAGGCGGGAGCCTGCTGGCCGGGAGCTCACTCGAACTGCATGGGCAGGACATCGACAACCGCGATGGCGGTCTTATCAACAGCCAGGGCGGCCTGGTCCTGCGGGCCTCCACACTCGACTCGAGCCATGACGGCGAAGTATCTGCCCAGGGCGACATGGACCTTGGGCTCAGCCAGTTGATCCAGCACCAGGGGCGTCTGATCGGCAGTCGCGGGTTACGCCTGGACCTCGACGGTGGCGACCTGGACAACCAGCGCGGCTTGATTCTTGCGCGCGGCCCCCTTAGCTTCGAGCGCCTACGCGACCTTGCCAACCAGGGCGGCGAAATCAGCAGCCACCAAAGCTTCGCGCTCGATCTGCGTCACCTCGACAATACTGCTGGCAAGCTGATCACCCGTGGGCAGCTGGGCCTGGCGGGAACGACGCTCATCAACCAGGGCGGCCTGCTTTCCGGCTGGCAGGGGCTCAGTGTCCGTGGCCAGAGTCTGGACAATCGCCATCAAGGCACCCTGTCCAGTCGGGATGGCGACCTTTCTGTCATCTTGGCCGGCACCCTGCACAACAGCGTGGAAGGCGCCCTGGTCAGCCAGGGACGGCTAAGCCTCAAGGCTACGAAACTCGACAACAGCGACCGGGGCATCCTATCCAGCGGGGTTGGGCAACGCCTTGAGATCGCCGAATCGATCGACAACCGTGCCGGTGGCTCTATCGATAGCGGCGCAGGGCTCGAACTGCGCACTGCGCAACTGAACAATGCCGCGGGCAGCCTACATGCCCAAGGGCGGCTCGACCTCACTGCATACAGCATCGACAACCAGCGCGGCAGCCTGACCGGTGGTGATCGGGTGACTCTCCACCTGCTCGGCTCCTTCGGCAATGCCGAGGGCACCTTGGCCAGCACCGGAGCGCTCCTCCTCCAGGGCGCGAGTCGCGTCGATAACCAAGGCGGCCAGATTGTCAGCCGGAGCCTGCTGACCCTGCTGGGCGGCAGTCTGGACAACAGCAGCCGTGGAACCCTGGCCGCGAATGGCGCCCTGCTCCTGAGCACCAGCGGTGCCGTACAGAACGACAAGGATGGCCTGATCCACAGCCGGGAGGCTGGCGTACGCATCGAGTCCGCCGGCCTCACCAACACCTACGGCAGCCTCCAGGCGCAGGGTGACCTGGGCATTGTGACGGGCGAACTGAGCAACCAGGGCGGGCGTCTGCTCAGCCTGGCCGGCAACCTGGACATCACCGCCGACACCCTGGACAACCGCGCCGGTACCCTCGCCAGCCTGCAGGGCTGGGTGAGCGCCCGCCTGGGCGGCTGGTTGAACAACGGCAGCAACGCCGACAGGGCCGGCACGTCAGGCAAGGCCGGCATTATCCAGGGCCGCAGCCTGGCCCTGGCCGCCAGCAGCCTCTTCAACCAGGGCGGGCACCTATCGGCTCTGGCTGGCGATGCGCAATTGGCGGTCGGTCATTTGGATAACCGTCAGGGCGGCCTCTTTGCCGCCGGGCTGCTCAGGGTCGAAGGCGACAGCCTGACCAACTGGGGCCAGATCGCTGGCCAGCGGATCGACTTCAGCCTGGCCGGTGCCCTGGACAACCAGGCCGGCATCCTCGAAAGCGACAGTACTCTGAGCCTGCGCGCGGGAAGCCTGGACAACCGTGGTGGCCAACTGCGTGCCCTCGGCAATACAGGGGCTATGCAACTGGCGGTAGGGGGGCTGCTGGACAACCGCAACGGCCAATTGGAGAGCGCCAACCTCGACTTCGGCCTCGCTGCCGGCAGCCTGCTGAATGAAGGCGGCAGCCTGCTACACGTCGGCGATGGTGTCTTCAATATATCCCTGCCGAACGTGGGCAACGCTGGCGGTCGCATCGTCACCCAAGGCGGCCTGACCCTCAATGCCGATAGCTGGACCAACAGTGCCGTCATCCAGGCTGGGCGTCTGACGGTCAATGTCGGTAACTTCCAGCAGACCGCCACTGGCCAACTGCTGGCGAGCCAGGCCCTCACCGGCTCCGGTAGTGATTGGCGCAACGATGGGCTGATTGCCAGCGATGGCGGGCTGGTACTCAGTCTCAGCGGCACCTATAGCGGTTCCGGCCGCGTCACCAGCCTGGGTACCCTTGACCTGGCAGCGGGACAATTGACCTTGCCCACGACCGGCCGCATCACCAGCGGGGGCAGTGCCAACGTCAAGGTCGGAAAGCTGCTTGCCAACCACGGCGTACTGACCTCCTCCGGCGGCCTGAGGCTCGATGCCGGTCAACTGGACAACCACGGCACCCTCGGCAGCGGTGAGGTGCTGCGGCTGACGACATCGGCCCTGTTGAACGAGCGCGGCCTGCTATTCAGCGGCGACGACATGACGCTGCATGTCACCAGCCTGAAGAACCGCTTTGCCGATATCTACAGCCTGGGCTCCTTGAGCATCGCGGCCAACGACTCAGGCGCGCGCAGTGCGGTGCTGGAGAACATATCGGCGACGCTGGAAAGCGCTCGCGATATGAAATTGGCGGTAACGAGCATCCTTAATCGTAAGGATGTGTTCTCGATTTCAGAGCGGCTGATTGCCGGCTCCATCACCTTCCATTGCTACAACTGCAAAGGCAGGCACTTTGATCTCGACTATTTCGTGAATGAAGAGATTGAGCGCGCGGTCACATCGGACTCCGCAGCCTCAAGTATCTCGGCTGGCAGAAACCTCACGGTTTCTTCCGATAGCTTCGATAACCAGCACAGCCTTGTCTCGGCCTCCGGTGACGTTTATATCGACACCGCTCTTTTCAATAACGCTGGAGCTGCGACCGAGAGCATCATTCGTTCCCGTACGTTCCGCAAAACCGATGACACCGAACCCTCACATGTGTTCTACGGGTTCATCAATGGGGCACTCGCGGACTACAACAAGTACAACGCGCGGTATGTTCATCGATATACAAGGACCACCGGGGGGCGTGAGCCACAAACATACATTCTTCGTACGCATGAGCAGGTAACCAGTACTCCGAACCCGCACTTCAACCCCAGTTTCGATCACAAGATACCCGACCGCTTCTACAGCTACATCCTGGCAAGCTCGTCCGAAACCAGCCTCAATACCGGTGTGGCCGCCAGCGCCATCATTCAGGCCGGCGGCAATGTCACCATCAAGGCGTCCACCAGCCTGGGCAATGGCGTCAGCCGCAGTAACGTCGCCTACGCCGGTGGTGCCAGCAAGGTTTCCGATACCTCCGTAGCCGCTAGCGCGGCCGGTAACGTCGTGCTGATCAATGCGCAACTCCCGCCTGATCTCGCGCAAAAGCAGGTCAATCCGCTCGCGCTGCCCGGCTTCAGCATCCCTAATGGGCAGAATGGCCTGTTCCGGCTGAGTTCCACTGCTTCAACCGATGCTAAGGTCGTCGCGCAGCAAGGACAGCAAAGCTGGACCGTGGGAAGCGCCAGCATCAGCGTCGCCCAGCGCCAGCAACACCTCCAGGTCAGTGGCGGTAGGTTCGATGTGCAGCTTGACGGCTCCTCGGAGACAGGTAGCCGTGAGCTGAACCTGAGGCAGCACCTGTCTTCCGGGGCCGCTGGCGAAAATGCCGCCCAGGTCGGCAGTGACGGTCTCGCGATCGACCAGACACGGCCAGGCCGGACTCAAAGCGATGCGCTAGCCCGCGTCCCCGCGATGGTCCCACACGTGCAGCCGGACCGGATTGACCCGCCCGGTGTCGACCTTGGCGAAGGCCTGCTGCCGGCGCAGCGCCCCCCTGTCATGGGCGAGCTCCCGGCAGCCCAGCCGACTCAGGTGCAGCCCCAGACGCCCGTTGGAACCCAAAGCGTCGCGCGTGTCCAGGAACTGCCGGCTACGGGCATCGCACCCCAACCCTATCGGTACCTGATCGAAACCAATCCGGAACTGACCCAGCTCCGGCAGTTCCTCAGCTCCGACTACCTGCTCGGCCTGCTTGGCTATGAACCCGACCGAACTCAGAAGCGACTGGGAGACGGCCTCTACGAACAGCGTCTGGTTCGTGAAGCCATCACTGCCCGCACCGGCCAGCGCTACCTCGCTGGCCTGGGCAGTGATGAAGCGATGTTCCGCTACCTGATGGACAACGCCATCGCCAGCAAGCAGTCCCTCAACCTCAGTCTGGGTGTCAGCCTGAGCGCCGCCCAGGTTGCGGCGCTGACACACGACATCGTCTGGCTCGAAGAGCATGAAGTGAACGGCGAGAGGGTGCTGGTGCCGGTGCTTTACCTGGCCCAGGCCAAGGGGCGCCTTGCGCCAAATGGTGCGCTGATCTACGGACAGGACGTGGCGCTCATCTCCGGTGGCGAACTCGTCAACCAGGGCACCCTGCGCGCCGGCAACAACCTCAGCGCCAGCGCCGGCAATATCGTCAACAGTGGTCTGGTTGAAGCCGGGAGCCGCCTCGACCTGCTGGCGACCGACAGCATCCGCAATGCCCAGGGCGGCATCATCGCGGGGCGCGATATCAGCGTCATCGCCGTCGCGGGCGACATCATCAACGAGCGGAGCCAGGGCACCCTGACGACCCATGGCACATCCGCACGGCAAGACACCGTGATGGACAGCGCGGCTCGCATCGAGGCAGCCAACGACCTGAGTCTCACCGCCGGGCGCGACCTGGCCAATATCGGCAGTGTCATCAGTGCTGGAGGGAGTGCCGGTCTGACGGCGGGCCGTGACCTGCTCATAGGCTCAGCCACTGAAATCGACAGTGCCCAAGGCCAAGGCAAGAAATCCCGCTGGAGCGAGACCACGGTTACCCAGCACGGCAGCGACCTGCACGTGGGGGGCAAACTCAAGGTCGAGGCGGGCCGAGACCTGGCAGTGATCGCCAGCCGTGTCGAAGCCGGTGGCGATATTGCACTGGCGGCAGGGCGCGACCTCGACATCACTTCGGCGGCCAATGAGAGCCACTACGAGTACCACTCCAAACGCAAGCGCAAGCAACTGGATATCGAGCGCGACAGCGTCCGGCAGCAGGGGAGCGAGATCGTTTCGGGAGGTGACCTCAAGCTGACTGCTGGCAACGACCTGAGCCTGACAGCCAGCCGCCTTGAGGCGAGCAACGAAGCCTATCTCTATGCGGGTAATGACCTGAGCTTGCTGGCGGCTGAAGACAGCGACTATGCATCTCACTATTCACGAAAGAAAAAGAGTGGCGCTTTCTCCAGCTCCACCAAGACGCGCTACAGCGTCGATGCAACCAGCGAGGCCCAGGGCAGCCTGATCAGTGCCAACACCGTGGACCTGCGTGCCCAGAACGACATGCGTGTTCACGGCAGTGATGTGGTGTCGACGGAGCACACATCCCTGCAGGCCGGCCGCGATATCGATGTCCGTGGCGTGACCGAAAGCCACTATCAGGAACGCTACGAGCAAAAGAAAAAATCCGGCCTGATGAGCAGCGGTGGTATCGGCATCACGCTGGGCTCCTCAAGCCTCAAGGGCAGCCAGCAAAGTGGCGTCGAAACCACCCGGGCCAGCACCGTTGGTAGCATTCAGGGTGACGTCAGTGTCCAGGCGGGCAGGGCCTTGGATGTAACGGGCTCGGACGTCGTCGCGGGTCGTGACATCCGCCTGAGCGGGCAGGAAGTGACGATCAGTGCTGCCGAGAACAACAACCGTAGCGAGCAGCGTCAGGAGAGCAAGAAAAGCGGATTGACCCTGGCCCTTTCAGGTGCTGTGGGGGCCGCCGTCAATACCGCCTATGAAACCGCTCAGGCTGCACGTGATTCCGAGCAGTCTGGCGATAGCCGCATGGCTGCCTTGCAGGGCGTCAAGGCCGGCTTGAGCGGTTACCAGGCGTGGCAGGCGGCTGAGCAAGGCGGCATGACTGCCGACAACGCCGGCGAGTTCGTTGGTATCAGCGTGTCGCTGGGCACTCAGAAGTCCAGTTCCAAGCAAGTGCTGGAACAACAGGTCAGCCAGGGCAGCAATGTCAACGCCGGGCGGGATCTGAGCATCCAGGCCCGGGGCGCGGAGGGCCAGGGCGGTGACCTGACCGTGGTCGGCAGCGGCCTCAAGGCAGGGCGAGACCTGACGCTCGATGCTGCTCAGGACATCCACCTCGATGCCGCCGCGAATACCCAGAAGCTCACCGGCTCGAACAAGAGCGGTGGTGGCAACGTCGGCATCAGCCTCGGGGTCAGCGATAGCGGCATTGGCCTGAGCATCTTCGCCAACGCCAACACGGGCCTCGGTATGGAGAAGGGCAGCGGCACCACTTGGGAAGACGTCAAGCTGGACGCGGGAAACCAGGTCAAGCTCAGCAGCGGGCGTGACGCCACCCTGCAGGGCGCCCAGGTCAGTGGTGAGCGAATAGTGGCCGACATCGGTCGCGATCTGATCTTGCAAAGCCAACAGGACAGTGACCGCTTCGACGCCAAGCAGCAGAACGTCAGTGCAGGCGGCAGCTTCACCTTCGGGAGCATGACGGGGAGCGGCTATGTCAGCGTCAGCCAGAGCAAGCTGAAGTCACGCTATGACAGCGTCCAGGAGCAGACAGGCCTGTTCGCGGGCGAGGGTGGTTACCAGATCGACGTTGGTCAGCACATCCAACTGGACGGTGCCGTCATCGGCAGCACCGCCGATGCCGACAAGAACCGCTTGAGCACGGGCACCCTGGGTTGGAGTGATATTCGCAACAAAGCGGAGTTCAGCAGTCAGCAGCAAAGTGCCGGGATCAGCAGCAGCGGCACGGCCGGGCAGCAGTTCCTTGGCAACATGGCCAGCGGTCTTGTCAGCGGGCTGAGCCGCAGCGGCGAGGACAGCAGCAGCACCCGCGCAGCCGTCTCGGAAGGCCAGATCGACATCCGTGACGCAGAGAACCAGCAGCAGGATGTCGCTAGCCTCAACCGTGATGTCGAACACGCCCACCAGGCCCTGAGCCCGATCTTCGACAAAGAGAAGGAGCAGCGCCGCCTGCGGGAAGTCCAGGCCATCGCCGAGATTGGCAGCCAGGTCATGGACATCGTTCGTACCGAAGGGCAGATCAAGGCCACGCGTGAAGGCAAGGAGGCCCTGGAGCGCCAGGGCATCCGCCAGCCGGGCGCAGGTGCCAGCGCAGACGAGCGTGATGCGTACCAGACGGCCCTGGTCAACAGCCAGGCCTACAAGGACGTCATGGCCCTTTACGGGACGGGCGGCGACTATCAGCGCGCCGCCCAGGCCGTAACGGCAGCCTTGCAAGGGCTGGCCGGAGGCAACATCAGCGCCGCCGTTGCGGGAGCCGCCGCACCTTACGTCGCGCAGACCATCAAGCAGGCCACAGGCAATAACGACAACGCCCGACTCATGGCCCATGCCGTGTTGGCGGCCGTGGTGGCCAAGGCCCAGGGCAACTCAGCCGCTGCCGGAGCCGCCGGTGCAGTCAGTGGTGAGCTGATGGCAGAGCTGATTGCCAAGAAGCTGTACAGCGGTACACCTGTAAAAGACCTGAGCGAAGAACAGAAGCAGACGGTTTCCGCGCTTTCGACGCTGGCAGCGGGGCTAACGGTGGCGGCTGTAGGCGGAGATGTCGCCAATGCGGTGGCGGGTGCGCAGAGCGGGCGTAATGCGGTTGAGAACAACCTCATGAGCCCTGGTGATATCGGTTTCTGGTTAAGCAAGCCCGACGACTGTGATACGGACTGCAAAGCCGGGATTGCTCAACAAACCGCTGAAGGAGGCTTGAAAGTATCGGGGGCGCTGACTGCTGCGGCTGTTGGTGGTGCGGCTACCGCGGCGGTGTTAACTGCCGCCCGGGCGGGAGCCGCAGTCTGTGCCAGCAACCCTGCGCTCTGCGTAACGGAAGCCAGCATCTGGCTTGGAGAGTTGGCTGTTGGGGATGCGCTACCGACAGGGCTCGTGGTGGGCGCAGGCGCCAAGCTGACCTTCGAACAAGCTGCTGAAATACGCGCGTTGATGGAGGTCGAAAGGCAGACTGGCCATAAGTTCTCCGCAGCAGCCGTTGAAACTATTTTGGCGAAGAGTTCGGCGAAACCGGCAGAGCCTATGCTGGGGGCTAGCCCAACAGGGGGAGGTTTAATAACTAAAATTTCGGATGAAATGAAGGCTAATCCTTATCATCCAGACTGGCAGCATTACAGTGGTGAGGTTTCTAGAGATCTTAGTTCTGCCTTTAATAGCTCGGCTACTCCTGGCGGTAGGCCTTTGACTATTCACGCCTTTGAAAGCTTAAGTCGTCATGGTTTTAAAGACCTCCGGCAAGTTGACAATATAATTGATAACGCAACACATGCGATCACGCAGCGAGACGGCGCGATCGTGTTTGTACAGAAAACTGGCGTTGGTAGTAAGGCAAGATATAATCTCGTTGTGGAAGGTGAGAAAGGGGTTGTCACTGGTATGCGTAACTTTACAAAGCAAGAAGTAAAAAATATGGCGCATAACCAAGGCTGGGAGGAGTTGCCTTTTTAAATGAATATTTTTTCAGATGTTTCACTTAAGACAGAGGCTGGGGATTTAATTTTCTCACCTGTCGGGGTGTATAAGAGTGAAGGAGTATTTGACTACAATATAACCTGTGCCTTAGCTGAAAGGTTTTCTGGTTTATTGCCTGGTAGCTTTGCATGCAGGCTGTATCGTAAAGATATAGAGGGGTTGATTTCCTATTTTGACGTTCATTTGCGAAGTCTAGTGGCTGGGAAGTTTATTGAGTCGTTATCTTTTTTGCCTTTGGAAGGTGATATACAAATAAAGGGGTTGGATGGTGAGGTGACTGATTTTTTTGATGGATATTTTTCTATAAATATATTATTTAATTGTGGAAAGGCTAATAGGTCTTCCTCGAATACATATTTCGGATTTGAGACTGTTGTTGAAGTGGTCGCGGTTCATGAGTTTTGCGACGGACTAAAGCGCTTTATTTTGTAATTGACGTGAGTTAATGGTGCAGTGATTGGTTTCGCTGTAAATCTTGGCGTGAATTCCGCTTTCGTGATAATTGTATTGATGTTAAATGTTCGGAATGTCTTCAGTCTATATGAGTCCAGTAGCGTATTTTGTTGATTCTGAAATGGGTTTGAGTGTTGTTCTTGATCCGTCTGACAATTTTTGTCTGTATGGAGGCTGAATTTCCAATAGCTCCTGCATGTTATTAAAGTGGAAAATTAGTGGGTGGTTAGTGATTGATCCATGTGTTGAATACAAGGTTCTAATACAGAGCTACTTAAGCGGTGGGGGCGCTTGAGTTTCAGATTTTATATATTAAAAAATTTAAAAACGAAGAGCGACTGCCGGATGATTGTTCTGTTTTTGATTTTTGATGAGTTTTTGGAGATGTTAATGCATATACGGAGGATGAGGATTTGCTGGCAGGAAATTCAGATTTTTATTTGAGTCGTGTTTAGGGGAAAGCTAAGAATATATTAAATCGTCTTGTTTGTTAAGATTATGTGTCTCTTAGAGAGGCAAATAATAATTACTATGCAGTAATCACTAGCCTATACTTTCTGGCCTTGATTTTAATCTTCTGACTGACCGCAAATCCCGCCTGTTGCAACCAGCGCCTTCATAATCGGAGCTAGGGATGGTCTAGATCGCTTAAGCAACGGCTACACCTCCATTGAGGGCCAGAAGGTCATCGATTCATTCAGGCCGGGAACGCACTCTGGTGATGAGAGTCTGGCTGGCAGCATTGGTGAGTTTGTAGTGTCAGCAGCAACTGATCTCGTGCTGGAGCGTGTGGGTGGCAAGGCTCTGGAGCGTGTCGCTAAGGTAGTGGATGGGAAGCTGAATGCTTCCAACGTAGCCTCTGGTGCGGTGGGCGATGGCACAAAAGAGGTAGCAGGTACCGCTACGACGGGGGGAACGAAAGTTGTTCCAAATAAGTTTGATTTGCCTAATGGCCTCGTGGGTTTACTGATAATAAACAGTTTGCGTAGGTTGGAAATGAGCTTGCATTGGCTCTTAAAGAGTCTGGATTGGAGTGCCAAAGTATTGGTGTCAGGGGAAGCTCAATAACCAACCCATCAAGTAAGTGCGGGTCGTTCAGGTTTGATGCACAAGATGGCATGAAGCCTAGTGATATAGATGTTTTTATAGATCTTTCTAAAGATATTGCGATTAGTAGTAGTGAAAATATTTCGGGCTTTATTCATCCGAATAAACTATTTAAAAGGTATCCGGCATTGAAAGCGTGGTCGGATAAGTGGTCGAAAATTCTTGGTCGTGAAATTACGCCTGGTGGATTTAAGCTAGGGACATTTACAGATGCAGATATGGTGAGATTTTGATGATAGAAGTATTATTTTTTAATGCGAATAGCGAAGACAGTGAGGTGGCAGATCTAGTTTTTCATGCACTTGGAATGCCATTCAATTTAGAGGGTAGTAGTGCTAATTCGTTAAACGGTGAGTACAGTTCATTGTCTGTGTTTGGTTTAAGCGTGAAGCTAGAGTCAAATACTTATGGCTATGAAGATAATTACGAATATATGATCTCGATTTACAAAGATAAGCTAACGAAACTTGTTGTGTGCGATGATATTGTTTTGCCTGTCGTGAAAGTCGTTGCGAGGTTGCTGGCGGATAATCTTGGAGTTGTTGTTGCGCATGAGGTTGATAATGAGCTGGATATATATAGCCCTGCTTCATGACTCAATCGATTGTGAAAGCCCTGTAGGGTGGGTAATTTGACCCGCGCGGACTTTGCTTTCGACATGCGCCGGGTGTGATCGATGTGGCGGAACGTGGCTTTTGTGTGAGTTTAACCATCGCTCGGCGGGCTACATCTTCGGATAACCCGCCCTACGTTTGCGCTGGCTTGGTGTTGTTGTGATGCCTTGATGGGGGGCTGTTGGGGCAAAATAAACAGGCAAAGCCGTTTCGATTGGCGGCAAGACTTGCGTCTACAGCTGCGTAGTTGATGGAGTGACCCGCTATTGTAGGTATTACCGACGACATAGTGAAGCGAGGTCAGGCGCACCTGCGCGAGAAAGGGATTGTGATTACGAAAATTATGGGGCTTGAAGGGCTGTCAAGTACGGATGCTCGTGCGGTTGAGCAAACGCTGATTGACTTTCATGGTCTCGGAAAAGATGGTGAAATGCTCATTAATAAAATTAACTCTATCTCCAAGATTAAGGACCCGACCAAGTATGAGTAGGCTCTTATTCGAGGTGCTGAGCTTTTGAAGAAAGCAGGGTATGAAGGATTTTAAATGGCAAAGAAAGTAAAGTTGGGTGATGTATTGCAGGTTCTGACATCGCAAGGGGTTGCATATGTGCAAGTGACGCACAAACATCCCGAATTTGGTTATTTGATTCGAGTGTTTCCGGGTTTTACGACGCGCCGCCAGAAGATTTTTCAGCTGTAGTTAGTGGCCCAGTTCAGTTTTCGGCGTTTTTTGTGGTTCAGAGTGCTGTTAATCAAGGTCTGCTATCCGTGGTTGTAAACACTCCAGTTCCCGAGAGCTTGCAGGTATTCCCCACACTCCGCTCTAGAAATGGAGGCCTAGGAGGTTCTATCTGGTTGTGGAGTAGAGGTGATGCGGTTCGATTGGAGAGATGTCTGCTCCCTGAGGAGTTAATGTATCCAACAGAAGGAATCATCAGTGCCCCGCTGCTTGTTGAGCGAATTGAAAAATTACAGAGCGGAGATGCATGAGGTTTGGTGAGGCTATTTGTATGGCGATAACACCGGATTTGCGCTAAATTTTCTTCGTTAGTCGTCAGGTGTTCTGTTTTAATTTTCTCTTCCAGTTGCTGAGAAACTGCTCTCGCGTTACTTGAAAGGGAAAACATTGTTTTATGGCTCGACTGGTGTTTTTTAATTGATTGGGATGATATGTATCCAATAAGTGTTCCGCCTGGTCAGAGTATAATTTAGCTGCTTAAGAGCGTTTGATGATCGACTCCTTGGGGTGGCGCGGTTATTTAGGTTGGTGGTTCAGAAAGTTTGGAAATTATGTTTTGAATGTGCCCACCTGTTGGTGCGGCCCTCAATTAGGAAGTCTGGTTAATTAATGAGTTGTGGGGTAATGGCGTGAAATATTATTTGCTCAGGCAGGATAATGAAATTCTTGATAAATGGTTTTTTGGTGATGTTAGGCATGTGAATAATTGGCATTTTAGTAACCCGCCAGTGAATTTTATGGAGCCTGGCAGATATACCCTTGATGTTCGATTTGATGGTGATGAGGTTGACTACACTCTTGCTGGCTACGCTAGTGTTCCCGTGTTGAGCGCGAAGGCTTGCGGTGCGTTGTCTGGAATGCCAGAGATCGATGAGCCATACCGAAATGTCGTTTTTGAGCCAGTTGAGATAGAAGGGAAGCATGTTGTTCAGGATTACTTCCTGATGATTGTTGAAACGCAAATTGATTGCGTTGATGAAGAGCGATCTGATTTCAGTAAATACGATTTTAATGACCCTGTGAGGCCGGATATGGCAGGCGATTATCGCTCTTTCTTTAATCTGGTTGTTGATCCAGCAAGAATTGGATCGCATCATGTTTTTAGGTTGAAAAAATACTTGGGTGCGCTAATAGTCAGCGAGGAGATAAAGCTCCGCTTTGAAGGCGCAGGTGTGACTGGGGCCGCTTTTGAATCGGTCAGCGGTGATCGAGTAACTGTTGCCTAGGTTCTGTACGAAAATGCTGGCGTAAGCATCGCTGCGTACAAATCAGGGTGACTATTGCGGTAAAACTCTTGGCAAGCTTGTCGTAACGGGTGCCGACTCTTCGGTTCTCCTTTAGCCAGCCGAACATCCGCTCGATGATGTTGCGCTGCCGACAGCCAATAAATCTGGCTGACGATGCGGCAACAATACGCTCGCTGACCCGTGAGAATGAGAGTGCGACGACGCTTGCCAACAGCGGCTACTAGGTGCAACAAAATCCCCCAACCTTGCCGAATGGAAAAAATCCTGACTACATCATCAATGGACAGGTGTTTGACAACTATGCACCCTCGACTGGCAGTGTTCGAGATGCATGGACTGAAATCGGTAAAAAAGTCGAAAAAGGGCAAGCAGATAACGTTGTAGTCAATTTGGCTGGCACCCCGACTACCCCCGGCGTACTTAAAGAGCAACTAACCAATTACCCGGTTTTCGGTCTTAAGCAAGTCATCATCATCGACAAATCGGGGGCGCCAACTGTCATTAAATTCGGAGGAAACTGAGTTGGCTATTTCTCTATTTTGCTACTCATCACGTACCGCCGAAGATGTCAAAGGGATACTTGACTTGCTGGCCGTGCAGTACCAGGATTTTTTGCGGAAAAATTCCTAATTTCTAGTATTGATGACTTAAAAAATCCTACTACTTACTCTGATTCTGTTTTGGTAGAAATCGCACTTGAGTACGGCATGCGTGCAAGCTGTTTATTTTTAGTTGACCTTAACGACAAGAGTGCTGCGAGTTTACTGCCAACGGTGGAGGCGATCATCAAGAATGCACTGGGTGATGGCAATGTACTCATCCTGTTTAACAACGAAGAGCGTCGATAGGCTGATCCCCAGTTAGTAATTGAACGGGCCCCTGCCGGAGCAATCCGGCGTTTTTACTGGAGGGCTCCGCACTCGAGTGGAGCCTCCATTTGGAGAGACACATGAAAATGACTTCGTTGGCCTGCTTGGCGGGCTTCGTATTACTGGCCCAGGGATGCGCTTCGTCCCGTGAGGTCGACACCCGCCATCTCACTCGCTTCGACGAGTACCACGCCAACCTCGAGATCGTGGGCCAGCGCTACACGCTGGATGCCTACATCGTGATGTTCCAGAAGCCCTTCTATATCACCGTGCAGCGGGATGACCGCCGCCCCATGTCGATCGATGAGGCGGCGCGCGCAGCGGAGGAGTACATCAAGCCTCGGGGATGTACGGAACCGCTCGTCCGTCGTGCCGATCTGGACCGCAGCAACGCTGACAAGACCCAGTGGATGGTCGGTATCGAGTGCTGATCCGCAAGGAGCGCTTGAGCCTGGTCAGGGTCATTACCGAGGCCGACACCGACGGGGATGAAGAGGCACCCGGAGGTGGGGTTCGGCTCACCACCGTGCGATGAGGCTGGCGCCCAACAGGGGTGGCTTTCTCGATCCACTCGGAAGGCGCTGCAGTGACTGCGACGGTCGGGCCAGCAGTCGGATCATTGATTGCGACCTGTTGGGCGGCCTGTCTCCAGGCTGTGCCCGTAGCACCGGCAAACCCCGCCATGCCCCTGCCCATCAGGCAGGGGCACGGACTCAGAAGGCGCGCACCACTTGGGCCCAGACGCGCGGCGTGCGCTCCACGTCGCTCTCGGCTGCGGCGCTGCCCAGCTTCCAGGCCGCCACGGCGTTGACCTGCCAGCCATGGGCCGCCCACAGGGCACCGAAACCGGCGCCGGAGAGGCTGCGGTGGTTGTCGTCCGAGGTCCAGGCGTCCTTGTTCAGGCGCACTTCGCCGTGGTCGACGAAGGTGGACAGCTGCCAGGCCTCGGTGAGGGCGTAGCGCAGCTCGACGTTGGCCAGCCAGCCCTGATCGCCCGAGGCCTCGCCCTGGGGGTAGGCGCGAACGCCGTAGGCGCCGCCTAGGTAGAGTTTCTCGGAGCTGTCCAGGTTGCCGTCTGCCCACTGGCCCTGGAGCTGGGTGTAGAGGCTGAAGCGGTCGCTGAGGCGCTGCAGGCGCACCAGGCTGGGGTTGAGCTTGTGGAAGCGGCCACGGGTGCCGGCGGTGGCGTCGTCGGTGCGCCGGGCCTGGGCGCCGTCGAGGGTCAGGCTGCCCTGGCTCCAGCCGAGGGCGAAGCTGTTGATGCCGCCGCCGAGGAGGTCGTCACGGCTGTTGCCGTTGAGGGTGAGGGTCACGACGCGGGCGTGCTTGTCGCTCTTCTCATCGAACAGGTCGATGTCGTCCTTCAGGCGCTTGTCGTCGAGCTGCAACTGGGTGAACAGGCTGAAGTCCCGCGAGCGCACCAGGGGCTGGATAGCGTAGACGCTGGCGATGCGCGCGTTGCCGTGGGCGCGCAGGTCCTCGAAGTCCTTGCCCAGCTCGTAGTCCATGTCCGAGTAGGCGACGCCGAACTGGGTGGCCCAGGGGCCGAGCGGCAACTGGTAGGCCACGCGGCCGTAGTGCTGGTCCTCGTCACTGCCCATGGCCCGCAGGCTGAGGCGGTCGCCGAGGTTGAGCGGGTTGTTCAGGTTCATGGTACCGCCCAGGCGGTACTGGCCGACGAAGCGGTTGCCGTAGTTGTCCATGTCCACCGAGCCGGTGACCAGGGGCGCCTTCTGCAGGCCCACCAGCAGGTCGGTGGTGCCGGTGCTGGCACCGGGTCGCAGGGTGGACTTCACCTCCACGCCGGGGGTGTCCTGCAGCAGCAGCAGGCTGCGCTCCAGGGGCTGGCCCTGCACCGCATCGCCGGTTTTCAGCGCGGCCAGCGGCGCCAGTGCGCTGCCACCCAGGCCTACCGGGTTGTCGACGCGGACCTCGCCGTAGCGCCCTTCCAGCACGGCGATCTTCACCAACCCGCCATCGATCTCCTGGGCCGGTAGGTAGGCACGCGCCAGGGGGTAGCCCTGTTCGCGGTAACGCCGGGTGATGCGGTTGGCGGCCGCCTGCAGCTGGCCGACGCTGAGTTCCTTGCCGGGCAGGTCGGCCAGCAGGCCCAGCAGCTCTTCGCTGCCCAGTGCGCTATTGCCTTCCAGGGTGAAACCGTTGACCTGCAGGCGCGGACCGGCCTCGGCCGACGGGTCGGCGGGCGTGTCCGGGAGGTTGATCGGCAGGGACTGCCGGGGACTCAGTTGCAGGGGCTGCTGGTCGAGGCCTTGCTGCACCTGGCCGGCATCCGGAGCGGTGGCGGCGGAGACGGACAGGCTGAGCAGCGAGGCGGCAAGGCCGGCCAGCACGGGAGTCGAACGCATCTTCAGATTCCTTCGGGAAGACGAATGCCGTTGTTGACGAGGTTGAGCTGCGCGCCGAACTCGGCCGGTGCGAATAGAGCCGGGGTGACCACCACCAGCGGTCGCTCGGTTTCGCTGCCGGGTTGCTTACCGGTCATCTGCGCGGCAGGCACGCGCGGGTCGGTGACGGTGCCGACGGACAGCGTCTCGGTGACGGTGAGCATGCCGTCAACGTAGGTGATGTCGTAGTTGCCCAGGCCGGTGCCCTGGGCGTTGCTGGCGACGATGGCGTAGTTGCCCGCCGTGGCCCCGGTCCCGGCCCCACCGCTGTTCAGGCTGACGCCGCTGATCTGGTCGCCGGCCACCAGACCGGCACTGGAGAAGCCACTGAGGCTCGCCACCTGGCCGGCGGTCTTGCTGGCATTGCTGGCGGTAATGGCCAGCGCAGCCTTGTCGATGGTCAGGGTGCCGCTGCCGTAGGTGATGTCGTAGTTGCCCAGCCCGCTGCCCTGGGCGTTGCTGGCAGCAATGGCGTAGTTGCCGACGCCAGCATTGAACACCGACCCCAGGCTGGTGAGATCCACACCGCTGACCTGGTCACCCGTGATCAGGCCCGAGGTGGTGAAGCCGCTCAGCGAGGCCGTCTGGCCGTAGGTCTTGCTGGCATTGCTGGCGGTGATGGTCAGGGCCGCCTTGTCGATGGTCAGGGTGCCGGCGAGCATCTCGATGTCATAGCCGAACTGGCTGGAATAGAGCCCGCTCGCGCGCAGGTTGGCACCGCTGTAGGTGCCGGCGTTGGCACTGTTGGCGGTGTAGACAGCACTGCCGGAAACCAGGGCCGGGTCGTAGCCGATGGGGAACACCAAGGCACCGGTGCTGCTGGTGGCGTTGCCGTCGTAGGTCTTGCTGGCGTTGCCGACGTTGACGCTGAGGGCGGTCATGAAGGTGCGCAGCAGTGGTGCGCTGTGGCCCTCGTACATGCGCCAGGTGGCACCTGTGCCGCCGGCGTCGTCGATGCTCCAGCCGGCCGCCACGAAGGGCGCCAGGGTGGTGAGCTGGGTGCTGGTCAACCCCGATACGCCCGAGGCATTGCCGGCCCCGACGCCCTGTGCCAGGCCGCTGGTGGTGGTGTTCCAGAAACTGCCGGTGGCAGTGCCGGCATTGCTGCCCACCAGGCCGCCGACCGCACCGACACTGGAACTGGCGGTACCCGTGGAATAAACACGCAGCAGGCTGCCGTCGTTGAACCCGACCAGGCCGCCTGCCATGGCGCTGCCCTGGGCGCTGCCGGTGGTGTAGCTGTCGCGGATGGTGCCGGTGCTGGCGTTGCTGCCAGCCAGGCCGCCGCCATTCAGGCCGCCGCTGGCGCTGCCCGTGGCCAGGGACTCGCTGAGGGTGCCGGCGTTGGTGCCGACCAGGGCGCCGACGTTGCCCGTACCGGTGGCGCTGGTGTCGCTGCTGACCCGCTCGATCACACCCGCCGAAGCGTTGTAGCCCACCAGGGCGCCGGTGTAAGTACCGCCGACCACGCTGCCGCCCACCAGGTTGAGGTTGCCGACATAACCGGCGTTGTAGCCGAACAGGCCGCTGTAGGTGCTGCCGGGGCGGTTGATGGCCAGGCCGCTGATGCGGTGCCCCTGCCCGTCGAACCGGCCGGTGAAGGGGTTGGCCAGGCTGCCGATGGAGAGGAAGCCGGTGCCGCTGTTCCACAGCGCACTGCTGGAGGCGTCGATATCGTTCGCCAGAACGAAGCGGCTGCCCGCCAGGCTGGTGGAGGCCAGCCCCTGGAGCCCATAGACATCGGCGATGCGGTACGGGGTGGCGGCGCTGCCGTCCCCGGCCAGGGCCCGTATGAAGGTGGCGCTGGGGCTGAGGCGGAAGTCGGTGACGTTGAAACTCGGCAGGCTGGCCGCGACCTGGCTCCAGGTGCCGCCGGTGAGATTCAGCACACCGAGGTTGACGCTCCCGTTGCTGGTCACGGTGCCGGCAGCAGACAGGGTCAGGCTGCCGTTGGCGGCGTCGATGCCATCACCCAAGAGGATGTTGCCGCTGTTGCTGGTGCTGAGGGTCAGCCCGGCGTTGTCGCCCCAGGTCAGACGGTCGGCCACGCTGAGGTTGCCGGCTGCCGACAGCTGGCGGGTACCGCTGATGCCGAAGGCGCCGCCGCTGTCGAGGCTCAACAGCCCGCCGGAGCCGAGGTCGGTGTCCAGGCTGTAGCTGGCGGGAGTGGCGCTCAGGTAGAGGCCATAGCCGGTATCGGTGAGACCGCCGAAGTCGGAGAGCGCGAGGAAGCCGAGATCGCTGTCGGCGTAGCTGCCCCGAGCGGCCAGGTAGCGGCTGCGGGTTGCCGTGAGGCTGCCCTGCCCAGTCACCAGGCGCATGGCCGAGGCATAGATATCCAGGCCCTGGATACCGAGGTAGCCGACACGATCACTGAACGCGGCACCCTGGCTGGAACCACTCTCCAGGTAGGTGAGCGTGCCATTGCCGTCGAACCGGCTGGCTTCGCCAAGGACGTAGTAGTAGCCGTTCGCCCCGGTGGAGGCGCTGCCGATCAGTTGCCCACCCGACACGGCACTGACGGTGGCGCCAGCGAGTGCCGTGCTGCCGGCGTCGCTGAACACCCGGCCGCTCACGGCGTTGGGTGTGGTGCTGTAGCGCCATTGCAGATACGGATAGAGGTTGGTGCCGATGCCCCAGATCGGGGAGGCGAAACCGGCCGGCAGGCTGCCTTGCAACTGGGCGGTGGTGCGTCCGGTGATTCCAGCCGCCACCCCGCCGGCGCTGCCCAGCGTCTGGCCGCTGGTCTGGATGTCCCAGTAGGCGTTGGTGATGGCACTGCTGCCACCGTTGTTGTAGCCGGCGAAGCCGCCCATCTGGCTGCCGCCGGCGACGTAGCCGGTGGAGTAGCTGTTGCCGATGGTGCCGTTGACGAAGTTGACCCCGACGAAGCCGCCGATGTTGCTGGCGGAGCCTTGGCCGATTACCGCGCCGGTGGCGTAGGAGTCGGTGATGCTGCCTTCGTTATGGCCGACGAAACCGCCGATGGGCCCCGCCGCCGCCCTCACCGTGCCAGTGGCGTAGGACTGGCTGATGGAACCGCCATTGCCGCTGTAGCCGTTGGCTCCGACCAGCCCACCGACATAGCCGAGGCCGTTGTTCGGGTTGGTGCCGGTCACATTGCCGGTGGCATAGGCGCGCGTGATGCTGCCGCCGTTGAAATTGATGCCGACCAGGCCGCCGATCTGGTAGCCGGCGCCGGTGACGTTGCCACTGGCGGAGGCATCGGCGATGGCGCCGCCGTCGTTGGTGCCCACCAGCCCACCGGTATTAGCCTCGCCAGTGCTGGTGCCGCTGACGGTGGTGCTGGCTGATGCGCTGCCAAGGGTCCCGCCCGTCATGTAGCCGACCAGCGCGCCGACACCGTCGCTGCCGGTGACACTGCCGCCCACCAGCTTGACGTTGGCCAGGGTTGCGCCGGAGGTGTAGCCGAACAGGCCCACGTAGTTGGTGCTCGCTCGGTTGATGGTCAGGCCGCTGAGGCCGAAGCCCTGTCCATTGAAGCTGCCGGTGAAGCTGCCGGTGTCGCTGCCCAGGGGCTTGAAGCCCGATGCGCCCCAGACATCGGCGTAGTAACCGTTGCCGCCTGCAGCAAGCGCGGCGCCAAGGTCGAGGGAGGTGCCGAGCCGGTAGTTGCCGGCCAGGTTCATGCCGATCAGTTGCAAGGCATGGGGGGTGTACACCGCGGTGGAGTACTCGCTGCGCAGCATCGGCCGGGTATCACCCTCGAACATCACCCAGGTGTTGGTGAAGTCGAAGCCGTTGTAGGTGGACTGGTTGCGGGCATTGGCCGAAGTGATGGCGGTGCCACCGCTGGCGCTGCTGGCCTGCCCGGTGCTGTTCACGTCCCAGTAGCTGTTGGCGAAGGTGATGGTGGACAGGAAGGTGCCGCCGATCAGGCCACCCGTGGCGGTGTAGCCCTGGACCCGGCCGCTGGCGTAGGTGTTGGTCAGGGTTGCCGAGTCGAAGACATTGCCCACCAGCCCGCCGGCGAAGGCGCTGCTGTTGCTGATGGTGCCGGTCACCGACCCCGTGGAATAGGCATCGGCCAGCGTGCCGTTCTGCAGGGTGCCGGCCAGGCCGCCCACGTTGCTCAGGCCCGTCACGCTGGCGGTCGAGGACGCCCCCTGCAGCGTGCCATTGGTGACCTGGCCGACCAGGCCGCCGACGTTGGAGCCGTTGCCCAGCACCGAGCCGGTGACGTGGATGCCCGACAGCGTGCCGCTGAGGGACCCGCTGATGGCGCCGACGGTGATGTTGCCGGTGATGGCGGCATTGGACAGGGTCAGGTCGCGCACCTGCCCGCTGACGGCCTGGAACAGGCCCACGTTGTTCTCGGAACCACGGGCGATGGTCAGGCCATCCACGGCGTGACCGAGGCCGGTAAAGGTGCCGCTGAAACCTTGCAGCGGCGCGAAGCCCTGGCCGCCGTTCCAGGTGCGCGTGGCGCTGGCGTCCAGGTCGGTGGCGAGGGCGTAGTTGCCACTGGCGCCGACACCCTGCAAACCGGCGAGGTCATGGATCAGGGTGTAGCTGGTGCCCCCCAGGCTGAGGCTGGCGTTGCTGCCCGACAGGGTGACGCGGGCGCCGCTGCCCAGCCGGTAGCCGTTGCCGTAGACCAGCGAGAGCCCCGCGTTGGTGCCGGTGGCGGTGATGTCCTTGTTGATGATGACGCTGCCGGCGGCGTTCAGCGTCAGGGTGGTGTCGGCGCTCCAGCTGATGGGCGCATCCACGGTGATGTTGCCGGCCTGACTGCCACCGACCCCGGTGGTCACCGTCACCCCGGTGCTGGCCAGGGCGTTGGTCAGGGTGTTGACGTTGAGCACGCTGTCGTTGGCGTTGCCGTTGAAGCCACCCATGCCGGTGCTGCTGGCAGTGGAAATGGTCACGTTGTAGGGGTCGATCAGCCATTCGCCGGTCTTGCCCTTGCCGGGCTTGGCCAGGGTGGTGACCTTCACGTCATCGGCAACCTGCACGTGGGCACCGCTGGTCTCGATGAAGCCACCATTGCCGCCGTTCGGGGCACTGGCATCGAGGGTGCCGGCCACCTTGACCACGCCGCCGTCGAAATCGCCCATGAGCATGATCTTGCCGTTCTTCTGGCCCAGGGTGCGGGCCTCGATCACGCCGGTGTTGTTGACCACGGTCTTGAGCAGCGCATCGCCGGCATCGGCGGTGAGCAGCACCTTGCCGCCGTCGGCGCGGATCAGCTTGTGATTCTCCACCAGCGCATCCGCAGCGGCCCCGTCCACCTGGACGTTGAGCAGGCCGTCGCCGGCAAAGTCCAGGGTCACGGCATTGCCGGCCGCCAGGGCCACGCTGCCCTGCTGGGCGACGATCACCCCCTGGTTGCTGACGGTGCCCCCCAGCAGCGCCACGGCGCCGCCGTCGGCTGCGGTGAGGGTGCCCTGGTTGACCACGGCCGCCGGCGTGCCGTCGCCCTTGAAACGGTAGTTGCCGCGTTCGAAATCCTGCGGGTCGATGTCGAGGGTCGAGGCCACCAGGCCGCCGACCTGGACCTGGGCACCGCTGCCGAACAGCACGCCATTGGGGTTGACCAGGAAGACCCGGCCGTTGGCATCCAGCTGGCCCATGATCTTCGAGCCGTCGCTGCCCACCACGCGGTTGAGGGCGATGGAATCACTGCCGGGCTGGTTGAAGGTCACCCGCTTGCCGGCGCCGATGTCGAAGCTCTGCCAGTTGATCGCCAGCTTGTTGCTGGACTGGTCGATGACCATCTGCTGGGCGTTGGGCTGGCTGATGGCGCCACTGCCGGAAACCACCTGGCCGCCGGTCGGCAGGTCGGCCGCCAGGCCCGCCACCGGGGCCAGCAGCGCACACGCCAGGACCGCGCCGGAGCCCGCCTTGCGTCTCCGGGTATGCTCATCGGCGACACACCAGGCGCGCAGACGGGGATTCCAGACCAGCGAGAAGGCTCGATTCATGACAGCAGTCCTTTGACGGCAAGAAGGGCTCGAGAAAGCCGCCGCTGTATATCACGGCGACTTTTACCTAGGAATTGGCTGTCAGGAATTTTTTACATCATGAATTTTTGGCGTCAGCTGATTGACTCGAATGCCCGTATCTCGTCCGCCATCACCCGGTTGCGCCCGGCCTGCTTGGCCTGGTAGAGCAGCTCGTCCGCGCGCTTGAGCACGTCCTGCACACTGCGCCCGCCTCGGGGTGACCAGTGCACCACACCGAGGGAAACGGTGATCTGCCCCACCGGGTCGATCGGGGTGGCCTCCTGCCGGGCGCGGAAGCGCTCGGCCACCTCTGCTGCCGTGCGCAGGGGCGCCTCGGGCAGCAGCAGGATGAACTCCTCGCCGCCGACACGGCACGGCAGGTCCCGCTCCCGACAGCTCTGGCGCAGCAGGTCGGCGAACTGGCGTAGCACATCGTCACCCGTGTCGTGGCCGAAGGTGTCGTTGACCCGCTTGAAGTGGTCGATGTCCAGGCTGATCACGGAGAACGGCGTGCCCAGGCGCTGCCAGGCCTGCAAGCGCTCCTCCATGGCGCGGCGGTTGGCCAGCCCGGTGAGCGGATCGCTCTTGGCCTGCTGGTCCAGTTGGCCAAGCTTGGCCCGGGTGACCTCCAGCCCGGCCAGCAGCGCCTGCTTGATCATCCAGGCCTCGGCATACCAGGCTTTCACCCGCAGGGCCTTCTCCGCCCGCTCGGGCTGCGCGGCGCTCTCGGCCAGTTGCCGCAGCGGGCGGCTGATGCGCGCGGAAATCCACAGGATCAGCCCGATGCCCAGCAGGCTCATGGGCAGCAGGCCGGCGAGCAGGCGCTTCATCAACTCCTCCAGCGCCGCCTGGGCTGCAGCCAGGGGCTGCTGCGCCACCACGCCCCAGCCACTCAGCGGCACGCTGGCGTAGCCGGCCAGCATCTCCACGCCCCGTGTGTTGACCGCCTGCATGGCGCCGCTCTCGCCCTTGAGCACCGCATCGACGATGGGGTTGGCGCCCAGGCGCTCGCCAACGCGGCTGGTGTCGGGGTGGAACAGCACCTTGCGGTCCGGGTCCACCAGGTAGACGTTGGACGCGTCATGGTGGAAGTGCTGGCTGACCAGCGAATCCAGGGCATTGGGCTTGCCCAGGTAGATGGTGCCGCCGATCAGCCCCCGGTACTGGCCATCGGGGCCCCAGATGGGGTGGGAAACGAAGACGATGAGGTTGCCCGCCAGGGAGCGGAACGCCGGGCTGACCATCGCCCGGCGCTGCTGCAGGGCCTCCCGCGAGCGCAGGGCCTGGCCGTTGATGCCCAGGCTGTCGGGCTTGGAAGCCACCACGGTGCCCTCGGCATCGGCCACCAGCACGGTGTTGAAGCTGTGGTCCTGCATCAGCAGGCGCTCGGCCTCCAGCGCCATCTGTTTCGTGTCCCCCGGCACGTTGCCCAGCAGGGTGGCGCTGAAGCGCAGGCGCTCCAGGTCACCGGCCAGGTTCTCGTTGATGCTGGCGGCGAGCTTGGCCGCATAGGCGCGGTTGGCCTCCAGGGCGTTCTGCACCAGTGCCTGGCGCTGGATGCCATAGGTCACCAGCAGGTTGTTGGCCAGCGTCGCCAGGGTCGCGGCGAGTGCGAACAGCAGGATGAGGCTGCGCAGGTTGAGCTTGGGGGGCGGCCCGAACGGCATGGGTCATGTCCCGATGGGTCTAGCGCTCAAGGCGACTGCGATCCTTGCAGCGGGTCCTACGGGCGACGCATCGTCGTGGTGAGCGAGCGGGCTTTGGCCAGGGCCGTCACAGGCCCGTAGAAAAGCCCGGGAAAACGTGTGGATTTTACCCTTCGGGCAAGGTGAAACCAAGGCCGAAACGGCGAGGTGCCACCATTTGTGCGCTCCGGGATCGGGCGACACCGCGGGCCCGGGGCTGCGCTGGCAGGCTGGAGATGGGGCGCACCGAACCGAGCCGGGCTCGGTGGGTGGGTGCGGAGACTTTCAATGCTCCCAGCGCCCCGGCGCATAGGAAAACATCGGCAGCGACCAGCTGAAACGGATCGCCGAAAGTCGCAGCAGCAGGCCGACGCTGAAGGAGGCGAGCAGGTTGAGGTCGTCGTCGACGCCTTGCTGGCGCAGGCCGAGGTAGAGCAGGGCGACCAGCAGGGAGACGCTGGCGTAGAGCTCCTGGCGTAGGACCTGCGGGGTGCGGTTGCAGAGGATGTCGCGGAGGATGCCGCCGAAGATGCCGGTGATGATCCCGGCCATGGCCACCACCGGCAGGGCGTAGTCCAGGCCCAGGGCGACGTTGCAGCCGATCACGGTGAAGGCGATCAGGCCCATGGCGTCGAGCACCAGGAACAGCTGCCGCAGGTGGTGCATGAACCTGGCCAGGAGCATGGCCGAGAGGCCGGCGCCGATGGTGAGGAAGATGTATTCGGGGTGCTGGGTCCAGCTCACCGGGTAGTGGCCGAGGAGGATGTCGCGGACGGTGCCGCCGCCGAGGGCGGTGAGGAAGGCGATGAGGCTGACGCCGAACAGGTCCATATTGCGCCGGCCGGCGGCGAGGGCACCGGACATGGCTTCGGCGACGATTGCAATCAGGTAGACGTAGGTGAGCACACAGAACTCCTGCGTTGTGCTGCCCCTCCCCCTGTCCTGTGTACCTGAGAGTTTGCGCGGCGTGGGCCGCTTGCCCCTTCGGTGGGCCGCTCGCGGGCGGCCGCTCTCCAGTTGGCGATCATGGAACCCGCAGTGACTTCTGCCTGAGCGATTATGGGAGTTTGCGCCTTCGGCGGAGGCGCATGGCGCCTCGCTCTCCTGCGGGGGCGCGGATTATAGGGGCGCTGACGAACTTGTGCGAGTGGTCAGCTTCCGCGCCTGCACCTGTCAGGTGCGGAAGGCCCCCAGCCCGCTTTTCAAGGCACGTGCCGTCTCGCCCAGTTCAGCGGCGGAGTGGTTGATGGCGTCCACATCCTGGCGGGTGTGCTCGAAGGCGCCGCGCATATCGCCCAGGCGGCCGGACATATCGGCCACCGCATGCTGGATGTGCTCGCTGCTGGTCAGCGCCTGCTCGACATTGGCGTTCACCTCGCCCATCTGCCGCACCAGGGTGTCGAGGGCTTCCAGCGCTTCGTCGGCGTTGCCCGCCAGGGCGCGCGAGCGCTCGGCGGTGCTGCCCATGCGCTGGGCGATCTGGCGGATGGCGCCGGTGACCTGGTCGATCACCTTGTGCGCATCGGCCAGCACGCTCTTGGTCTGCCCTGCCAGCTTGCGCACCTCGTCGGCGACCACGGCGAAGCCACGGCCCGCTTCGCCGGCGCGCGCGGCTTCGATGGCGGCGTTGAGGGCCAGCAGGTTGGTCTGCTCGGAGATACCCGCAATCATCTGCAGCACCTGGCCGATCTGCTCGGCCTCACGGCTGAGGCCGTCGAGGTCGGTGGCCAGTTCGATGTTGGAGGAGGTGCTGCCGTGCACATCGGCGATCAGCTGTTGCAGCTCCTGGTGGGCGCGGCTGAGTTCGGCGCTGGTGCGTTCGAGGTTGCTGCGCACCGCGCCGGCCAGGCTGTGGGATTGCCCGGCGGCCTGCTGGATCGATTGTCCGTGTTGGTCGACGTCGGCCAGTTGGTGCGCCGCCTGCTGGATCTGCTGGGTGATGTCGTCGGCGCGGTGCAGGAAGGTTTCCGCCAGCTGCTGGTTGCTGTCGGCCATGCCGAGGGCGCCGGAAAGGGTTTGCCGCAGGTCCTGCAGCAGGCCGGACAGGCGCGTACCCATCTGCCCGAGTTCGTCGTTGCTGGTGACTGCCAGGGAGTGCGAGAGGTCGCGCTCCTGGGCGATGCGGTTGAGCTGCCCGGTGAGCTGGCGGATGGCGTGGACCAGCATGCGCGTGGCCAGCCAGGACAGCAGCAGGCCGATGCCCAGCGTCACCGCGCCGATGAGCAGCAGGCTGCGCAGGCTATCGGCGATGGCCTGGTCGAGGCTGCTCAGGGTGACGTCCACGCCCACCACGTAGGGCTGGCCGCCGCTGGTGCGCATGGGCAGGAAGATCGAGCGGAAGGTCCCGTAGCTGTCGGTGTACTCGTCGAACTGCGCCTGGTTGCTGCGCGCGGCCTGGATCACCGCCGGGCTGGCGTCGGTGTACTCCTCCAGGTGCTTGGCGTAGCTGTCGCTGGCGATCTCGCTGCCGCTGGCGCCGTCGGAGAGGTAGAACACCCGGCCGCCGCTGTCGACCATCAGGGTGTAAGCGAACTTCAAGTCCACCTCGCCGGCGTACTCGCCGAGGTTGCGCACCTGTTCCAGATACTCGCCCTCGCGCAGGCCATCGGCCGTCCGCGCCCGCTCCAGGTAGTCGTTACCCAGCAGGCGCGGCACCGCATGGGCCGCCGCGCGCAGGCGGTTGTCCATCTGCTCGCGGATGTCCAGGGACTTCACGTACTGCGCGTAGCTGATGAAGGTGGCGATGCTGATCAGGTTGACCAGGGTGAAGGCCAGCAGAATCTTGGTCTGCAGGCTGACGGAGCGCAGCGATGACATCGGTTCAGTTCCATCCGAGTGGAGAGTCCAGCCGCTCTTGCAGTGGCTTACTTTTGTTTCGGAATACTCTGACAGAACTTGAGTGGCAAGTGGCTAGGCCGTCTTTGGCGCGGAACGCTCTGCGTCCTATTCAGCAGCATCACGAACCGGCCGTTCAACTGCTGCCAAGCATGTCTTGGGAGGCCATTTTGTCGCTCTAGCTTTCGCTGGTATTGCCGGCGTTTTGATTCGTTCTTGACTGAGGGGAGGTCCTAGGTCGGATGCGAAGCCGTCAGGTGGTGTGGCTAGACAACCGGCAGAGATTGTTGTCGATAGTCCGGTATGGCAGGTGCGGGGACGCTTATGCACCGCGCGCCTTCTGATGATTGGGAGTCTGTGCCCGGCGCGTTCAATAGATCGGAGGCGCTCTCAGCTCTACCGATTCTGGCTCTCTAGTTCTCCTCTACGTCGGCATCTTGCACCACTCAAGTGGTTTTACCGTCTGTCGTTGCTGTGATCTGCATCATTGCAGTTGATTTTTTTATCTATAAGGTGGCCAGCCGCCACTATTTGTGAAGAATTTGTGAAATCAGGAAATGTAGAGGCCAGGGATTTGGATTCTGGCCAAGGAGTTCTACGCCAATGACTGGCATTACCGTATTGATACTTGCTGCAGAAACTGGACAGAAGCTTGAACGCTGGGAACGGGGTGCGCTCCCCAAGCAGTTCATCGAGGTGCAAGGTGAAACGCTCATAGGGCGTACCCTTCGTTTGTTGTCTGAGCAAGGCATAACCATGCCATGGCTCGTCACTGCCAGTTCTGCGTTTGCCGCCTTGCCTGCTATCAGTTGGTGCCCGCTGAATAGCGAAACCAAAGCCCACAGTCTGCTTGCAGCGGAGTCGCTCTGGGTCAACGGCGATTTGCTGGTTTTGTATAGCGACGTCTACTACTCGGAGGCTGCATTCAAATCATTGTTGAGCATCAGCGGAACCCGCTTTCTTGGGCGCAGCGGGCGTAGCGCTTACACCTTCAAAAATTATGGTGAACTCTTTGCGATTCGCATCGCATCCGAGGATCGTAGCGCTGCTCTTGATGCGCTCGCCCGCATGGTTCTCCACCATCAGCGCACCAATGATCAGAGTTTCTGGAACTTCTACCGACTCATGGCTGGTCTGCCTCTTGATGGCGAATCCATGGAGCAGCGGCTGTTCATCGACGTGCATGATGAAACTGACGATGTGGATTTTGTTGAAGATGTCCCAATGTTGCTCGAAGCCATCGAAAAGCCTCTGCGCTGGCGTGCTCGTTACCTACTGCGTCGTTTGAGCCTTCTTAATAAGGCGCGTCGGGATAGAGCTCGCGCACTGCCGGCGGGCAGGGGGCGAAATATCTGGACCGCTTATTGAGGCTCTTGCGCTCTTCGTCGCTGCGGTGCCGGCTCTCTGGGGATGAGACTCGGCCTTGAGGCACGAGGAGATAGTAGAGGAATGGCCAAAGGGGCAGCCCGGCATAGAGACTTTCTAGCGTAGTGCTTGATGACCCCCTGCAAGCTCGCGCCGACAGGGGGCTTGATACGGGCAGTGCCCTGGTTACAGCGCCGTCTTGCAGCTCACGCCCACGGCCTTGAACGCGTTAATCACGTCCGCCGTCGGCAGGCTGCGGTTCTGTGCCGACTTGATCACGCCGCAGGCGCCCTGGTCGAAGGTGCTGGTCTCGGTCCAGTAGAAGCGGTTGGCGTCGACGAAGACTTCGAAGGCCTTGCGGGTGTTCCAGCCGGTCGACTTGGCGAGCAGGTAGAAGGCGCGGTTGTACACCCCGCTGGAGTGGTGCACGTCGATGCCCTCGTAGTAGTCGCTGGCCCGGTCGATGGAGCTGCCGTCACGGCTGGGCTGGTCCATGTAGCGCAGCGAACCGTTGCCCTTGAAGATATCGGCACCCACCTTCCAGTCGTTCTGCCCCTTCATGAAGTACTCGGCGGCTTCGCCGGCCATGTCCGAGAAGGCTTCGTTCATGCCGCCGGATTGCCCCTCGTAAACCAGGCCGGAGTTCAGCTCGGTAAAGCCGTGGCTGACCTCGTGGGCCGACACGTCGAGGGAAACCAGCGGGTAGAAACGGCTCTTGCCGTCGCCGAAGGTCATGGCCTGACCGTCCCAGAAGGCGTTCTCGTAGCCGTTGCCGTAGTGCACCTTCATGTACAGCTTCTTCTCGTTGAGCGGACGCAGCCCGCCGAACCAGTTGCCGTACATCTGAAACACCACGTTGCCGAAGTAGTGGGCATCGTTGAGGGGCGAGTAGGCGCCGTTGGTGAGCTTGTACTCGTTGTACGGGCAGGCGAAGCGGAAGGCTTTGACGCTGGTGTTGTTGGTGCTGTTGTTGAGGTTGACGGTGATCACGTCACCGCTGTTCATCTCGCAGCGGTTGTTGACGATCAGCGGACCGTACTGGGTGCCGTAGAGGTATTTGCCGGTCTTGGCGTTGCCGCCGGGGCCGGTGGCTTCGGCGTGGTTGAGGCCTTCCCAGCGCTGCAGGACCTGGCCGGTGTTGGCCTCGATCATGAAGTGCGGACGGGACGGCTCGTCACCGCCGACGAAGAACGACACCACATAGGCGAGCTGTGCCTGCTTCTGCTCGTTCAGCCGTACCACCAGCTCGCTTTGCTCGTTGCTCACCGGCTGGCTGCTGGCGACCAGGGCCTTGGCCTGTTGCAGGGCCTGTTCCTTGGTCAGGGTAGGGGTGGCGTCACGCACGAGGTCCTGCTCGATGCCCACCAGCATGCGGCCGGTGCGCTTGGTGGCGCCGTTGCGGCTTTCGGTGATGGCTTCGCCCCAGACCCGCACGCCCTTGTAGTACTGCTGGTAGCGGGTGACCTGGGTGCCGTTCGGCAGCTTGGCGCTGGTGCCCTTGTCGAGCTCCTCGGGTGCCAGGCCCAGGTCGGAGTGGATGTCGCTGCCACCGGCTATTCCTGCCCGTGACGGCAACTTGGCTACGTCCACCAGCTCGGCCGCGAGTCCTATCGCGGGAGAGGCGAGAGTGGCCAGGATCAGCGTTTTTCCTATGAACTTCCTTTGCATTCTGTAGCTCCTTGGTGATGGTCGGAGGGTATCTCCGTGGTGCTCCAGTGGCCTTGTGGGCGCTCTAGGAGCGAGGTATCGCCGGTGCCCGGCGGATGGCCGGTTGGGGTGGCGATAAGGAGGAAGGTATAGACGCCAGGAAGGGGATATCAACGCTCGGGTGCATAAATAATCGCGATATTTGCTGCAAATTTCGGCAATAAGGCTGCTATTTGTCGCGAATTGACAGGGTGTCAATTGCTGGCCGTTGCGCTTGCCCGAGTGCCGTGGCGATGACGGATGGGCTCTCCCGGTGGAGTCCAGCTCGGGATTCAGGGCTGCAGGGCCCGAAAAACGGGAGGTTGCGCCGGCAACCGCAAACGGGCGCTGGCAACGGCGAAGCGAGGGAAAGGAGGTGGGGGTGACGGAGAAGCGAAGCCCTCGGCCTTCGGTCGGATCACCCAAGGCCTGCGGGAGCTGCCGACGACTGGTCAGTCGGAAGGTGTGCGGCGATCGTGTCGATAGAGCCAGGCGAGCGGTGGCAGCAGGGCGAGCAGGGCAAAACCGTCGACCCACAGGTGCGCCCAGATGCCCCGCTGCGCGGAGAGCAGCATGTCCTGCGGGGCCCACAGCAGGATGCCGACCATCATCCAGCCCCAGGCCGAAGCGTTGCGCCCACGGTCGCCGATGCGCACCAGGGCGAACATGAACACCGCGTAGCTTTGCATCGTGGCGCCGAACAGGGCCTGCCACCACAGCTGCTGATCACGTGCGCCCTCCGGCACTGCGCCGGTCCAGAAGGCGTGCTCGACGCCCTGCTGATAGGCCTCGAACAGCGGCAGGTGGTTGAACCAGGTGAGCGCGAGGCCGGCACAGAGATGGCCGAAAGCGGCGGCATACAGCCAATAAACGAGGAGCTGGCGGAGGCGTGCGTGCGGGGTGGTCATCGACATTCCGTGTCCTGCTGGAGCATGGGTGGTGGCGGAGTGTAGCGACTTTACCCCGCGCCATTGGGATGCGTTGCGCGTGAGCGCGCACTCCCGGGCCGTATCGCCTTTCTTGACGAAGTTTTCACACGTGCTTGTGCAGAGTTCGTGCAGTTCCTGCCGGTTCGCTCGGCAGCCTGTATCCGACTGATGGAGTTCTTATGCCGTCGCATGCGCGTGATCAAGGGGCCAGGAAATTCGACTGGGCCGGTCTGGGCTGGTTGTTTCTGTTCTTCTGGTGCTTCTCCGGCTTCACCCAGGTGCTGATCCTGACCACCGATACCAGTGGCTTCACCGGCTTTCGCCAGGCCTTCCTGCTCAGCGGCCTGTGGCTGATCCCGGTGCTGCTGTTCCCGGCGCGCACCCGCACACTCGCTGCGGTGATCGGCGTGATGCTCTGGCTGGCCTCGTTGCCGGCGCTGTTCTACTTCCTGGTGTACGGCCAGGAGTTTTCCCAGAGCGTCATCTTCATCATGTTCGAGTCCAATACCGCCGAAGCCGGCGAGTACCTGACCCAGTACATGACCTGGTGGATCCCCCTGGTGCTGCTGGCCTACGCCGCCGTCGCCTGGCTGATCTGGCGGCGCCTGCGCCCGGTGTACCTGCCCCGTGGCAAGGCGCTGGCGATCAGCGCGGCCTTGCTGGTGGCGCTGCTCGGCTACCCGGTGACCAAGCAGATGATGGTCAACGACAGCTTCGAGCAGGCCATGGACGGCATCGACAAGCGCCTGGAGCCGGCGGTGCCCTGGCAACTGGCGGTGGGCTACCGGCAATACCGCCAGCAGCTGTCCAACATGCAGGACCTGCTGGAAGGCAACGCCCGCATCGCGCCCCTGGCCAACCTGCACGACATCAACGGCAACCAGCCGTCGACCCTGGTGCTGGTCATCGGCGAATCCACCAACCGCCAGCGCATGAGCCTGTATGGCTACCCACGCTCGACCACGCCGAACCTCGACAAGCTGCGCGGCGAGCTGCAGGTGTTCGACAACGTGGTCACCCCGCGCCCCTACACCATCGAGGCGCTGCAACAGGTGCTGAGCTTCGCCGACGAGAGCAACCCGGACGCCTACCTGAGCAAGCCCTCGCTGCTGAACATGATGAAACAGGCGGGCTACAAGACCTTCTGGATCACCAACCAGCAGACCCTGACCAAGCGCAACACCATGCTCACCACCTTCTCCAAGCAGGCCGACGAGCAGTTCTACCTGAACAACAACCGCAACCAGAATGCTCGCCAGTACGACGACGATGTGTTCGAGCCCTTCGCCAAGGTCCTCGCCGACCAGGCGCCGCGCAAATTCATCGTGGTGCACCTGCTGGGCACCCACATGAGCTACCAGTACCGCTACCCGCCGGAGTACGAGCGCTTCACCGATCGCCAGGGCGTGCCGCCCAACGTCACCGACGACCAGTTGCCCACCTACAACAGCTACGACAACGCCGTGCTGTTCAACGACCACGTGGTCTCCACCCTGATCGAGCGCTTCAAGGCCACCGACCCGAACGGCTTCCTGCTCTACCTGTCCGACCACGGCGAGGCGGTGTTCGACCCCGAGCACCCGCAGGTGCTGGGGCGCAACGAGGCGGCGCCCACCGCGCCGATGTACACCATCCCCTTCATGGTCTGGACCAGCCCCGCCTGGCAGCAGAGCCACCCGCGTAATTTCGCCGGTACCTTCGACCGCCCCTTCAGCAGTGCCGGGCTGGTGCACACCTGGGCAGACCTCGCCGGCCTGCGTTTCGACACGCTCGACCCCACCCGTAGCCTGGTCAGTGCCGACTTCAAGGCGCGCCCGTTGATGATCGGCAACCCCTACACGCCGAAGACCATGATCGACTTCAGCCTGATCAAGCCCAAACCCAAGGCCGCCGCCAAACCGGTGGAAGTGGCAAAGGAGGGCGACCAGCCCCTGCAGAGCGGCCCGCCCAGCACCCGTGGTTGAGGTGAGATAGCGTCCGGCCCCGGCCTTGACTGTGCCGGGGCGTCTGTCTGTCAGCTTTTTGCTTGGAAATCCGACGGGCCGATGGAATGGCGCCGTAGGCTGTTGCATCATTCCGCCCCTGCAACGCCTTCCCCCACTCAAGGATTTCCACATGGCCGGAGCCAGCCTGCTCACCCTGCTAGACGATATCGCCAGCGTCCTCGACGACGTTTCCCTGATGACCAAGGTCGCCGCGAAGAAAACCGCCGGCGTACTGGGGGACGACCTGGCCCTCAACGCCCAGCAGGTTTCCGGCGTGCAGGCCGAGCGCGAGCTGCCGGTGGTCTGGGCAGTGGCCAAGGGCTCGGCGGTGAACAAGGCGATCCTGGTGCCGGCCGCGCTACTGATCAGCGCCTTCGCGCCCTGGGCGGTGACCCCGCTGTTGATGGTGGGCGGCGCCTACCTGTGCTTCGAGGGCTTCGAGAAGCTCGCCCACAAGTGGCTGCACAGCGCCGAGGAAGACGAGCAGAGCCACGCGGCCCATGTCGAGGCGCTGGCCAAGACCGACGTCGATGTCGTGGCCTTCGAGAAGGACAAGGTCAAGGGTGCCGTCCGCACCGACTTCATCCTCTCCGCCGAAATCATCGCCATCACCCTGGGCACGGTCGCCGAGTCCTCCTTCGGGGTGCAGGTGGCCGTGCTGGTGGGCATCGCCGCGATCATGACCGTCGGCGTGTACGGCCTGGTGGCCGGCATCGTCAAACTGGACGACCTGGGCCTCTACCTCAGTCGCAAGGCCAGCCAGGCCGCGCAGAGCATCGGCCGCGCCATCCTGAGTGCCGCGCCCTACATGATGAAAGGGTTGTCGGTGATCGGCACCGCCGCGATGTTCCTGGTGGGCGGCGGCATCCTCACCCACGGCATCCCTGCGGCCCATGAGCCCATCCATCACCTGGCCGAAGCGGCGGGCGCCGCTGGCGTGGTGGTGCCGACCCTGATCAACGGCGTGGTCGGCATCGTCGCCGGTGCGCTGGTGCTGGTGGTGGTGAGCCTGGCGAAGAAGCTGTTCGCCAAGGGCTGATAGCCGCCCATGAAAAACGCCCCGCTGGCATCGCCCGCGGGGCGTTTTCGTTTTCAGGGGCTCGTATTACCGCTCGGACCGTAGCCCGGGCTTCAGCCCGGGGGCCGGGGCATCGCGGATGAATCCGCTCCCACAAGGCAGCATCCTGGGTGGGCGCTACTTGCCGAGGTGGGTAGGGCGGGTGAAACCCGCCTTGGTCGAGGTCGCGGGATCAGGCGTTGGGCTTGAAGGCGCAGTAGCCGGGGCGCGGGCCGATCCTGGGGTGGTTGCGGCAGGTTTCCGGGCGCTTGTCGTAGATGGTGCACAGGCGCGACTTGCGGTCGAGGAAGTAACAGTCGTTGTTGGCCATGCGGGCCAGGGTGAAGATGCCCGACTTCTGGTTGAAGCGTTCCACCAGGCCGTCCTTCATCAGGCGCTTGGCGATATTCTTCGGCGGCTCGCCGCGCTCGAAGTCGGCCACCAGCTCCATGCGGATCAGATCGCTGATGCGGGCCTCCACCGGCATGGTGCAGCAGCTGGAGACGCAGGCGTGGCACATGCTCTTTTCGTAACGGATCCAGGTTTCGGTGCGATCGATATCGGCACCGACGATGAGCATGGTCTTCATGGCTTGGGCGCGGGCTTGGGGCTGGGAGGGCGCGCATCATAGCGGGATTGGCGAATTTGTGAACAGTTTGCCGCCGGCCGGCGAGACGATTTCTACTCTCTGTGCGCAATCGGATGAATTTTCTGTGTCTGTGAGATGGCCAGCATTCGTCTGTAGGGAGTGTTCCGTTTCGCTCGATATACTGGCGCGTCGCCATTTACGCCGGGCGGCGGCGTTGAACGTGCAGGGATCTGGCGTTTCTTCTCAATCACTTGGGAATTCAGTGCATGCAATGGATCTTCATGCTGGTGGGTCTGGCCATGGGAGCGGCAGCCGGTGAATCGATCACCGGAGCCCTGCTGGGCGGCCTCCTCGGATTGGGCCTCGGACAGGCGATCCGCCTGCACGGGCTGAGTACGGAAAACGCCGCCCTGCAGAAGCAGCTGCGCGAGTTCGCGGCTCGTTTCGATGTGGGCACCCAGGCCATCCATGAGCGGCTGCTCAAGGTCGAGCGCAGCGGGGTGCAACCCGTCGCTCCCGCCGCGCCGCCCATCGAGGCGCCCGTGCCGGTGCCGGAAGCGCCCGTCGCCCATGCCCAGGCCGCCGCGCCGGAGAAGCCGGAGCAACCGGTGGACGACAGCGAGCTGGTCTGGGAACTGCCTGCGGAGCTCGAGCCGGAGCCCCTGGTGGTCACCCCCCCACCGCGCCAGCCGGATGTCAGCGACTGGACCCTGGAACCTCTCCCCGAGCCCCTGGCCGAGCCGCTGCCACCGCGCCAGCCGGAACCCATGGTCGCCCGTGCCCCGGTCACCCCGCCCCCACCACCGCCGCCCCGCGAGCCCTCGCTGTTCGAGCGGGGCTTCGAGGCCGCGCGCAACTGGCTGTTCGGTGGCAATACCGTGCTGCGGGTCGGCGTGCTGCTGCTGTTCCTCGGCCTGGCCTTCCTCCTGCGCTACGCCACCGAAGGCATGGTGGTGCCCATCGAGGTGCGCTACGCGGGTGTCGCCGCTGCGGCCATCGCCCTGCTGGGGCTGGGCTGGTGGCTGCGCAAGCGCAACCCCAACTACGGCCTGATGCTGCAGGGTGCGGGTATTGCGGTGCTCTACCTGACGGTGTTCGCGGCGATGCGCCTGCATCCGCTGCTGGACCCGAAGATGGCGCTGATCCTGCTGATCGTGGTCACCCTCTGCTCGGCCATCCTCGCGGTGCTGCAGGACGCCCTGGGCCTGGCCGCCGCTGCGGCACTGGGTGGTTTCGCCGCGCCGATCCTCACCTCCACCGGCAGCGGCAACCATGTTGCGCTGTTCTCCTATTTCGCCCTGCTCAACGCCGGCATCTTCGCCATCGCCTGGTTCAAGGCCTGGCGTCTGCTCAACCTGATCGGCTTCGTCGGCACCTTCGGCATCGGCTTCGCCTGGGGCCTGCGCTCCTACAAGCCGGAGCTGTTCGCCAGCACCGAGCCCTTCCTGGTGCTGTTCTTCCTCATGTACCTGGCCATCGGCCTGCTGTTCGCCCGGCGCAAGCTGCGTGAAGCGGCGGCCGCGCCGGATGGCGAGCGTGATGCGCTGCTGCGCTGGTCGGCGCGCCAGGGCGACTACATCGACGGCACCGTGCTGTTCGGCCCGCCCCTGGTCGGTTTCGGCCTGCAGTACGCGGTGATCCACCACATCGAGTTCGGCGCCGCCTTCAGCGCCCTGGCCATGGGCCTGCTGTACATGTTCATCGCCCGGGTCCTGGCCGGTCGCGCACCGGGCCGCGCCTTGTTGCTGGTGGAAACCTGCATGGCCCTCGGCGTGGTGTTCGGCACCCTGGCCATTCCGCTGGGCCTGGATGCGCGCTGGACCTCCGCTGCCTGGGCCGTGGAAGGCGCCGGCATCTTCTGGTTGGGCCTACGTCAGCGCCGGCCGCTGGCCCGCGCCTTCGCCCTGCTGTTGCAGGTGGGGGCGGCCCTGGCCTTCCTCGGCAGCCTGCGTGTGGGCGTCGACAGCCTGCTGGACGGTGCGGCGCTGGGCGCGCTGATGCTCGGCGTGGCGCTGCTGTTCAGCTTCTGGCAGCTGCGCGGTGCGCAGGAGGAAGAGGCGTCCGCCTGGGAGCGCAGCGGCTTGCCGGTGCTGGCCTGCAGCGGGCTGGCCTTCCTCTACCTGATCGCGCCGCTGTGCCTGCGCGCCGAAGGCACCGCCATCGTCTGGGCCCTGGCCGGCCTGGCGACCCTCTACGTCGGCCTGCGCCTGGCCTCGCGCACCTTCCTCTTCAGCGCCTTCGCCGTGCAGCTGCTCGGTGGCGCCGTGTTCCTCCTGGGCATGGACCGCAGCGGGCTGGGCAGCGGCAGTGCGTTGGGCTGGAGTGGCCTGGTCACCGCCTCGCTGATCGGCCTGGCGCTGATCGGCGGCATGCTGGTGGCGGCCCGCGACGACATGGTGCGCAACGACAAGCGCCTGCTGCACAGCATGTCCCTGGTGCTGCTGGTGGGCCTGGTGTTCATCAACCTGGCGGTGCTCTTCGTCCTGCCCTGGCGTACGGCCAGCGCGGTATGGGGCGGCAGCGGCCTGCTGATCGTCTGGCTCAGCCTGCACCTGCAGCTGCGCGCCAGCTTCGTCTTCGGCCTGGCGCTGCAGGTGATCGCGGGCCTGAGCTTCCTCGCGGTGAGCCCGTTGCTGCTCGGCCAGTTAAGCACCGAGGGCTTGCGCCCGCTGGCCCACGCCGGCTTCTGGACGCCGCTGGTGCTGTCCCTGGCCGCCCTGGCCGGCGCCTGGCGCCTGCACCACGAGACCCGTCGCGAAGACCCGCGCCTGCAAGGCCTGAGCCTGGGGCACCTGTCGCAACTGCTGCTGGTGTGGAGCGCGGGCTGGTGGACCCTGACCTGGGTCGCCGAGATCGCCCGCTTCGCCGCGCCGGAACTGCAGGTGCCCCTGGTGCTGCTGGCGGCGGCGGTGACCGTGGCGCTGTGGATGCTGCTGGCGCTGCGCACCCAGTGGCGCACCCTGGCGCTGCTTTGCCTGCTGCTGGTGCCGGGTGCGCTGGTGGTGCTGATGCTTGCCTGGAACCCGCATTACCACCCGGCGGCGGACTTCGGCTGGCTGGGCTGGGGCGCGCTGTTCGCGGTGCACCTGCTGGCCCTGCGCAAGCTTCACGGCCTGTTGCCGGAAGGCCCCCGCAGCGCCGCCCACGTGCTGGGCTGCTGGTTGATCCTCGGGGTGCTGGCACTGGAGCTGCGCTACCTGCTGATGCTGCTGTCCGAGCACTACAACGCCTGGCGCTGGCTGGGCTGGGCCTTGCTGCCGAGCCTCTACCTGCTGCTGGTCACCCGGGTGTCGCGCCTGCCCTGGCCGGTGGTCGCCTTCCCGCGCGAATACCGCCTGTGGGCTGCCATGCCCCTGGCGGCGATGATGCTGGCCTGGTTCTGGATCGCCAACGCCTGGAGCGACGGCAGTGCCGACCCGCTGCCTTACCTGCCGCTGGTCAACCCGCTGGAGCTGGGCCTGCTGTTCGCCCTGCTGGGCGTCTGGCTGTGGCTGCGCGAGAACCTCGGCGAGTTCGGCTTCGATGCCAGTATCCAGCGCCTGGCGCCGCAGCTGGTGGTGGGCGCCTCGCTGTTCGCCCTGGCCACGGCCATCGTCTTCCGCAGCGCCCACCACTGGGGCGGCGTGCCCTTCGTGCTGGATGCGCAGCTGGATTCGATGCTGGTGCAGGCCGGCCTGTCCATCGTCTGGACCAGCATCGCCCTGGGTCTGATGATCGGCGGCCACAGGCGCGTGCACCGCGAGCTGTGGCTGGTGGGCGCCGCGCTGATCGCGGTGGTGGTGGCCAAGCTGTTCTTCGTCGAACTGGGTAACCGGGGCGGCCTGGAGCGGATCATTTCCTTCATCGGCGTCGGCGTGTTGCTGCTGGTCGTCGGTTACTTCGCGCCGCTTCCGCCCAAGCGGGCGGCGCCCGAATCGGAGCAGGTCAACGCATGAGCCGTTTCCCCCTCTTGCTGAACATCTGCCTGGGCCTGCTGTGCGTGACACAGCCGGTGCAGGCCCAGGACAGCCTGGACGACTTCGCCGCCCGGGTACCGCTCAAGGTCGAGGGCAATGGCCCCTGGTACCGCGTCGACCTGCCGATGTCGCTGCATTTCCTCGCCCGTCATGCCGACCTGCGTGACCTGCGCATCTTCAACGCCGAGGGCGAGCCCCTGGCCTATGCGCTGGCCCGGGGTGAATCCCAGGTCACCCGCAGCGAGCAGGAGCTGGAACTCAAGTGGTTCCCCCTGCGCGGCCCGGCCGATACCAGCCTGGGTGCGCCACGGGTACGGGTGGAGCGCAGCACCACCGGCACCGTGGTCGAGGTCCTGCCGGAAGACCCGGCCGCCAGCGGCGAGCGCCTGCGTGGCTGGTTGCTGGATGCCAGCGGGATGAAAGCGCCCCTGGAGAAGCTGGTGATCGACTGGAGCGAGGAGGGTGAAGGCTTCCAGCAGTTCACCATCGAGGCCAGCGACGACCTGCAGAGCTGGCAGTCCTGGGGCACCGGGCAGATCGCCCGGCTGAGCTTCGGCAACGACCATATCTACCAGCGTGAAGTGACCCTGCCCGGGCACAAGGCGCGCTACCTGCGCCTGCTCTGGCTGGACCGCGAAGCGCCGTTGCTCACCGAAGCGCGGGTCACCGGTGCCCGCCAGGAAAGCAGCCCGGCGCCGATGGTCTGGTCCGACCCGCTGCCCGCTGGCAGCCCGGCGGCCGGCGAGTACAGCTGGGACCTGCCGTTGCCGTTGCCGGTGGAGAGCCTGAAGTTCTCCCTCGAACAGGCCAATACCCTGGCGCCGGTGCGGCTCCAGGCGCGGAGCAACGACACCGCGCAATGGCAGGCGCTGACCTCCGGGCTGCTCTACCGCCTGCCCAAGGACGGCAAGGAGGTGCTGCACGACCGGCTCGAACTGGACGGCTGGATGCCGGTGCAGCACCTGAAGATGAGCGTGGACCAGCGCGCCGGCGGCTTCGGCGCCAAGGCCCCGACCCTGCAGGTAGGCATGCGTGCGCTGCAACTGGTGTTCCTGGCCCGGGGCACGCCGCCCTATACCCTGGCCGTCGGCAAGCCCGGCGCGGCCAGCGCCGAACTGCCGTTGACCACCCTGGTGCCCGGCTACGGCCCCGGCAGCCTGGCGAAGATGGGCAGCGCCCAGCCCGATGGCGACCTGCGCCTGGCCGAGGCCAAGGCGGTGGTGGTGGCCGAGGAGAAGGGCTCGGCATTGGCCTGGAAGCGCATCGGCCTGTGGGCCGTCCTGTTGCTGGGCGTGGGGCTTCTGGTGCTGATGGCGCTGAGCCTGCTGAAGGGCCAAAGCAAGGGGGCCTGAGGCCGCTCGCTGAGCGAAGTTGTCACGTAGATACTGGCTTTTTGCTGTATCTTGGCGCCGTTGCGCGACAGGGGTCGCGCAACGTTCCTTTGCGTCAGGTACGACCGGTGCTCGACTTCATTTCGCAGCTGCAAGCTGCCCGCCTCTTGGGCCCGTCCTTCTTCGGGCGGCCGGTCATTCGTCGGCTCGCCGTGGGGCGCCCGGCATGAGCATGTGCAGCGGCTCCGGCTGGGCGCTGACCACTCCCGTCCTGTTCACCGGGATGCTGAGCGTCGGCATCATGTTCCTGGCCCGCTGGATCGGCCGCCAGCGCTACTTCCCGGGCCGCGCCAGCTTCGTCGTCCTGCATGTCTGCATTCTCTGGTGGCTGACCACCGCCGGCCTCGAACTGGCCGCCCAGGGCGCCTCGTGCAAGGTGTTCTGGGCCAGCATGGCCTGGCCGGGGATCGTCGCCGTGCCCACGCTCTGGGCGGTGTTCCTCTGGCAATACGTCAACAGCATCCGCGAGCCTCTGGCGCCGCAGCGCTACCTGCCCCTGGCGATCGCGCCGCTGGCGGTCTGGGGCCTGGCGCTGCTCAACCCCTGGCAGGCCTTCTATGGCCCGGCCACGGCGCCGGCTTCCAGCCTGCCGGGTGCGCCGGTGGTGTACGAGCACGGTGTGCTGTTCCACGGCACCGCGGTGTACGTCTATGTGCTGATGCTGTTCTGCCTGGCGGTGGTGAGCCGCGCGGTGATCACCAGCCACGGCCTGCATCGTCGCCACTACCTTGCCTTCGTCGTGGTCACCTGCGTGCCCTGGTCGGCCAACATCAGCTACGTGGTGTTCGGCTGGACCCTGTTCGGCTTCGACCCGACGCCCTTCAGCTTCGCCTTCACCCTGCTGGCATTTTCCTGGCTGATCCTCGGTGTGCGCCTGTTCGACCTGTTGCCGGTGGCGCGCCACCTGTTGCTGGAGGAGCTGCCCGATCCGGTGCTGGTGATCGATGCCAAGGGCCGCGTGATCGAGGCCAACCCCGCCGCGCTGCGCCTGGCGGGCTTGCGTAACGGCTGGCAGGGCAGGGCGCTGCTGGGCTGGCCGGTGATCGGCGTCGAACTGCATGGCCTGCTGCAGGCGCAGGCCGGTGGCGAGCCGATGCTGACCCTGGGCGAGCCGCCGCGTTACTTCGAGGTGCGCGCCCGGGCCATCGAGCGGGTCACCCGCACCGGTAGCCATGTGCTGGGGCGGATGGCCTACCTGCGCGAGGTGACCGAGCGCCACCGCAGCGAGCTGCAACTGGCTGAGGCCCTGGCCCTGAGCGAGCAACGCCTGCTCACCATCTCCAGCCTGCATGAGCAGTTGCAGGAGCAGGCCCTCTGCGACCCGCTCACCGGGCTCTACAACCGCCGCTACCTCAACGAATTCTTCGCCCGCGAGCAGGCCCGCAGCCTCCGTGAGGAAACCCCCATCGCCCTGGCCCTGATCGACCTGGATCACTTCAAGCAGCTCAACGACCGCCACGGCCACCTGGTGGGCGACGACGTGCTCAAGGGCGTCGCCGGCTTCCTGGAATGCAGCCTGCGCAGCACCGACGCGGTGTTCCGCATCGGCGGCGAGGAGTTCCTGCTGATCCTGCCCGGGGCCGACAGCGAAGAGGCGCGCCTGCGCCTGGAAGCCATCCGTCGCGAACTGGCCGATACCGGCCTGGCCACCCGTGGCGGCAAGCTGCACGTGACCCTGTCCGCCGGCCTGGCCATCTGGCCCAGCCAGGGGCAGAGCCTCGACGAGCTGCTGCAGGTGGCCGATGCCGCGCTGTACGACGCCAAGCGCAACGGCCGCAACCAGGTCTGCGCGCTGGCCCGGGTGAGTCTCTGAGCCGTCGCTGAACCAGTTGGCGTTTGCTGCGTCAGATGTTTCTGCGTGCCGCCCAGAAGGCCTCCGGCGCCTCTGCTCCGGGCATTGCAGAAGGCTGCCGAGCGGCTTGCAGCATTGCGGCGCGAGTCGCGCTAAACTGCGCGCGTTTTTACTTCCCCTCCGGAGCCTCTTCCATGTCCCGCGTAACCCTGAGTCGCTATCTGATCGAGCAGACCCGTAGCCACAACACCCCTGCCGATCTGCGCTTCCTCATCGAGATCGTGGCGCGTGCGTGCAAGGAAATCAGCCATGCCGTTTCCAAGGGCGCCCTCGGCGGCGTGCTCGGCAGCATGGGCACCGAGAACGTACAGGGCGAGGTACAGAAGAAGCTCGACGTGCTCTCCAACGAAATCCTCCTGGAAGCCAACGAGTGGGGCGGCCACCTGGCCGGCATGGCCTCCGAAGAGATGGACAACGCCTACCAGATCCCCGGCAAGTACCCCAAGGGCGCGTACCTGCTGGTATTCGACCCGCTGGACGGCTCTTCCAACATCGACGTCAACGTCTCGGTCGGCACCATCTTCTCGGTGCTGCGCTGCCCGGACGAGTACCTCTCCCAGAACGACAGCCTCAACGAGCAGGCCTTCCTGCAGCCGGGCACCAAGCAGGTGGCCGCCGGCTACGCCATCTACGGCCCGCAGACCATGCTGCTGCTGACCCTGGGCGACGGCGTCAAGGGCTTCACCCTGGACCGCGAGCTGGGCAGCTTCGTACTGACCCACGACGACATCCGCGTGCCGACCGCCACCGCTGAATTCGCCATCAACATGTCCAACCAGCGCCACTGGGAAGCCCCGGTCAAGCGCTACGTGGACGAGCTGCTGGCCGGCAAGGAAGGCCCGCTGGGCAAGAACTACAACATGCGCTGGATCGCCTCCATGGTGGCCGACGTGCACCGCATCCTCACCCGTGGCGGCCTGTTCATGTACCCCTGGGACGCCCGTGAGCCGGAGAAGCCCGGCAAGCTGCGCCTGATGTACGAAGCCAACCCGATGTCCTTCATCATCGAGCAGGCCGGCGGCGCCTCCACCGATGGTCGCCAGCGCATCCTCGACATCCAGCCCACCTCCCTGCACCAGCGCGTGCCGGTGTTCCTGGGTTCCAAGGAAGAAGTCGAGCGCGTTACCGGCTACCACCAGGAATAAGCCATGCAGCCCTGGCAGCCATTGCTCGACTGGTGGTTCGGCGATTTCGCCGACGCTGCCGAGACGGCTGCCGCGCGCCAGGGCCTGTGGTTCGGCAAGCGCGACAGCCAGGACCAACACGCCCGCCAGTGCTTCGGCCCCCAGGTGGAGCAGGCGCTGGACGGCGGCCTGGCCGACTGGGCGGAACAGCCCGAGGGCTGGCTGGCGCTGATCCTGCTGCTGGACCAGCTGCCGCGCATGCTCTTCCGTGACCAGCCCCGCGCCTATGCCGGCGACAGCCGTGCCCTGGCACTGGTGCGCGACGGCATCGCCCGGGGCCTGGATGCGCAGCTCACGCCGATCCGCCGGGTGTTCGTCGAGATCGTCTTCGAGCACGCCGAGGATTTGGCCACCCAGGAACTGGCCGTGCAGCGCTACACCGCCCTGCGCGATGCCGTTTCCCCTGCCGAGCGCGAGCTGTTCGACGACTTCCTCGACTACGCCGTGCGCCACCACGCGGTGATCGCCCGCTTCGGCCGCTTCCCCCATCGCAACGCCATCCTCGGCCGTGCCTCCAGCGTCGAGGAAGCCGCTTTCCTCAAGGAACCCGGCTCGCGCTTCTGACTCCAATGGGCATTCCCCGTGGCGCTGTGCCAAGCTTGCCGCGGTATTCCCCACACCACGGAGTCATTCATGCAACTGCGCATCCTCGCCCTGCTGTCCGTCTGCGTCGCGCTCGTCGCCTGCAACAAGATCAACCAGGAGAACTATTCGAAGATCAAGGCCGGCATGGCCAAGGCCGAGGTCGAGCAGATCATCGGCGAACCCACCGAGTGCTCCGGCGCCGTGGGCCTGACCAGCTGCACCTGGGGCGACCAGAAGGCCTTCATCAGCATCCAGTTCGCCGGCGACAAGGTGATGATGTACCAAGGGCAGGGCCTGAAATGATCCGTCTTGCGCTGCTGCTTGGCGCGCTGCTGCTGGCCGGTTGCGCCGGCTCCAGCGAGCCCGCTGCGCCACCGCGCACGGTGGGCTCGGTGGATCTGCAACGCTACCAGGGCACCTGGTACGAACTGGCGCGGTTGCCGATGTTCTTCCAGCGCCATTGCGCACAATCCGAAGCCCACTACAGCCTGCAGCCGGATGGCGCGGTCGGCGTGCTCAACCGTTGCCGTACCGCCGAAGGCGAATGGCAGGAAGCCCAGGGCCAGGCCGTGCCCCAGGTCGCCGGGCAGACCGACAAGCTCTGGGTGCGCTTCGATAACTGGTTCAGCCGCCTGGCGCCGGACCTCACCAAGGGCCAGTACTGGGTGCTCTACCTGGATGACGGTTACCAGACCGCGCTGGTGGGCCACCCGGACCGCACCTACCTCTGGTTGCTGTCACGCACCCCCGAGGTGCCGGAACACACTCGCGCGCACCTGCTGAAGCTGGCCCGCGACCAGGGTTACGACACCGATGGCCTGATCTGGCGTACGCCGGACGACAAGATGCCGCGTTGATCCCCTAGCCCAACAGGGATCGCAACACGCCGGCGAACTCCCGCGCCGTCGCCTCTTCCTCGGGGTGACGGCCGTCCTGCACCACCCAGCGTCCCGCCACCATCACGTCCCGCACCTGGCGATCACCGCCGGCGAACAGCCAGCGGTTGAGCAGCGCGTCGTCCTGGGCGGTGGCGAGGTAGGGGTCGTTGCCGTCCAGCACCAGCCAGTCCGCACGCTGGCCTGCTGCCAGGGCGCCGGTGGGCTGGCCTAGGGCCTGGGCGCCACCGCTCAGCGCCGCCTGGTAGAGGGCGTCGCCCACGCGGGGCTGATTCGCCTGGTGCAGACGGTTGCGGCGCTGGTCGCGCAGGCGCTGGCCGTATTCCAGCCAGCGCAGTTCTTCTACTGGGCTGACCGACACATGGCTGTCGGAGCCGATGCCGAAGCGTCCGCCCTGGGCCAGGTAGTCCACCGCCGGGAAGATGCCGTCGCCCAGGTTGGCTTCGGTGGTCAGGCACAGGCCCGCCACCGCGCCGCTGCGGGCCATCGCTTCGACCTCGTCGGCTTCCGCGTGGGTGGCGTGGACCAGGCACCAGCGCGGATCCACGTCGACGTTCTCGTACAACCACTGCAACGGGCGGCGGCCGCTCCAGGCGAGGCAGTCGTCCACTTCCTTGCGCTGCTCGGCGATGTGGATGTGGATGGGTGTGTCGCCCGGGTCCGCCGCCAGCACGGCGCCGATCTGCTCCGGTGTCACCGCCCGCAGCGAGTGGAAGCAGGTGCCCAGCACCTGCCCGGCGGGCAGTGCTGCGCGCAGGCGCTGCTGCAGGGCGAGGTAGCCATCGGTGGAGTTGATGAAGCGGCGCTGGCCCTCGTTGGGCGCCTGGCCGCCGAAGCCGGCGTGGCTGTAGAGCACCGGCAGCAGGGTCAGGCCGATGCCGGTGCGGCTGGCGGCCTGGCTGATGCGCAGGGCGAGCTCCGCCGGGTCGGCATAGGGGCGTCCGTCGCGGTCGTGGTGCAGGTAATGGAATTCGGCGACGCCGGTGAAGCCGGCCTTGAGCATCTCGATGTAGAGCTGGCGGGCGATCACCTCCACCTGCTCCGGCTCCATGCGGCCGACCAGGCGGTACATCAGGTCGCGCCAGGTCCAGAAGCTGTCGTTGGGGTCGCCCGCCACCTCGGCCAGCCCGGCCATGGCGCGCTGGAAGGCGTGGGAGTGCAGGTTGGGCATGCCCGGTACCACCGGGCCGTTCAGACACTCGGCGCCATCGGCCGTGGCGCCTGCTTCCACGCGGCTCAGGCGACCATCCGCGGCCACCTCGAAACGGACGTCCCTGGCCCAGCCCTGGGGCAACAGGGCTCGTTCGGTGAAGAAGGCTGGCATGATTGGCGACCTGCGAGGGTTGTTATTTGTATATACATATACAGACGTATATCGAGACCGTAAACTCGCCCTGTTCCCCGGCCGACCAGCCGAGCGTGCCGCCAAGGAGTGTTCCCGTGCCCAATCCGCCTGTCGATATCCCGTCCTTCGCCGTCCAGCCCGGCGAGGCGCCTGCGCCGCTCTACGCACGGGTCAAGCAGATGATCTGCCGGCAGATCGACGACGGCACCTGGCCGCCGCACCATCGCGTGCCCTCCGAGAGCGAGCTGGTCAACGAGTTGGGCGTCAGCCGCATGACCGTCAACCGCGCCCTGCGCGAGCTGACTGCCGACGGCTACCTGGTGCGGATGCAGGGCGTCGGCACCTTCGTCGCCGAGCCCAAGGGCCAGGCGGCACTGTTCGAGGTGCACAACATCGCCGAGGAAATCACTGCGCGGGGCCATGCGCACCGCTGCGAAGTGATCGCCCTGGGCGAGGAACTGGCCGGCTCCGAGCGTGCCCTGGCGCTGGACGTGCGCGAGGGGCAGCGGGTGTTCCATTCGCTCATCGTGCATTACGAGAACGACGTGCCGGTGCAGATCGAGGACCGCTACGTCAACGCCACGGTGGCGCCGGACTACCTCAAGCAGGACTTCACCCAGCAGACGCCTCACGCCTACCTGTCCCAGGTGGCGCCGCTCACCGAGGGCGAGCACGTGGTCGAGGCGATCCTCGCCGAGGCCGACGAGTGCCGCCTGCTGCTGATCGAGCGCAGCGAACCCTGCCTGCTGATCCGCCGCCGCACCTGGTCGGGCCGCAATACCGTCACCAGCGCACGCCTGCTCTACCCGGGCTCGCGCTACCGCCTCGAAGGGCGGTTCGGCTCATGAGCCTGCCCCGCGTGCTGCGCGCCGCCGATTACCCGCGCATGCCGTGGAAGAACGGCGCCGGCTCCACCCAGGAGATCCTCCGCGACGGCGGCGCCGACCTCGACGGTTTCGGCTGGCGCCTGTCCATCGCCGATGTCGGCCAGCCCGGGCCCTTTTCCGCCTTCACCGGTTACCAGCGCGTCATCACCGTGCTGGAGGGCGCCGGCATGCGCCTGGTGGTGGACAACGTCCCGTCCCGCGAGCTGACGGCCGGTGACGCCTTCGCCTTCGACGGCGGCAGTCGCGTGCAGTGCGAGCTGCTGGGCGGCGCCATCCGCGACTTCAACCTCATCTATGCCCCGCAGCGCTTCACCGGCCGCCTGCAGTGGCAGCGCGTCAACGGGCCGCTACGCCTGTTCAGCGCCGCCGACACCCTGCTGCTGTTCAGCGCCGGCGAAGGGCTGGAAGCGCGCCTGGACGGGGGCGAAACACTGCACCTCGGTCGCCATGACTGCCTGCACCTGGAAGGGAATGGCACGCTGCGCGAGCTGGTGCTCGATGCGCTGGCCGTGGTGGATTGCTGCCTGATCGAGCTGCAACCACGCTGATCCCCTTGTTCTCCACGTTGGACTCGATGCCGTAGGTTGGCGCCGAGCGCAGCGAGGCCCAACGGTTCATGGCCTGGTCCCGCTTTCGTGCCTCGGCGGAACATCGCCCGGCTCCACCTGTGTTCCCCCCCCCCTTTTCCCCCGCCGCGTTACCGAATGCCCCATTACCGTGCGCCGAAGGAGGCTCTTTGCCCCAGGAAAGCGACCCGGTAACAGGTCGGCTACCTTCCTTGCGGTCCACCCCCGAACATTTCGCGTTTGCTCTGGGCCCCGCCATTCGCGGCGTACAGCGGTTCCTTGCGATGCAGTGAGGAGCGCTTCTCCGAACTGGCCTTTCACTTGCATATGCTTGTATGTACAAGTTCATATGTGTGTAGATATCCCGGGCACGAACCCGTCCATCTGCACTCCACGTCTCCCAGGAGCCTGCCATGACCAAATTCCGTGATGTCGAGATCCGCGCTCCCCGCGGTACCCAGCTCAACGCCAAGAGCTGGCTGACCGAAGCGCCGCTGCGCATGCTGATGAACAACCTGGACCCGGAAGTGGCCGAGAACCCCAAGGAGCTGGTGGTGTACGGCGGTATCGGTCGTGCTGCGCGCAACTGGGAGTGCTACGACGCCATCGTCCGCACCCTCAAGGAGCTGAACGAGGACGAAACCCTGCTGGTGCAGTCCGGCAAGCCGGTCGGGGTGTTCAAGACCCACGCCAACGCCCCGCGCGTGCTGATCGCCAACTCCAACCTGGTGCCCCACTGGGCGACCTGGGAACACTTCAACGAGCTGGACGCCAAGGGCCTGGCCATGTACGGCCAGATGACCGCCGGCAGCTGGATCTACATCGGCAGCCAGGGCATCGTCCAGGGCACCTATGAAACCTTCGTCGAGGCGGGCCGCCAGCACTACGACGGCAAGCTCGCCGGTCGCTGGGTACTCACCGCCGGCCTCGGCGGCATGGGCGGCGCCCAGCCCCTGGCGGCGACCCTGGCCGGCGCCTCTTCGCTGAACATCGAATGCCAGCAGAGCCGCATCGACTTCCGTCTGAAGACCCGCTACGTCGACGAGCAGGCCAGTGACCTCGACGACGCCCTGGCGCGCATCGCCAAGTACACCGCCGAAGGCCGCGCCATCTCCATCGCCCTGCACGGCAACGCCGCCGAGATCCTCCCCGAGCTGGTGCGCCGCGGCGTGCGCCCGGACATGGTCACCGACCAGACCAGCGCCCACGACCCGCTCAACGGCTACCTGCCGGCCGGCTGGACCTGGGAGGAGTACCGCGACCGCGCGCAGAGCGAACCCGCTGCCGTGGTCAAGGCCGCCAAGCAGTCCATGGCCGTGCACGTGCAGGCCATGCTCGACTTCCAGAAGCAGGGCATCCCCACCTTCGACTACGGCAACAACATCCGCCAGATGGCCAAGGAAGAGGGCGTTGCCAACGCCTTCGACTTCCCCGGCTTCGTCCCGGCCTACATCCGCCCGCTGTTCTGCCGCGGCGTTGGCCCCTTCCGTTGGGCGGCGCTCTCCGGTGACCCGCAGGACATCTACAAGACCGACGCCAAGGTGAAGGAGCTGATCCCCGACGATGCCCACCTGCACCGCTGGCTGGACATGGCCCGCGAACGCATCGCCTTTCAGGGCCTGCCGGCGCGCATCTGCTGGGTCGGCCTGGGCCAGCGCGCCAAGCTGGGCCTGGCGTTCAACGAGATGGTGCGCAGCGGCGAGCTGTCGGCGCCCATCGTCATCGGTCGCGACCACCTCGATTCCGGCTCGGTCGCAAGCCCCAACCGCGAGACCGAAGCCATGCAGGACGGCTCCGACGCCGTGTCCGACTGGCCGCTGCTCAACGCCTTGCTGAACACCGCCAGCGGCGCCACCTGGGTGTCGCTGCACCACGGCGGTGGCGTGGGCATGGGCTTCTCCCAGCACTCGGGGATGGTCGTCGTCTGCGATGGCACCGACGAAGCCGCCGCGCGCATCGCCCGCGTGCTGACCAACGACCCGGGCACCGGCGTGATGCGCCATGCCGACGCCGGCTACCCCATCGCCATCGACTGCGCCCGCGAGCAGGGCCTCAACCTGCCGATGATCGGCAAGGGGGAATGAGCATGTTCGACCTCCATCTGCACCCCGGCCAACTGACCCTGGCCCAACTGCGCAAGGTCCACCTCGGGCCGGTACGCGTGAGCCTGGACGCCAGCGCCGACGCGCCCATCGAGGCCAGCGTCGCCTGCGTCGAGCGCATCATCGCCGAGGACCGTACCGCCTACGGCATCAACACCGGCTTCGGCCTGCTGGCCTCCACCCGCATCGCCCGCGAGGACCTGGAGAAGCTGCAGCGCTCCCTAGTGCTGTCCCACGCCGCCGGTGTCGGCGAGCCGCTGGACGACGCCCTGGTGCGGATGATCATGCTGCTCAAGGTCAACAGCCTGGCCCGTGGCTTCTCCGGCATCCGTCGCAAGGTGATCGACGCGCTGATCGCCCTGATCAACGCCGAGGTCTACCCGCACATTCCGCTCAAGGGCTCGGTGGGCGCCTCCGGCGACCTCGCCCCCCTGGCGCACATGTCCCTGCTGTTGCTCGGCGAGAGCCGCGCCCGCCACAAGGGCCAGTGGCTGCCGGCCGCCGAAGCCCTGGCCATCGCCGGGCTGGAGCCGCTGACCCTGGCCGCCAAGGAGGGCCTGGCCCTGCTCAACGGCACTCAGGCTTCCACCGCCTATGCGCTGCGCGGGCTGTTCGAGGCCGAGGACCTGTTCGCCGCCGCCACCGTGTGTGGTGGCCTCAGCGTCGAGGCCATGCTTGGCTCGCGGGCGCCCTTCGATGCGCGCATCCATGCCGCCCGTGGCCAGCGCGGGCAGATCGACGCCGCCGCCGCCTACCGCGCGCTGCTCACCGAGAGCAGCGAGGTGGCCCGCTCCCACGCCCAGTGCGACAAGGTGCAGGACCCGTACTCCCTGCGCTGCCAGCCGCAGGTGATGGGCGCCTGCCTGACCCAGATGCGCCAGGCCGCCGAGGTGCTGGAGGTGGAGGCCAACGCCGTATCCGACAACCCGCTGGTGTTCGCCGAGCAGGGTGACGTGGTCTCCGGTGGCAACTTCCACGCCGAGCCCGTGGCCCTGGTCGCCGACAACCTGGCCCTGGCCATCGCCGAGATCGGCTCGCTGTCCGAGCGGCGCATCTCGCTGATGATGGACAAGCACATGTCGCAGCTGCCGCCCTTCCTGGTAGCCAACGGCGGGGTCAACTCGGGCTTCATGATCGCCCAGGTCACCGCTGCCGCCCTGGCCAGCGACAACAAGGCGCTGGCCCATCCGCACAGCGTCGACAGCCTGCCCACCTCGGCCAACCAGGAAGACCACGTCTCCATGGCGCCGAACGCCGGCAAGCGCCTCTGGGCCATGGCCGAGAACGTGCGCGGCATCCTCGCCGTGGAGTGGCTGGGCGCCTGCCAGGGTCTGGACTTCCGCGAAGGGCTGAAGAGCTCGCCGAAGCTGGAAGAGGCCCGCGCCCTGCTGCGCGGCCAGGTGCCCTACTACCAGGAGGATCGTTTCTTCGCCCCGGACATCGAGGCCGCCAGCGCGCTGCTGGCCAGCGGCTGCCTCAATGCCCTGGTGCCGCCGGGCTTGCTACCGAGCCTCTGAGCCCACCCCCCACCCCAGCGGGCCGTGCGCTCGGCCCGTCTGACAGAACAAGAACAAGGAGTGGTTATGAACGCGATCATCCTGGCCGTACTGGTCATGGTTGCTTTGTGCATGCTGAGGGTCTCGGTGGTCTTCGCCCTGATCGCCTCGGCACTGGTGGGCGGGCTGTTCGCCGGCCTGCCGATGGAAACGGTGGTGAAGTCCTTCAATGAAGGCCTGGGTGGCGGTGCCCCCGTGGCCCTTGCGTACGCGACGCTGGGGGCCTTCGCCATAGCGTTGTCCCGTACCGGCCTGTCCCAGCGGTTGTCCACCAACCTGACCAGCCGGCTGGGCGAGGGCGGGGGGCGCTTCATCAAGTGGGCCATCCTGCTGTCCATGGTGCTGGCCGGCGTCGCCTCGCAAACCCTGGTGCCGGTGCACATTGCGTTCATCCCCCTGCTGGTGCCGCCCCTGCTGCACGTGATGAACCGGCTGCAACTCGACCGCCGGGCGGTGGCATGCGCGATCACCTTCGCCATCACGACCACCTACATGACCTTGCCGTTGGGCTTCGGCTCGATCTTTCTCAACGACATCCTGGTGGCCAACATCAACGGTGCCGGCAGTGGCCAGTTGGTGTCCCGCGAGATGGCGCCGGTTGCCATGCTGATCCCGGCGCTTGGCATGGTGTTCGGCCTGCTACTGGCGCTGCTCTGGAGCTACCGCCAGCCTCGCGTCTATGCCGACCGGCCGGTGGCGGGGGAGGAGGGCGAGGCCCCGGCGCGCCTGTCTCGCCGGCAGTTGACGATGGTGCTGCTGGCGCTGGTACTGGCCCTGGTGGTGCAGCTCTGGACCGGCTCGATGGTGTTTGGCGGCCTGGTGGGGTTCTCGCTGGTGTCCATGAGCGGGGTGATCCGCTGGAACGAACAGGACGGGGTCTTCCTCCAGGGCATGCGGCTGATGGCCCTGGTGGGCTTCATCATGATCGCCGCCTCGGGATTCGCCGGGGTGATGAAGGCCACCGGTGAAATCCAGTCCCTGGTGGCCCATTCCGCCGAACTGGTGGGCGGCAACCGCGCGCTGGCGGCGTTCATGATGCTGTTGGTAGGGCTGCTGATCACCATGGGTATCGGCTCGTCCTTTTCCACCGTGCCGATCATCGCCGCCATCTACGTGCCACTGGCGATAGGCTTCGGCTTCTCGCCTCTGGCGACCCTGTCCCTGGTGGGCACTGCTGCTGCCCTGGGCGATGCGGGGTCGCCAGCCTCCGACTCCACGTTGGGGCCGACGGCTGGGCTGGCTGCCGACGGCCAGCACGATCACATATGGGGCACTGTCATACCGACTTTCCTGCACTTCAACCTGCCTTTGCTGGCCTTCGGCTGGGTGGCGGCGATGGTGCTGTAGAGGGGACTTCAATCCGTCAGGTCACCGCCTGGAGCGGTGACCGCTGTGAGGCCGCGCTGCAGGTAGGCGCGGTGTGGATCGCCCTGCTGGTCATCGCCTGGTTCATCTGGGTGCGGCCGGGCGCTGGTGAGGGGCGGCAGGAGATGCCGTCCGTGTTGAGTCTGGATGACTGAGTGGTCGTACGCGGGATGAGCGGGGCGCCTGGGCGTACCCGCCATTCACGATAATTCGTCGTCGCCGACGTACGGGAACCGGCTCTTGCCGGTTTCCTGCCCGGAAACCGATGGCCTGCCCTCCGGGCATTTGCTCTGCCTTAACCCTTACCAAGTTCAAGGAGCGTCGGAACATGCGATTCATCAAGAAAATGCTGGGCCTGGTGTGTGCCGTGGGGCTGCTGGCGGGCCATGGGACCGCCCAGGCCGAAAGCTGGTGCGGAGCCGGCAAACCGGTGAAGTTCGCCGGCCTCAACTGGGAGAGCGGCATGCTGCTCACCGACCTGCTGCAGATCATCCTCAAGCAAGGCTACGGCTGCGAGAGCGACAGCCTGCCGGGCAACTCCATCACCATGGAGCAGGCCCTGGGCAACAACGACATCCAGATCTTCGCCGAGGAGTGGATCGGCCGTAGCGACGCCTGGAACAAGGCCGAGAAGGCCGGCAAGGTGGTGGGCGTGGGTGCTCCGATCGTCGGCGCCGTGGAAGGCTGGTACGTGCCGCGTTACCTGGTGGAAGGCGACGCCAAGCGCGGCCTGGAAGCCAAGGCGCCGAAGCTCAAGGCCATCGCCGACCTGGGCCAGTACGCCGAGCTGTTCCGCGACCCGGAAGAGCCGTCCAAGGGCCGCTTCTACAACTGCCCGGCCGGCTGGACCTGCGAGCTGGAAAACAGCGAGATGCTCAAGGACTACGGCCTCGAAGACACATTCACCAACTTCCGCCCCGGCACCGGCCCGGCGCTGGATGCCGCGGTGCTGTCCAGCTACCGCCGTGGCGAGCCTATTCTCTTCTACTACTGGTCGCCGACGCCGCTGATGGGCCAGGCCGACCTGGTGAAACTGGACGAGAAGCCCGGCGTCGACAAGCGCGTGACCATCCAGGTGGGCCTGTCGAAGGTCTTCCACGATGAGGCGCCCGAACTGGTGGAAATGCTCAAGAAGGTCAACCTGCCCATCGACCTGCTGAACCAGAACCTGGCACGCATGGCCAAGGAGAAGATCGCCTCGGACAAGCTCGCCAAGGCCTTCCTCAAGGAGCACCCGGAGGTCTGGCACGCCTGGGTCAGCGAGGATGCGGCGAAGAAGGTCGACGCCTCGCTCTGACCGCCTGAAACCGCCAGCCGCATCCACCCATCCGGAGAGAGCTCCCCATGTTTCCCGAACGCTTCACATTTTCCATCGCTGACTGGGTCAACCGCTGGGTCGATGCGCTGGTGACCAACTACGGGGATGTGTTCCGGCACATCTCCGACACCCTGCTGTGGGCCATCGTCAACCTGGAGTGGCTGCTGCGCGCCACGCCCTGGTGGCTGATGCTGGCGCTGGTGGCGGCCATCGCCTGGCACGCCACCCGCCGCGTCCTGCCGACCCTGGTGATCACCGGCCTGCTGTTCCTGGTGGGCGCGGTGGGGCTGTGGGACAAGCTCATGCAGACCCTGGCGCTGATGCTGGTGGCCACCTTCATCTCGGTGCTGATCGGCATCCCGCTGGGCATCCTCTCGGCGCGCAGCAACCGCTTGCGGGCGCTGCTGATGCCGCTGCTGGACATCATGCAGACCATGCCCAGCTTCGTGTACCTGATCCCGGTGCTGATGCTCTTCGGCCTGGGCAAGGTACCGGCCATCTTCGCCACGGTGATCTACGCCGCACCGCCGCTGATCCGCCTCACCGACCTGGGTATCCGCCAGGTGGACGGCGAGGTGATGGAGGCGGTCAACGCCTTCGGCGCTAACCGCTGGCAGCAACTGTTCGGCGTGCAATTGCCGCTGGCGCTGCCGAGCATCATGGCCGGGGTCAACCAGACCACCATGATGGCGCTGTCGATGGTGGTGATCGCCTCCATGATCGGCGCTCGGGGCCTGGGCGAGGACGTGCTCATCGGCATCCAGACGCTCAACGTCGGCAAGGGCCTGGAGGCGGGCCTGGCCATCGTCATCCTCGCCGTGGTCTTCGACCGCATCACCCAGGCCTACGGCCGCTCCCGCCATGAGGCCAGCCAATGAGCAAGATCCAGGTGAAGAACGTCTACAAGATCTTCGGCCCGCGTGCGGAGGAGGCCATGGCGCTGATCCGCCAGGGGCGCAGCAAGGCCGAGGTTCTGGCCGCCACCGGCTGCGTGGTGGGGGTCAACGACCTGTCGCTGTCCATCGAGGCGGGGGAAATCTTCGTCATCATGGGGCTGTCCGGCTCGGGAAAATCCACCCTGGTGCGCCACTTCAACCGCCTGATCGACCCCACCAGCGGCGAGATCCTGGTGGATGACGAGGACATCCTGCGCTACGACATGCAGGCCCTGCGCGACTTCCGTCGGCGCAAGATCAGCATGGTGTTCCAGAGCTTCGGCCTGCTGCCGCACAAGAGCGTGCTGGACAATGTCGCCTATGGCCTCAAGGTGCGCGGCGAGAGCAAGGCGCAGTGCCAGGAGCGCGCCCAGCACTGGATCACCACGGTCGGCCTGGCCGGCTACGAGAAGTCCTACCCGCACCAGCTGTCCGGCGGCATGCGCCAGCGCGTGGGCCTGGCCCGGGCGCTGGCGGCGGACACCGACATCATTCTCATGGACGAAGCCTTCAGCGCCCTCGACCCGCTGATCCGCGCCGACATGCAGGACCAGTTGCTGGAGCTGCAGAAGGGCCTGAACAAGACCATCGTCTTCATCACTCACGACCTCGACGAGGCGGTGCGCATCGGCAACCGCATCGCCATCCTCAAGGACGGCCAGCTGATCCAGGTCGGCGCGCCCCGTGAAATCCTCCACCAGCCCGCTGACGACTACGTCGACCGTTTCGTCCAGCGCCGCGTGGCCAACCTGTGAGGGCGGCATGGACATCGTGAAGACCAACCCCGCCGCCCTCGGAACCACCGTCTTCGGTGACGGCGCGCTGCGCTGGCGCGACGTGGTGGCCGTGGCCCGAGGCGGCCACCGCCTGGAGTTGTCGCCAGCTGCCTGGGCACGCATCGACAACGCCCACGCCATCGTCCGCCGCATCGTCGAGCGTGGCGAGCGCGCCTATGGCATCAGCACCGGCCTGGGGGCCCTGAGCGACATCCTGCTGGAGGGCGACCAGCTCGCCGCGCTGTCGCGCAACACCCTGCTCAGCCACGCCTGCGGCGTCGGCCCGGTTCTGGAGGACGAGCAGACCCGCGCCATCATCTGCTGCGCCATCGCCAACTACAGCCAGGGCAAGTCCGGGCTGCAGCCGCAGGTGGTGGAAGGGCTGCTCAACCTGCTCAACCGCGGCATCACCCCGCGCGTGCCGTCCCAGGGCTCGGTGGGCTACCTGACCCACATGGCCCATGTCGGCATCGCCCTGCTGGGCGTCGGCGAGGTGAGCCATCGCGGCGCCGTGGTGCCGGCCGCCCAGGCGCTGGCCGCCGAAGGGCTGCAACCGCTGCAGCTGGGCGCCAAGGACGGGCTCTGCCTGGTCAACGGCCTGCCCTGCATGACCGGCCTGGCCTGCCTGGCCCTGGCCGACCTGGAGCACCTGCTGCGCTGGGCCGACGTGATCGGCGCCATGAGCTTCGAGGCCTTGCGCGGCCAGCTCGCCGCCTTCGACCCGGCGATACTCGAACTCAAGCCGCACCCAGGCATGCAGCAGGTCGGCGCCAACCTGCGCGCACTGCTCGCCGGCAGCGAGGTGATCGCCGCCAGCCAGGGCCTGCGCACCCAGGACGCCCTGAGCATCCGCTCGATCCCCCAGGTGCACGGCGCCTGCCGCGACCAGTTCGACCACGCCGCGCGCCAGGTGGAGACCGAACTCAATTCCGCCAACGACAACCCGCTGGTGCTGGGCACGCCGGACCACTACCGGGTGATCTCCCAGGCCAACCCCCATGGCGAGTCCGTGGCCATGGCCGCCGACCTCCTGGCCATAGCCGTGGCCGAGCTGGGCGGTATCGCCGAGCGGCGCCTGGATCGCCTGGTCAACCCGCTGGTCAGCGGCCTGCCGGCCTTCCTCGTCAGCCGCCCCGGGGTCAACTCGGGGATGATGATCCTGCAGTACGTGGCCGCCGCCCTGGCCGGCGAGAACCGCCACCTGGCGCAACCGGCGGTGGTGGACAACTTCGTCACCTCTGGCCTGCAGGAAGACCACCTCAGCCTGGGCACCAGTGCCGCGCTGAAGCTCGGCCGCGCTCTGGGCAACTGCCGGCAGATACTGGCCATCGAGTACCTGCTGGCCGCCCAGGCCCAGGAGTTTCTCGGCGAGCTGGCCACCGGTGCCGGCACTGCGGCCGCCCGGGCGCTGTTGCGTGAGCGGGTGCCCGCCTACGAGGAGGACCGCTGGCTGGCCCCCGACATCGGTTCGGCCGTGACGCTGCTGCGCGACGGGCCGGCCCTGGAAACGGTTTCCACACGGACAGGAGGATTGCAATGAAGAGGTTCTGGCACGGCTGCCGTCTCGCCACCCTGCAGGGCGGGCGCTACTCGATGATCGAGGACGGGGCCCTGCTCACCGACGGCGAGCTGATCCGCTGGGTCGGTCCGCTGGCCGAGGCGCCCGACACCACGGGCGCCGAGCGCATCGACCTGGGCGGCGCCTGGGTCACCCCGGGGCTGATCGACTGCCACACCCACCTGGTGTTCGGCGGCGACCGCAGCGCCGAGTTCGAACAGCGCCTGGAGGGTGTCAGCTACGCCGAGATCGCCGCCAAGGGCGGTGGCATCGCCAGCACCGTGCGCGCCACCCGCGAGGCCAGCGAGGATGAACTGCTGGCCAGCGCGGTGACGCGCGCCCGGCAGCTGCTGCGCGACGGCGTCACCACCCTGGAGGTGAAATCCGGCTACGGCCTGGACCTGGCCAGCGAGCGCAAGATGCTGCGGGTCGCCCGGCGCCTCGCCGAAACGCTGCCGCTGACGGTGACCACCACCTGCCTGGCCGCCCATGCGCTGCCGCCGGAATACGCCGGGCGTGCCGATGACTACATCGAGCGGGTATGCACCGAGATCCTGCCGCAGCTGGCCGGTGAAGGCCTGGTGGATGCGGTGGATGCCTTCTGCGAGCACCTGGCCTTCTCCCCGGCCCAGGTCGAGCGGGTGTTCCAGGCCGCGCGCGGGCTGGGCCTGCCGGTCAAGCTGCACGCCGAGCAGCTGTCGTCGCTGCACGGCTCCAGTCTGGCGGCGCGCTATGGCGCGCTGTCGGCCGACCACCTGGAGTACATGACCGAGGAAGACGCCATCGCCATGGCCGCCGCCGGCACCGTCGCCGTGCTGCTGCCCGGCGCCTTCTACCTGCTGCGCGAGACCCAGCTGCCGCCCATCGACGCCCTGCGCCGCCACGGTGTGGCCATGGCGGTGGCCAGCGACCTCAACCCCGGCACCTCGCCGGCGCTGTCGCTGCGCCTGATGCTCAACATGGCCTGCACCTCGTTCCGCCTGACCCCGGAAGAGGCCCTGGCCGGCGTCACCCTCAACGCCGCCCGCGCTCTGGGCCTGGCCGAGCGATGCGGCAGCCTGGAGGCGGGCAAGCTCGCCGACTTCGTCGCCTGGGACATCGAGCGCCCGGCGCAACTGGCCTATTGGCTCGGTGGCGATCTGCCCAAGCGGGTGGTGCGCCACGGACAGGAGATCGACCTTGGATAACGTCCTCGACTTCACCCCCGGCCGCGTGCCGCTGCTGATCAGCATGCCGCACCCCGGCACCTGCCTGACCCCGGCGGTGGAAGCCGGCCTGGTTGACGGCGCACGCTCGCTGATCGACACCGACTGGCACATCCCGCTGCTCTACGACTTCGCCGCCGAACTGGGTGCCGGGTTGCTGGCCGCCAACTACTCGCGCTACGTCATCGACCTCAACCGCCCGTCGGACGACAAGCCGCTCTACGCCACCGCCACCACTGGTCTGTTCCCCGACGTGATGTTCGACGGCCAGCCGCTGTTCCGTGACGGCGCGGAGCCTTCGGCCGAGGAGCGTGCCGGCTACCTGGAAGGCATCTGGGGGCCCTATCACGGCCACATCGCCGAGGAGCTGGCGCGGCTCAAGCGCGAGTTCGGCTACGCCCTGCTGTTCGACGCCCATTCCATCCGCGCCTTCATCCCGCGCCTGTTCGATGGCTACCTGCCGGACTTCAACCTCGGCACCAACGCCGGCGCCAGCTGCGACCCCGGCCTGGCCGATGCGCTGGTCAGCGTCTGCGCCCGCGCCGAGGGCTACAGCCATGTGCTCAACGGGCGTTTCAAGGGCGGCCACATCACCCGTCACTATGGCCAGCCCGACCAGCACATCCACGCCGTGCAGCTGGAACTGGCCCAGCGCACCTACATGAACGAAGTCGAACCCTTCGCCTTCCGCGAAGACCTCGCCGTGCCCACCCGCAAGGTCATCCGCCAACTGCTGCTGGCAATGCTCGCCTGGGGGCGGGAGCGGTACGGGAAATAGTTGCGGTCCGGGGTCACTTCGCGGCCCTTGGGCGAATGAATTGGCTCTGTTTGCGTTAGCTGTTGTGGTTTTAATGCAAGCGCTCAAGCACGGCCTTTTCCGGGCACCCAAGGGTTCGTGCCACCGCCACCGCATGGGTTTCGCTTCGCTCTACACCATCCTACGAAAGCCCGTGCGCACCACGTGGCGATGCGCTGGACGAAGAAAGGTGGGGCAGCCGCCAACGCCCCTCCAGGAGGCCGAACGCAGTCGTTGCGCCGGGGGACGAGCGGCATGGATGCCGCGAGAGGCGCGCCAGGCCATGGATGGCCCATCGCGCCGGCCCCCAGACGACGCTTGCGGCGAACGCACTTCAGTGCGGCCCGAAGGGCGAGCGTAGCGAGTAACGGCGATGGAGTGAGGGAACCCGACGCAGTCGGGCCGGATGATGGGGCAAGCGTTTTTGGTTCCTTTTTTGTGGTTCGGCATCCCGACGACTGCCAAAAGAGACTCGCCCGGGGGGGCGAAACCAGAGACATCACCAGAGCTCGGCAATCAGCTGGGCTCAATTCTTCTAGCAACACTTAACGCAGACAGAGCCAATGAATTCGCCCCTACAGGGGCATGCGGTGAAGGGCTTTCGTAGGATGGGAAGAGCGCAGCGAATCCCATCGATGGCCGGAGCGGCACTCTCGTAGGGTGGGCCGGGCGGCGCTCCGCTTCAGCCCACCGTTCGTTTTTTTCGCGAATGAATTCGCTCCCACAGGAGCCGTTCCGGGCTAGGTCTGCAACCCGAGATGGCGGATGGTGGGCAAGGTGGGCGCGATGCGGTCCCAGGTGTCGTCCAGCAGCTCGGCGGGGTAGAAGGGCAGGGCGGCCAGTTCTTCGCGGCTGATCCAGGCCAGCTCGCGGATGTCGAACTCGTCGCCGCCCAGGCCCTTGAGGTTGGCCAGGGTGGGTTCGCCGTGGTGGGCGTCGATGCGGTAGAACAGCTCCATATGGAAGCGGCCCATGGCCGGTTCGGCGAACTCGCGGACGTAGACCAGCGGGCCGACTTCCACCACCAGCCCGGTCTCTTCGAAGAACTCGCGCTTCACCGTGTCGCGGGTGCAGGCATCGGTATCCGATTCGAAGCCGCCGCCCGGTGGTATCCAGTAGGTGTCGTCGCCGACCACGTGCTTGACCAGCAGGATGCGCCCGGCCTCCACCAGCAGGCCGGCGGCGCGGATGCGGTGTTGCAGCTTGGGGGCTATTCCCAGGTGAGCCGTGCCAGTTTCCATTCGCCGTCCTCCAGCCACCATTCGAGCTTCACGGCGTAGTGTCGCGCGGCGTCGGGGAGCAACCCCTCGGCGCCGGCCAGCCCCACCTGGGCCTCGGTGTAGCCCTTGGTACTGTAGGTCGGGTCGATGCGGTTGGCCTTGCCCAGGGCCAGGATGCGCACATTCTTGTGCCGCAGGAACAACAGCGTCATGGTGCGTTTGGCCCATTCACGGTCGAACTCCTGCTGGGCGCTGAACTGCGGGTGCAACTGGTCGATCACCGCGCTGGTCTTCTTCGCTTCGAGGTTGTCCTGCAGCTGCTGTACCGCGGCATCCAGCGCAGCGGCGGGATCATCGCGGCCGCACCCGGTGAGCGCGACTAGAATCAATGCGATCGCGAAAATCATCTTCCCAGGTGACATGCCTAACTCCCTTTTCCTCGTTATGATGCCCGGCAGGACAGGTGGCGGAGACCCGCAAGGGGTCGAGCTTACGCAGAGTATCGGAGCCCAGAATGCAGACTTTGTTTCCGGAGATTAAGCCCTACGCCCGTCACGAGCTGGCGGTGGACGAACCGCATGTGCTCTACGTCGACGAGAGCGGTTCGCCCGACGGCCTGCCGGTGGTGTTCATCCACGGCGGCCCGGGCTCCGGTTGCGACGCCCTGAGCCGCCGCTTCTTCGACCCCAACCTGTACCGCATCGTCACCTTCGACCAGCGCGGCTGTGGCCGTTCGACGCCCCATGCCAGCCTGGAGAAGAACACCACCTGGGACCTGGTGGCCGACCTGGAATGCATCCGCGAGCACCTGGGCATCGACAAGTGGGTACTGTTCGGTGGCTCCTGGGGCTCGACCCTGTCCCTGGCCTATGCCCAGGCACACCCGGAACGTGTGCAGGCGCTGATCCTGCGTGGCATCTTCCTCTGCCGTCCCCAGGAGATCACCTGGTTCTACCAGGCGGGTGGCGCCAGCCGCCTGTTCCCCGACTACTGGGAAGACTATGTCGCGCCGATCCCGGCCGACGAGCAGGGCGACCTGCTGCAGGCCTTCCACAAGCGCCTGACCGGCAGCGACCAGATCGCCCAGATGCACGCCGCCAAGGCCTGGTCCACCTGGGAAGGTCGCACCGCCACCCTGCGCCCCAGCGGCCCGGTGGTGGAGCGCTTCAGCGAGCCGATGCGCGCGCTGTCCATCTCCCGCATCGAGTGCCACTACTTCGTCAACGATGCCTTCCTCGAGCCCAACCAGTTGCTGCGCGACATGCACAAGATCGCCCACCTGCCGGGCATCATCGTGCACGGCCGCTACGACGTGATCTGCCCGCTGGACAATGCCTGGGCACTGCACCAGGCCTGGCCCAACAGCGAGTTGCAGATCGTCCGTGATGCCGGCCACGCCGCGTCCGAGCCGGGCATCACCGATGCGCTGGTGCGCGCCACCGACCAGATCGCCCGCCGCCTGCTGGACCTGCCGCCGGAAGAAGAGGCCTGATGAAGGGCTTGCTGCAACGGGTCTCCGCGGCCCGCGTGGACGTCGCTGGCGAAACCGTCGGTGCCATCGACCAGGGCCTGCTGGTGCTGGTGGGTGTCGAGCCCCAGGACAGCCAGGCCAGCGCCGACAAGCTGCTGCACAAGCTGCTCAACTACCGTGTGTTCGCCGATGCCGAGGGCAAGATGAACCTCTCCCTCGGCGCGGTGGGGGGCGGCCTGCTGCTGGTGTCCCAGTTCACCCTGGCCGCCGACACTCGCAGCGGCCTGCGCCCGAGCTTTTCCAGCGCCGCCCCGCCCGCCCTGGGCGAGGAGTTGTTCGACTACCTGGTGGCGCAGGCGCGCCTCAAGCACCCGCAGGTGGCGACCGGCCGCTTCGGCGCCGACATGCAGGTGCACCTGGTGAATGACGGCCCGGTCACCTTCCTGCTGGAAAGCTAGGCCTCGCGCTCCACCCGTCCGAATCTGGCGTACTTCTTGCTTCTGACTCGCCATCCACGGCGCGGGCGGTTAGCATCTGCCGCCTGCCCGTCGTCCGTGGGCTGCCAACAATAAAACGATCTGCCCAATCAGGAGTAAGAATGAAGAAGCTTCTCGCATCCCTGTTGCTCTCCGCCTGCGCCGTCACCGGCCTGGCACACGCTGGCGTCGTCGATGATGCGGTCAAGCGCGGCACCCTCCGCGTCGGCATGGACCCGACCTACATGCCCTTCGAAATGACCAACAAGCGTGGCGAGATCATTGGCTTCGAAGTCGACCTGCTCAAGGCCATGTCCAAGGCGATGGGCGTCAAGCTGGAACTGGTTTCCACCAGCTACGACGGCATCATCCCGGCCCTGCTGACCGACAAGTTCGACATGATCGGCTCCGGCATGACCCTGACCCAGGAGCGCAACCTGCGCCTCAACTTCTCCGAGCCCTTCATCGTGGTCGGCCAGACCCTGCTGATCCGCAAGGAGCTGGAAGGCAAGATCAAGTCCTACAAGGACCTGAACGACGCCCAGTACCGCATCACCTCGAAGATCGGCACCACCGGCGAGATGGTCGCCAAGAAGCTGATCGCCAAGGCCAAGTACAACGGCTTCGACAACGAGCAGGAAGCGGTGATGGACGTGGTCAACGGCAAGGCCGATGCCTTCATCTACGACGCCCCCTACAACGTGGTCGCGGTGAACAAGGCCGGCGCCGGCAAGCTGGTGTACCTGGAAGAGCCCTTCACCTACGAGCCCCTGGCCTTCGGCCTGAAGAAGGGTGACTACGACAGCATCAACTGGATCAACAACTGGCTGCACCAGATCCAGAAGGACGGCACCTACGATCGCATCCATGCCAAATGGTTCAAGAACACCGCCTGGCTGAAGGATATGGAGTAATCGCAGCCGCGAAGCCCTGACGCTTCACGCTGCAGACGGCAGGTTCCGGCTCACGAGGCCGGGCCTGCCTTTTTGCCTTCTATGGCCTCCCGCCATGAAAGAGATAGCCCGTGACTAGAAAACAACGTCGCACCTGGCCCTGGCACGTACTGACCGGCCTGATCCTGGTCGTGGTCGCCTATGGCCTCTGGTATTCAACCTCCCTGATTTCGTACGAGTGGCGCTGGAACCGCGTGCCGCAGTACTTCGCCTACCACGCCGAAGAAGCCCAGCGCGCCGCCGAGTACGCGCGGGTCGATGTCATCGCCGAGGAGGGCGCCAACGCCCGGGTGACGCTGGTCAACGATGCCGGCGAGGAACAGCAGCTGGTCATCGCCAAGGACAGCCTGCAGGTTTCCCAGGGCGATGACGTCGCCGAGGGCGATGTGGTTGGCGTGACCCGCCACTGGGCCGCCGGGCCGCTGCTCTGGGGCCTCTGGACCACCCTGTGGATATCCGTCCTTTCCGGTGCCTTCGGCCTGGCCATCGGCCTGTTCACCGGCCTCTGCCGGCTTTCGCCGAACCCCACCCTGCGCGACCTCTCCACCGTCTATGTCGAGCTGGTGCGCGGCACGCCGCTGCTGGTACAGATCTTCATCTTCTATTTCTTCATCGGCACCGTGCTCGACCTGTCCCGCGAGTTCGCCGGGGTGGCGGCGCTGGCGCTGTTCACCGGCGCCTACGTCGGCGAGATCGTCCGGGCCGGCGTGCAGTCCATCGCCCGTGGGCAGAACGAGGCGGCGCGTTCCCTCGGCCTGTCTTCCGGGCAGTCGATGCGCCACGTGATCCTGCCCCAGGCCTTCAAACGCGTGCTGCCGCCCCTGGCCGGGCAGTTCATCAGCCTGGTCAAGGACACCTCGCTGGTGTCGGTCATCGCCATCACCGAATTGACCAAGAGCGGCCGCGAGGCGATCACCACCTCCTTCTCGACCTTCGAGATCTGGTTCTGCGTCGCCGCCCTGTACCTGGTGATCAACCTGCCCCTGTCGCAGATCGCCAACCGCCTGGAACGGAGGCTTGCGCAAAGTGATTGAAGTCCGTGAGCTGATAAAAGTCTTCGATGCCCGTGGCCATGAGGTGCGCGCGGTGGATAACGTCACCACCCAGGTGGCCCGTGGCGAAGTGGTGGTGGTGATCGGCCCGTCCGGTTCCGGCAAGTCCACCTTCCTGCGTTGCCTCAATGGCCTGGAAGAGCTGGACTCCGGCTCGGTGAGCATCGACGGCGTCGACCTCGCCAACCCGAAGACCGACGTGAATGCCTACCGCCGCGAGGTGGGCATGGTGTTCCAGCACTTCAACCTGTTCCCCCACATGACGGTGCTGGAGAACCTCTGCCTGGCGCAGAAGGTCGTGCGCAAGCGCGGCAAGGCCGAGCGCGAGGAGAAGGCCCGGGCGCTGCTGGCCAAGGTCGGCATCTCGCAGAAGGTGGACGAGTACCCCTCGCGCCTCTCCGGTGGCCAGCAGCAGCGCGTGGCCATCGCCCGTGCCCTGTGCATGGAACCCAAGGTGATGTTGTTCGACGAGCCCACCTCGGCGCTGGACCCGGAAATGGTCGGCGAGGTGCTGGACGTGATGAAGCAGCTGGCCGTCGAGGGCATGACCATGGTCTGCGTCACCCACGAGATGGGCTTCGCCCGCGAAGTGGCCGACCGCGTGCTGTTCTTCGACCACGGCAAGTTGCTGGAGGACGCGCCGCCGGTGCAGTTCTTCGACCAGCCACAGGACCCGCGCGCGCAATCCTTCCTGCGCCAGGTGCTGTAACGAAAAAAGGGCCGCGATGCGGCCCTTTTTCATGGGTGGCGTTACCCGGGCAACGCCACGCCGGCTTACCAGTTGTAACTCACCTTGGCGGTGAGCTCGCGGCCCGGGTTGTAGTAGTCCGCCGTACCGGAGCCCACCACGTGCTGTTCGTCGAGCAGGTTGCTGACGTTGAGCGCCAGGTCGGTGCCCTTGGCGATCTTGTAGTTGAGCGCCGCATCGAACAGCGTGGTGCCGTCGCTCTGGCCGCTGTTGGCCGCATCGAAGTAGTAGGCGCCAATGTAGCGCGCACCGAGACCGACGCTGACGTCCGTGCCCGGCAGGCTGTAGTAGCTCCACAGCGATGCCGAGTGCTTGGGCGCGGTGACCAGCTCATTGCCCTTGAGCGAGGTACCGTTGCGCAGCGTGCCGCGAACCACCTCGCTGTCCATGTAGGAGTAGCCGCCGACGAGGCTCAGGTTCTCCGTCAGCTCCGCCTTGGCTTCCAGGTCGAGACCGCGCACGCGCGACTCACCCACGGTCTCCCGCTCGATGGCGCCGCTCGGCTGCACCACGGCAATGGTGATGTCTTCCTGGGTCAGGTCATAGATCGCGGCCGAGAACAGCGCGTTCATCGCCAGCGGCGAGTACTTCACGCCGATCTCGTACTGCTTGCCACGTTCGGGCGTGGTGCCGACCACCGGCGGGGCCACGGACTCCACCATGCTGACGTAGGTGGAGACTTCGTCGGTGACCATGTAGGTCAGGGCACCGCGGAAGGAGTTCTCCGAGTAGCTGTCCGAGGACTTGACCCCGGCGATGTTGGTGCTGGAAACGTCCATCGAGTCGTTGCGCATGCCCGCCGTCACGATGAAGCGCTCGAAGAGCGACAGGTTCTGCTGCAGGAAGACGGACTTGATGGTGTTGTCCTGATCGTTGGCGCTGTAGGGCGCAACGCCGGACGGCACCCCGGTGTGGACCGGGTTGGCGATATCGATGGGGCTCGTCAGGGCATAGATCGAGCTGTCCTCGGTGGAGGCGTCGAGGTATTCCAGGCCGACGATGGTGCTGCTGTCGAGGTTCTCGAAGCGGGCGTCGTATTGCAGCATCAGGTTGCCGTTGAGCTGCTCGGACTCCTTGTCCGTGCCGAACAGGTAGCGATTGACCGTGGTGCCCGTTCGCGCGGCGGAGTCACTGATGTAGACGTAGCCGAAGTCGTCGGTCAGGTCGCTGTGGCGCAGGTTGCTGCGCAACACGAAGCCGTTGTCGAAGTCGTGAGTGAAGGTGCCGCTGATGCTGGTGCGCTCGACGTCGTGGAAGTTGTAGCTCGGCTCGCCGAAGAACTCGTCGCGATCGTATTCCTTGTCCAGCGGGTAGCCGCCGCTGTTGGGCGTGCTGTCCTGGCGCAGGTGGTCCACCACCAGGGTGGCCGAGGTGAAGGCGGTCGGCGCCCAGGTCAGGCCCCCCATCAGGAAGTTGTTGTCGTCCTGGGAGTGGTCGTACTCGCGGTCGCTGTCCTGGAACTTGCCGGTGAAGCGATAGGCCAGGGTCTGGTCGTCGTTCGCATCGCCCATGTCCAGGCCGGACTCGACATGGTCGAACGAGCCGTAGGTCACGTAGCCCTGGCCGAACTGGCTGAAGCGCGGCTGCTTGGTCACGAAGTTCACCGAGCCGCCCGGGTCTGCCGGGCCAAACAGCGTGGAGTTGGCGCCCCGCAGGATTTCCACGCGCTCATAGGCGAAGGGCTCTTCGCGTACGCCGCGCATCGAGCCCAGGGTCAGGCCGTCGCGGTAGGTGGTGGCCTGGAAGCCGCGGATGTTGAAGTAGTCGTTGCGGTCGTCGGTGCCGTAGTAGTCGGTGATGACGCCCGGGGTGTATTGCAGGATTTCTTCGGTGGTACTGGCGCTGCGCTGCTCGATTTCCTTCTGCGTGACGACGGAGACGGAAGCCGGTGTATTGAGGATGCTGGTCGCCACCTTGCCGCCGACCCAGAGCTCCTGGGCCACGATCGAACTGGAGGTTTCATCGACCTTCGCCTGGCTGTTCACCAGGATGGGCGAGAGGCGGAACGCCTCGCCGGCAGTGGCCATCTGCAGTCCATAGCTGCCGTCGTCCTGCTGGACCGCTTCCAGGCCCGAGCCGGAAAGCAGCATGGCCAGGCCGGCCGGTACCGAGTAGTTGCCCTTCAGGCCCGGGCTGGTCACGCCTTCGGCCAGGCTGCCGGCTCCCACCAGGTACACGCCCGCCTCATGGGAGAAACGCGTGAGCGCGCTGGCCAGCGGGCCGGCGGGGATGTCGTAGCTGCGCACGGAGGCGGTCGCGGCGCTGTCTTCGGCCAGGGCGACCGGTGACCAGCTCGCCAGGCTCAGGGCGCCGCCCAGCAGCGCCAGGTGAAGCGCCAGGGTCAACGGACGCAGGGCGAAAACGTGTGCAGCAACACCCGGGCGGGCAGCGCGCTGGTGACGGCGATGGGGCATGGACAGCGTTCCTCTGGGGAGCAAGGGTTGATGAACGAAGACCCTCGGCAGGCGCTGCAGCGCGGGTGCTCGGGGCACCGGTCCGGCGAGGTTTCATGTCTTCTCACTGGGTAAACCAGCGAGCAGGCAAAACCCGGAACCCTTTTCCGATATATTTTTTTTGCCGGCAGGCGTTCAGTGCCGGGCTTCGATGCTCGCCCACCAGGGCAGAGGCTGTTCGATACGGATCGGCAATGCCGATGCCAGCATGCGCAGCACGCGCTCGGAGTCCTGTACGGGGAAGTTGCCGTAGACCTTCAGGTCGGCCACGTCGTCGGCCACACCGAGGTGCCCGTGGCGATAACGGCGCAGCTCCTGCACCACCTCGCGCAAGCTGATGTTGTCGGCCAGCAGCGTGCCCTGGGTCCAGGCCTCGCGGGCGGCGTCGGCGGTCTGCAGGTCGCTGATGCGGTCGGCGGCGAAATGGGCCTGCTGGCCGGCGCCGACGATGCGAGCAGCGCCCGCAGTAGTGCGAATCTCCACGGCGCCTTCGTAGACGGCCAGCCAGGTGCGCTCGCCATCACGACGCACGTTGAAGCGCGTCCCCAGCGGCTGCAGGCGTCCATGCTCGGTGTCGACATAGAAGGGGCTCGCGCCCTTGGCGGTGGCGACGAACAGTTCGCCGCGCACCAGGGTGATGCAGCGCGCGCGGTCGCTGAACGCAAGGTCGATGGCACTGGCGGTGTTGAGCCAGGCCTGGGTGCCATCGGCCAGGGTCATCTCGCGCTGCTCGCCCGTGCGGGTGCGATGATCGGCGCCCCAGGCCATCAGGCTGGATGGCAGCAGCGCCTCGCGCCAGCCCAGCCAGCCGCACAGGGAGGCGCTGGTGATAGCCGCCATCCCGGTCAGTACCCGGCGACGCGAATGCATGCGCCCGCTGGCGATCTCCAGGGTATTGGCGGCCAGGCGCGCATCGGGCCGACCGCGCAGCGGCTCGAAATCACGGCTGATGCCTTCGACATAGCGCCAGGCCTGCTCGTGGGCCAGGTCCGCGCCCAGCCACGCCTGCCAGCGGGCACGCTGCTGGGCACTGGCCTGGCCATCACGCAGGGTGGCGTACCAATAGGCCGCCTGCTCCAGCACGGCATGCGGCGGCAAGGGCGCGTCGTTGCCTGTGCGCATCATCGGCAGAGCGGTTCCTGGCGCAACGCGGCTGCGGTCTCGCTGGCGCGCAGCGTCAGGCAGGCAAGCATCGCCTGGGCCACGTACTTGCGGACCATGCGCCCGGAAACCCCCAGTTCGGCACCCACTTCGTCGTCGGTCATCTCGCATACCACGGCGAGGGTAAAAGCCCGTGCCGCCTTGGCAGGCAACGCCTGCAACATCCCGCCGATCTCCTCCAGGGCCTGCAACACCACGGCTTCGCGCTCGGCCGAGGGGTACTCGCCCTCGGGTAGAGCTGCCAGGGTGTCGAGCCAGGCGCGCTCGATCTCCTGGCGCCGCCACAGATTGATGCACAGGTTCCTGGCGGTAGTGCGCAGGTAGGCGCGAGCCTCGGCCATGCTGGCGAAGCGGGGCGGGTTGGCGACGCCGATCAGGCGCAGGAAGGTGTCGTGGGCCAGATCGGCGGCATCGCTGGCATGCCCCAGGTGCCGGCGCAACCAGACCTGCAGCCAGCCGTGATGGTCGCAGTACAGGGTTTCCAGCGATGGAGAGGTGAGATAGGCAGATGCGCTCAAAGGCTTGTCACCACGCCGCCGGGGGTGTCCCGCGGTCATCAGGGCTTATAGTTAATGAGAATTGATTGCAATTGTTGCACGGTTTGTCAGCCGCCAGCAACCCGGCCAGGCTGCCGGTAACGGCCCCGGTGCGACACGATGTGGAGAGTGGCTGCGCGGCGCTCGTTTGTCGTTGCCGTTGCGGCAACGAAGCTGGCGACCACGCACCCCGGCGCGTGGCAGGTGCGTGGCCTATCGGCTGGCGGTCTCGTGGGGGGCTTGCTCAGTGCAGCGGCGTGGCCGGCTGCAGTTCGTTCTCTTCCAGCCAGTCCTGGGCCAGTTCGCGCAGGCGCGCCGCTTCGAAGCCTTGCCAGGCCTGCAGCAGCACCGGGTATTCCATCAGCACGTGGTTGAAGGTGCGCACTGGCTTGCGCCCGGCCAGGGCCTGTTCCAGGGCGGTATAGGCGTGGGGGTGGGACACCTCGTGGAGGAATTCCTGCATCAGCCGCAGGCTCTCGCCCGGGGTCAGCGGCTCCACCAGCAGGAAGCGCTCGGGCTCGGCGCGCAGCAGGGCGTCCAGTTCCGGGTCGGGGTCTTCCTCGGGGATCAGCAGCAGCTTGCCGCTGAGCAGGTCGAGGTAGTGGTCGAGGCCTTCGGTGTTGAGGGCGAAGGCCAGTTCGTCGAGGTCGACGGTCAGGGGGCGCATGACGGGGGCCTTGAGGGAAGGATGACTGCGTGATCCTACCCCCGGGGCTCCGTTTTGTCAGACGCGGAAGCGCCCGACCATGGTGTGCAGCTCGTTGCCCAGGCGCGCCAACTCGACGCTGGAGGCGGCGGTCTCTTCGCTGGCAGCGGCGGTCTGCTCGGAGACGTCGCGCACGCTGATCACGCTGCGGTTGATCTCCTCGGCCACTGCGCTCTGCTGCTCGGCGGCCGCGGCGATCTGCTGGTTCATCGCCTGGATGGTGGACACGGTGCGGGTGATGCTGGCCAGGGAATCACCGGCGCGGCGCGCCAGTTCCACGGTGCTGTCGGTGAGGGCGCGGCTGCTTTCCATCATGCTCGCGGCCTGCTGGGTGCCGTTCTGCAGGCCGCCGATCAGCTCCTGGATTTCTTCGGTGGATTTCTGCGTGCGCTGGGCCAGCCCGCGTACCTCGTCGGCGACCACGGCGAAGCCACGGCCGGCTTCGCCTGCGCGGGCGGCCTCGATGGCGGCGTTGAGGGCCAGCAGGTTGGTCTGGTCGGCCACCGCCTTGATCACGTCGAGCACGCTGCCGATCTTCTCGCTCTCGCGCTTGAGCTGCTGCACCGATTCGGTGGAGCGCGCCACTTCGGTGGCCAGGCGGTCCATCTGCTGCACCGCCTCCAGCACCATGCGGTTGCCGGCATTGGCTTCGCGGTCGGCGGCGAGGGCGGCTTCGGAGGCTTCCTCGGCGTTGCGCGCGACTTCCTGCACGGTGGCGGCCATCTCGTTCATGGCGGTGGCGACCTGGTCGGTCTCGACCTTCTGGCTGTTGACCCCGGCGCTGGTCTGCTCGGTGACGGCGGAGAGCTGTTCGGCGGCGCTGGCGATCTGGGTGACGCCGTCGCCGATGTGGCTGATCAACTGGCGCAGGTTGCCGGCCATGGCCTGCAGGGAGCGCTGCAGCTGGCCGAGCTCGTCGCGACGGTCGGCCTGCAGTTGGCCACCGAGATCACCCTGGGCGATGCGTTCGGCGAAGGCCAGGCTCTGGCGCAGCGGCTGGATGATCTGCCGGGTGATGACCCAGGCGGCGCCGATGGCCAGGAGCACGGCGAACAGGGTGGTGACCAGCAACTGGCCGCTGGCGGCGCTGGCGTCACCGCTGCGCTCGTCCACTTGCTGGCTGTACAGCGCCTGGCTGAGGTCGCGCATGACCTGGGCGTGGTCGGCCATGGTGGCGCTGGCCTGGCGGCTGGCAGCGGCGCCGTTGCCGAACAGGCGGATGGCGTCCTGATAGGCGGCGAAGGACTGCTGCGCACTCTGCAGGGCTTCCAGGCGCTCGCCGCTGGTGCCGGCGATGGCCTTCTGCAGGTCGGCCTGCATGGTGGCCAGCGCCGCGAGGGCCGGCTGCTCGGATTCGGGGGTCTGCTGGAAGACGAAGCCGCGCACCAGGTAGCGGATCGACAGCAGCTGGCGGTTCAGCTCGAACACCTCGCGGGCCTGGCCCAGCAATTGGCTGTCGCTGCTGTTGAGCGCCAGTTCGTCGAACAGCTGGTTCTGCAGCTTCTCGAACACTTGCAGGCTGGACTCGGCGGATTTGACCAGCACGGCGCGGGCGGCGTTGCGGGTTTCCTGGGCGCGGATCAGGTCGCCCAGGGACTGGCGGTAGGCGAGCACGGCGGCATTGAGGCCAGCCAGGCGGCGTGCGCCTTCCCCCTCGGCGAACTGCGGGCGCATGTGCTCGTTCTGCTGGAGCATGCGGTCGACCAGTTCCTCGATGTTCTTCGCGTGCTGCATGTCGCCGTTGGCGAGGAACTGCAGGCGCTCGGCGCGGGCGTCCTTGATCAGGTTGTCCACGGCGCCGACGGCGACCATCTCGTCGCTGCTGGCGATCATGCGGTCGATGCCGTGGATGCCGGTGAGCATCACCGTGAGGGTGAGCAGCAGGACCAGGCCGAAGCCGGCCACGAGTTTTTTGCTGACGGTGAGGTTGGCCAGCAGTTGCGTACACCAGTGGTACATGGATTTCTCCCGGAAATGAGCTGCGCACGGCAGTGCTTGTGGCGCTGCCGTGTTCGAGTGGGGTAGGGGCGTCTTTCGAGTTGTTGGAGCTGGGCGCGGGTGGCTGGCTGAAGGGGCCACCGGAGCTGCGACCAGGGACGCAAGGTGCGGGAGAGTAGCTGGCGGCGTAGCGGCGCCGCAAGCCTGCATGGGCATTGCGCCCTGGCCGCGAAACGCGTGCCAGGGCTGGCGGGTTATACGCGGAAGCGCGAGACCATCGATTGCAGTTCGTTGCCCAGGCGCGCCAGTTCGACGCTGGAGGCGGCGGTTTCCTCGCTGGCGGAGGCGGTCTGCTCGGAGATGTCGCGCACGTTGATCACGCTGCGGTTGATCTCCTCGGCCACCGCGCCCTGCTGCTCGGCGGCTGCAGCGATCTGCTGGTTCATCTGCTGGATGGTGGAGACGGCCTGGGCGATGGTGCCCAGGCGGCGACCGGCGCGGCGGGTCAGCTCGACGGTGCTTTCGGTCAGGCTGCGGCTGGTGTCCATCAGGCTGGCGGCCTGCTGGGTGCCGCTTTGCAGGCCGGCGATCAGCTCCTCGATCTCCTCGGTGGACTTCTGGGTGCGCTGGGCCAGGCCTCGCACTTCGTCGGCGACCACGGCGAAGCCACGGCCGGCATCGCCCGCGCGGGCGGCCTCGATGGCGGCGTTGAGGGCCAGCAGGTTGGTCTGTTCGGCCACGGACTTGATCACGTCGAGCACGCTGCCGATCTTGTCGCTTTCCTGCTTGAGGCGGCCGACGGCGTCGTTGGAGCGGCCCACTTCGGTGGCCAGGCGATCCATCTGCTCCACTGCGTCGTTGACCGCCACCTCGCCCTCGCGGGACAGGCGGTCGGCGGAGCTGGCGGCTTCGGAGGCCTGTTCGGCATTGCGCGCGACCTCCTGCACGGTGGCGGCCATTTCGTTCATGGCGGTGGCGACCTGGTCGGTCTCGACCTTCTGGTTGTTGACCCCGGCGCTGGTCTGCCCGGTAACGGCGGAGAGCTGCTCGGCGGCGCTGGCGATCTGGGTGACGCCGTCGCGGATGTGGCTGATCAGCTCGCGCAGGCTCAGGGTCATGCGCTGCATGCTCTTCTGCAGCTGGCCGAGTTCGTCGGCGCGCTCGACCTTGAGGTCTTCGCTGAGGTCGCCCGAGGCGATGCGCTCGGCCACGCCCAGGGTGCGCTGCAGGGGCAGGACGATCTGTCGGGTGATGATCACCGCGGCGGCGACGCCGATGGCCAGGGCGACGGCGATGGCGGTCAGCAGCATGCTGCGGGTACGGGTGGTTTCCTTGATGCGCTTGGCCGACTGGCCCTCGAACAGCTGGTTGCTGACCTGCAGCAGCTTGTCGCCCTGGGCGGCCATGCTCTGGAAGTGCACTTGGGTGTTGTCGGTGGCGGCGCGGAAGGCGCTGATGGCGCTGCGGTAGGCCTTGAGGCCGGCGGCGACCTTGGCCAGGTCCTCGTCCTCACCCAGGGTTTCACCGAGCTTGGCCTGGCCGGCCAGGGCAGTGTCCACGGCGCTGAGGGCGGCCTGCTCCAGGCTCGGGTCGTTGCTGTAGGTGTAGCCACGCACCTGGAAGCGCGCCTGCTGCACCGAGAGGCGCAGCTCGCTGAGCTGGCGGTACTGTTCGAGGCGCGAGGCTTCGTCCAGGGCGATATCGGCGAGGATGCGCTGCTCGATTTCACCAATGGCCTGGACGGCCGCGTCGGCGCTGGCGCCCAGTTGGGTGCGTGCCGCTTCGCGGGCCTGGTAGGCCTGGGCGAGCTGGCCGAAGGCTTGCTGGTAGGTGTTTACCGCCGCTTCTTCCTGGCTGATCAGGTCGCGGTCCTTGGGATCGCTGAGCTTCTTGTTGAGCTCCAGGGCGTAGTCGTCGATGGCCTTGAGGGCGGCGTTGACCTGGTCGGCCGTGGCCGGCTCCTGCTTGATCTGGTACTGCAGGCGGGCGACGCGCAGGTCCTTGGTCAGTTCGCTGAGCTTGGCGCTGGCGCCGAGCTTGTCGCCGCGCTGCAGGGTGGCGTCGAGGGCCAGCCAGCCGGTGAGGGTGATGAGCACGGTGAGCAGCAGTACCAGGCCGAAGCCAAGGGTCAGCTTGAGGTTGACACTGATATTGCCGAACCAGCGGAACATGAGGACTTCTCCAGCGAACGAGGCAGTGCTGGGGTTATCGGCAGGCGCAGGCGCGGCTTGAAGCCAGAGGCTTCAGAACAGGCGGGCGAGCAGGGCGGTGACGGCGGTTTCCACGCGCAGGATGCGTTCACCCAGTTGCACCGGGTCGAGGCCGGCTTCCTGGAGCTTTTCCACCTCGTAGGGAATCCAGCCACCTTCCGGGCCGATGGCCAGGGTGATGGGGCCTTCCACCGCGCGCGGGCAGGCGGGCCAGGGGCCGGGGTGGCCGACCAGACCGAGGGTGTTGGCGGTGATGGCGGGCAGGCGATCCTCGACGAAGGGCTTGAAGCGCTTCTCGATCACCACCTCGGGCAGCACCGTGTCGCGGGCCTGCTCCAGGCCGAGGATGAGCTGTTCGCGGATGGCGTCGGGTTCGAGGAAGGGAGTTTGCCAGAAGCTCTTTTCCACCCGGTAGCTGTTGAGCAGCACCAGGCGCGGCACGCCCATGGCGGCGACCGTCTGCAACACGCGGCGCAGCATCTTCGGCCGTGGCAGGGCCAGCAGCAGGGTGAGCGGCAGCTTGGCCGGTGGCGCCTGTTCCAGGCTGAACTGCAGTTCGGCGCGGTCCGCCTCCAGGCTCAGCAGGCGACCTTCGCCCATGGCGCCGCCGAGCAGGCCGACGCGCAGGCTGTCGCCGGCTTCGGCGCGGTGCACTTCATGCAGGTGCTTGAGGCGACGACCCTTCAGCAGGGCGCGATCGGGGGCGATCAGGTCGCCCTCTTCGAGCAGCAGCAGGTTCACGGCTGGGTGGCGGGCGGCTGGTCGCCGGGCTCGTCGGTGCTGTCCTCGGGGTGATCGCCACGTTTGCGGATCAGGCCGCCGAAGAACACGCCGACCTCGAACAGCAGCCACATGGGGATCGCCAGCAGGGTCTGGGAGAAGATGTCCGGCGGGGTGAGGATCATGCCGACCACGAAGCAGCCGATGATCACATAGGGGCGGATCTTCTTCAGGTAGGCGACGTCGACGACGCCGATCCAGATCAGCAGCACCACGGCCACCGGGATCTCGAAGGCGACACCGAAGGCGAAGAACAGGGTCATGACGAAATCGAGGTAGCTGCTGATGTCCGTCATCATCGACACGCCTTCGGGAGTGACGCTGGCGAAGAAGTGGAAGATCAGCGGGAACACCAGGAAGTAGGCGAAGGCCATGCCGGCGTAGAACAGCACGATGCTGGAGACCAGCAGGGGCATGGCGATGCGTTTCTCGTGCTTGTACAGGCCGGGCGCGATGAAGCCCCAGACCTGGTGCAGGATCACCGGCATGGCGAGGAACAGTGCCACCACTATGGTCAGCTTGAACGGCGTGAGGAAGGGCGATGCCACGTCGGTGGCGATCATGGTCGCGCCTTCGGGCAGGTACTGGCGCAGCGGCGCGGAGACCAGGGTGTAGATCTTCTGGGCGAAGTAGAACAGCCCGGCGAAGATCAGGAAGATCGCGGCCACGCAGCGCAGCAGGCGGGTACGCAGTTCGGTGAGGTGCGAGACCAGGGGCATTTCCTGGTCCAGTTCCGGCTTTTGATCGCTCATAGGGGGCGTGGCGGCTGTGGCTGTTCGGTGGGCACGACGGGGGCGGCCGGTGCGCTGGCCGGGACGGCTTCAGCGGCGGGCGCGACGGGGCTCGCCTCGGCCGCCGCTGCTGTCGCGGGTGCGGGCACGGCCTCGGGGGCCGGCTGCGGGGCGGCCGGCGTGGGCACGGGCTCCGCAGCGGGAGGCACGATGCTCTCCTTGATCTGCTTCTCCAGCGCCATGATCTGTTCGTTATGCAGCTGGCGACGGATTTCGTCGGCGCCGATCTCGCGTTCCACTTCCTGCTTGATGGCGTTGAAGCTGCGCTTGAGGCGGCCGATCCACAGGCCGGCGGTGCGGGCGGCACCGGGCAGGCGCTCGGGGCCGAGCACCAGCAGCGCCACCAGGCCGATCAGCAGCAGTTCACCAAAGCTGATACCGAACATGCTGGGTCAGTCCTTGCGCACTACCGGCTCTTCGACCTTCTGTGCCTGGCCGTCGATGGTGTGCGGCTGGTTCAGCGGGGCGCCGGGCTGTTGCGCTTGCGGCTGGGCGGCAGCCTGCTGCTCGGCCTTCTGGTCTTCTTCGGTGTTCATCGCCTTGCGGAAGCCCTTGATGGCTTCGCCGACATCAGAACCGAGGTTCTTCAGGCGCTTGGTGCCGAACACCAGGACGACGACGATCAGAATGACCAGCCAGTGTTTCCAGTCGAAAATACCCATGGTTTGCTCCTGAGGCTAATGCGTTATGCGGAAGGCTGGCGGGCGGCTTTTTCAGCGTGCCCGGACAGGCCGAAGCGACGATCCAGTTCATCGAGCACCGCCTGGGGATGCTGGCCGAGGGCGGCGAGCATGACCAGGCTGTGGAACCAGAGGTCGGCGGTTTCGTAGATCAGGTCGCTGCAGTCGCCGCTGACGGCGGCGTCTTTGGCGGCGAGGATGGTTTCCACCGATTCCTCGCCGACCTTTTCGAGAATCTTGTTCAGCCCCTTGTGGTACAGGCTGGCCACGTAGGAGGAGTCCGCTGCGGCGCCCTTGCGCGCTTCCAGGACCTCGGCGAGGCGGGTAAGGGTGTCACTCATGGGTGTGTCCTGCGTGGTAGATCGCATCGGGGTCCTTGATGACCGCGTCGACGGTTTTCCAGTCGCCATTCTCGAAGACGCGGTAGAAGCAACTTTCACGGCCGGTGTGGCAGGCGATGCCGCCAAGCTGTTCGACCATCAGCACCACGACGTCGGCGTCGCAGTCCAGGCGCAGCTCGTGCAGGCGCTGCACGTGGCCGGATTCCTCGCCCTTGCGCCATAGCCTGCCACGGGAGCGTGACCAATAGATGGCACGGTTCTCGGCGACGGTGAGCGTCAGGGATTCGCGGTTCATCCAGGCCATCATCAGGATGCGGCCGGTCTTGTGGTCCTGGGCGATTGCCGGGACCAGACCATCGGCATTCCAGTGAATTTCTTCCAGCCAGTCGTTCATTTCGGTTTCCACGAGCGGGTCAGGTGCGATGCACGGCCTGACCGGGGCGGCTAGTGTGCCAGCGCCGGCGCTGGCTTGGCTATCGGCGCAATACCAGATACAGACCACCGGCCAGCATCAGCCAGGCGGGCCAGGCTGCGGCGTGTTGCTCCAGGCCGAGGGTGGCGGCACCGACCAGCAGGGCGGCGCCGATCAGGCGCAGGGCCAGGCCGTCACGGGGCTTGTGCCAGGGCGGCGGCGGGTCGGCGGCGTGGGGCTGGCTCATGCGCTCCAGCAGGTCGCGGGTCATGTTGGCGACGTGCGGCACCTGTTCGACCTGGGACTGCAGGTTGTGCAGCAGGGTCCTGGGGCTCATGCGCTCGCGCATCCAGCGTTCCAGGTAGGGCTGTGCGGTGCTCCAGAGGTCGAGGTCCGGGTACAGCTGGCGACCCAGGCCTTCGATGTTGAGCAGGGTCTTCTGCAGCAGCACCAGTTGCGGCTGCACTTCCATGTTGAAGCGGCGCGCGGTCTGGAACAGGCGCAGCAGCAACTGGCCGAAGGAGATGTCCTTGAGCGGCCGCTCGAAGATCGGCTCGCAGACGGTACGGATGGCGGCTTCGAAGTCGTTGACCCGGGTCTCGGCGGGCACCCAGCCGGAGTCGATGTGCAGTTGGGCGACGCGGCGGTAGTCGCGCTTGAAGAAGGCGATGAGGTTGCGCGCCAGGTAGTCCTGGTCCTCGGGGGTGAGGCTGCCGATGATGCCGCAGTCGATGGCGATGTACTGCGGGTTCCAGGGCTGGCGGTTGCTGACGAAGATGTTGCCGGGGTGCATGTCGGCGTGGAAGAAGCTGTCGCGGAAGACCTGGGTGAAGAAGATCTCCACGCCCCGTTCAGCCAGCAGCTTGAGGTCGGTGCGCTGGTCGGCGAGGGTGGCCAGGTCGGTGACCGGGACGCCGTAGATGCGCTCCATCACCAGCACCTTGGGGCGGCACAGGTCCCAGTAGACCTGGGGCACGTAGAGCAGCGGCGAGCCTTCGAAGTTGCGCCGCAGCTGGCTGGCGTTGGCCGCCTCGCGGAGCAGGTCGAGTTCGTCGTAGATGGTCTTTTCGTAGTCGCTGACCACTTCCACCGGGCGCAGGCGGCGGGCGTCGCTGGAGAGACGTTCGGCGATGCGCGCGAGGATGAACAGCCAGGCGAGGTCCTGGCGGATGATCGGGCGCAGGTTGGGGCGGATCACCTTGACCACCACTTCCTCGCCGCTTTTCAGCTGCGCGGCGTGGACCTGTGCCACCGAAGCGGAGGCCAGCGGGGTGACGTCGAAGCGGGCGAAGACTTCGCTGACGCGGGCGCCGAGCTGCTCCTCGATGCGGGCCACGGCCTGCTCGGGGTCGAAGGGCGGGACCTGGTCCTGCAGGCGCGCGAGCTCGTCGGCGATGTCCGGCGGCAGCAGGTCACGGCGGGTGGACAGCAGCTGGCCAAACTTGATGAAGATCGGCCCCAGGCCTTCCAGTGCCAGGCGCAGGCGTGCGCCCCGGGAGAGTTCCAGGCGCTTGCGCGGCAACCAACGCCAGGGCAGCAGGTAGCTGAGGGCGCGCAGCCACCAGGGCAGCGGCAGGTCGAAGACCAGGTCATCGAGGCGGTAGCGGATGACCACACTCTGGATGCGCAGCAGACGGCGGACGGCGAGCAGCTTCATGCGTTGGGTTTGCTTTTCTGGGTCAGGCGCCCGATGCGGGCGTCGAGGCGGTCGAGGTCGACCTTGAGGCGGTCCAGTTCGGCGAAGCGGGCATCCGCTTCACGCTGGCCGACCAGTGTGCGCGATTCTTCGGCCAGGTAGTCGGCGAGGTTCAGGCGCAGGCTGTCGAGGCTCTGTGCGGTCCAGTCGACACGGCTGCGCAGGTGGGCGCCGAGCAGTTGGCTGGCCACCGGGCCGAGCCAGCGGGACAGCTCGTATTCCCAGTCCAGCTCCAGGTCCTGGAGGATGCCGGCGAGCTCCATGAGCGCGGCGCTATCGCCGTCCAGCTCGACTTCCGGGCGGTGCAGGACGGCGGTCTTTTCGCGGCTCAGGGCCAGGCGCAGCAAGCTGGCGGCCGGCGCGCGCAGGCGGCAGTCGGCCGGTGCGGCCCAGTTCGCCGCCAGTTGCAGGCCGTCGCCTCCGGGGAGGATGAACAGCTGCAGGGCGGGGGCCTGGCAATCGATCTCGATCACCTTGCCTTCGAGGCGCGACAGGCGCGGCAGCGCGGTGCCGTCGAGCCTGAGGACGCGGTTGATGCCGTGTTCGACGCCGGCGAGCAGGGCCTGGGTAAGCATCAGGGCTTGATGCCGCGGTGCAGGGCGACGATGCCGCCGGTCATGTTGTGGAAGGTGGCGCGCTCGAAGCCGGCCTCCACCATCATGGCCTTGAGGGTTTCCTGGTCGGGGTGCATGCGGATCGACTCGGCCAGGTAGCGGTAGCTCTCGGAGTCGTTGGTGATCAGCTTGCCCATCAGCGGCAGGAGGCTGAAGGAGTAGGCGTCATAGGCCTTGGACAGCAGGTTGCTGGTGGGCTTGGAGAACTCCAGCACCAGCAGGCGGCCGCCGGGCTTGAGCACGCGCAGCATGGAGCGCAGGGCGGCGTCCTTGTGGGTGACGTTGCGCAGGCCGAAGGCGATGGTGACCACATCGAAATGGTTGTCGGGGAAGGGCAGCTGCTCGGCATCGGCCTGGACGAAGCTGACGTTGCCGGCGACGCCGCTGTCCAGCAGCTTGTCGCGACCAACCTTGAGCATCGAGGCGTTGATGTCGGCCAGCACCACTTCGCCGGTGCTGCCCACCAGGCGCGAGAACTGGCGGGTGAGGTCGCCGGTGCCGCCGGCGATGTCGAGCACGCGGTTGCCCGGGCGTACGCCGGAGAGTTCGATGGTGAAGCGCTTCCACAGCCGATGGACGCCTGCGGACATCAGGTCGTTCATCAGGTCGTACTTGGCGGCCACGGAGTGGAACACCTCGGCGACCTTGTCGGCCTTCTGGCTCTCGGGAACGCTCTGGTAGCCGAAGTGGGTGGTGGGTTCGGCATCGCTGCCTTTGCGCGGATCGTTCATGTCGCTGCCCCGGAAGAAATTGGCGGCCATTTTAGGCGCGGTTGGCCCGCTTTGTCTTGGCCCCGAACGGTGCCGGTTCGCCAGGGCCCGCGGGCGGCCTGCTATAGTCGCGCGACCTTAAGTCGCAGTCAGGAGTTGGCCCATGGCCCGCATCAATGTCGAACGTTCCCACAACCTGGGCCGCAGCGCCGTCCGGGCCAAGGCCGAGCAGCTCGCCGAGCGCCTCGCCCGTGAATACGACGTGCGCTATCAGTGGCGTGGCGACACCCTGGAGTTCAAGCGCAGCGGCGCCGACGGGCAGATCGAGGTCAGTGACGACAAGGTGAATGTCGAGGTGAAGCTGGGCCTGCTGCTTTCGGCCATGAGCGGCAGCATCAAGCGCGAGATCGAGAAGGCACTGGACGAGTACCTGGCCTGATGCCGTGAGGGCCCTTTTCACGGCACGTGGAGAGGGCGGGCACGGCGCGTTTCACCCAACCCGCGGCTAGTATGCGGTTTCTAATTTTCCTCGTTAACGTGCACCTCAAGCCCTGAGAAAGGGCGAGTCCTCCATTACCCGAGTGAGGTGCACCATGGCCAAAGCCGCCGTCGTCAAGAAGAAAGTCGAAGAAACCAAGACCACCGTCCTTTCCGATGTCCGTCTCTATGCCCGCAAGATCTGGCTGGCCGGCCTGGGTGCCTACGCCAAGGCCGGACAGGAAGGCGCCGACTACCTGCGCGACCTGGTGAAGGCCGGCGAGAGCGTCGAGAAGCAGGGCCGCAAGGTCGTCGATGCGCGCGTCGAAGCCGCCAACAGCCAGATCGATTCGGTGAAGGGCAGCGTCAAGGGCTCGGTCACCGGCGTGAAGGAAAAGGTCGAAGTGCAACTCGACAAGATCGAAAAAGCCTTCGACAACCGCGTCGCTGTCGCACTCAATCGCCTGGGTATTCCCTCGCGACAGGACGTTGAGGCACTCTCTGCTAAGCTTGACGAGCTGAGCGCGTTGCTCGAGCACGTCGCGCGAACCAAATAAGGAGAGCAGGATGGCTGGTAAGAAAAAAACCACGAAAGAAACCAACTCCTGGATCGGCGAGATCGAGAAATACTCGCGCCAGATCTGGCTGGCTGGCTTGGGGGCCTACTCGAAGGTCAGCAACGACGGCACCAAGCTGTTCGATACGCTGGTCAAGGATGGTGAGAAGGCTGAAAAACAGGCCAAGACCGAAGTCGACAAGCAGGTCGATGCGGTCAAGTCCCGGGTTGGTTCCCGCGTCGGCTCCGCCAAGTCCAAGGTCGATGAGGTCAAGGACAAGGCGATCGGCAAATGGGGCGAGCTGGAAGAGGCTTTCGACAAGCGCCTGAACAGTGCCATCTCCCGTCTCGGCGTTCCTAGCCGCAACGAGGTGAAGGACCTGAACAGCAAGGTCGACAGCCTGACCCGGCAGATCGAGAAGCTCACCGGCGTCTCCGCCAAGTCGGTCAAGCCGGCTGCCAAGCCCGCTCCGAAAGCTGCCGCTAAACCGGCCGCCAAGGTCGCCGCCAAACCTGCTGCCAAGACCACTGCGGCGAAACCCGCTGCCAAGCCCGCCGCTAAACCGGCTGCGAAGCCGGCCGCCAAGGCTGCAGCCAAACCCGCTGCGAAGACCGCTGCGGCGAAACCGGCTGTCAAACCAGCCGCCAAGCCTGCGGCGAAACCTGCCGCCAAGGCAGCAGCCAAGCCTGCGGCGAAGCCGGCAGCGGCCAAACCCGCAGCCGCTGCCAAGCCTGCAGTTGCGGCAAAACCGGCTGCCAAGCCGGCGGCGAAGCCCGCTGCCAAACCTGCTGCGAAGAAGCCTGCGGTGAAGAAAGCCGCTGCGCCGAAACCGGCAGCTGCCAAGCCGGCGACCCCGGCCGCAACCCCGGCTCCGGCCGCTGCACCGAGCGCTCCCGCCGCCACTCCGGCGCCGTCCGCTCCGGCCAGCACGCCAAGCCAGTCCTGATCGTCAGGGACCACAGACGCCCGGCCTCGCGCCGGGCGTTTGCGTTTCAGGCTTCCAGATAACGCCGGGCCATGCGCTCGGCGGCCTGGCGCGAGTCGTCCTGCAGGTGGGGGGCCACCAGCATCATGATCTGGTAGACCACCAGGCGTACTTCGCCGTCGTTGCCGAGGATGCGCTGGTAGTCGAGGGAGAACAGCAGGGTGAGGGTGATCTGCTCCACCAACTGGCCGAGGGATTCGGTATCGCTGACCAACTGCTCCCGCGCCTTGAGCCGCGCCAGCAGCGAGGCCAGGGTGCGCTTCAGTGCGTTGAGCCAGGCGCGCATGCCTCGGGCCAGCTTGGGCAGGCGACCGGCGAGGTTGGAGAGGTCCTGGAAGAGGAAGCGGTATTGCGCCAGGCGCTCGACGATCAGGTGCAGGAACAGCCAGTAGTCCTCGACACCCAGCTCCACGTCCTCGGGCGGGTCGAGCAGCGGCGCGAGCTCGTCCTGGAAGCGCTCCAGCAGCGCCATCACCAGCGGTTCCTTGCCATGGAAGTGGTAATAGAGGTTGCCCGGGCTGATGCCCAGTTCGGTGGCGATCTCAAGGGTGGTGACATTGGGTTCGCCTTCGCTGTTGAACAGCATCAGGGCGCATTCGAGTATCCGGTCTCGGGTCTTCATCCAGTCTTCTTGTCGTCGTTGCATGCGGTCGGCCGGGTGTTCCCCGGCCGGCCGAACGTCTTCAGCGCACGTGCACGTAGGTGCCGGGTGCCGCCTCCATGGGTGGGTGGGCCTGGTTGCCGAGGGTGACCAGGGTTTCGCGCTGCTCCCCCGAGCGCGCCTGGATCCAGCTCAGCCACTCCGGCCACCAGCTGCCCTGCACGTTCTTCGCGTCGTAGTACCAGGCGCGATGGTCCGAGCTGAGTTTGCCGTTTTCCAGGTAGTTGGCCTTGGGGTTGCCCGGTGGGTTAAGGATGCTCTGGATGTGCCCGCTGTTGGACAGCACGAAGCGGCTCTCGCCACCCAGCAGCCGCGCCGAGCGATAGACCGCGTCCCAGGGGGTGATGTGGTCGTTGATGCCGGCCACGCTGAAGCTGTCCACCGTGACCTTCTGCAGGTCGATGGGGGTGCCGCAGATTTCCAGCGCGCCGCCCCGGGTCAGCGGGTTGTGCTTGAAGAAGTCCAGCAGGTCGCCGTGGAAGGCGGCGGGCAGGCGGGTGTTGTCGTTGTTCCAGTAGAGGATGTCGAAGGCCGGCGGCTGACGGCCCAGCAGGTAGTTGTTGACGAAGTAGTTCCACACCAGGTCGTTGGGGCGCATCCAGGCGAAGATCTTCGCCATGTCGCGGCCGTCCAGGACGCCGTGCTGGTAGGAGCGGCGCTTGGCCGCCTCCAGGGTCTGCTCGTCGGCGAACAGGGCGGCGGGGCTTTCGACCTGGCTGTCCAGCAGGCTGACCAGGTAGCTGGCGCTGCTGACCTTGCGCAGTTGGCGCTTGGCCTGGAGGTGGCCTTGCAGGGCGGCGATGGTCAGGCCGCCGGCGCAGGCGCCCATCAGGTTGACCTCCTTGCTGCCGGTAATGGCGCGGGCCACGTCGACGGCCTGCTCCAGCGCCTGCACATAGGTGGACAGGCCCCACTCGCGGTGGCGCGCGTCGGGGTTGCGCCAGCTGACGATGAGCACCTGCAGGCCATTCTTCAGCGCGTACTGGACGAAGCTCTTCTCCGGCGAGAGGTCGAAGATGTAGAACTTGTTGATTTGCGGCGGGACGATCAGCAGGGGCTTGAGGTACTGCTTCTCGCTCATCGGCTTGTACTGGATCAGTTCCAGCAGCTCGTTGCGATAGACCACCGACCCGGGCGTGGTGGCCAGGTTGCGGCCGATCTCGAAGGAGTGCTTGCTGACCTGGCGCGGCATGGCGTTGTTGTTCAGCACATCGTCCAACAGGTGGCGCGCGCCATTGAGCAGGCTGAGGCCGCCGGTGTTGAACAGCTCCTTCACCGCGAGGGGGTTGAGCAGGCTGTTGGAGGGCGCCATGGCGTCGCTGACCAGGGCCAGGACGAAGCGGGCGCGGGCGCGGTCATCGTCGGTGAGGTCGCTGTCCTCGACCCAGGCATAGAGTTGTTTCTGCCAGGCCAGGTAGGCCTGCAAGCCGCGACGGTAGAACGGGTTGTGGCTCCAGGAGGGATCGGCGAAGCGCGCATCCTGCGGGTTGGGCTTGTGCGGGGTTTCGCCCATCAATACGCGGCCCAGCTGGCCGCCGAAGGCGAGGACGTGGCGGGCGCTGTGCACGGGGTGCTTCAAGCCCTGCAGGGCGAGGGTGCGGACGGTGGAGGCCAGGTCCTTGCCTCGCAAGCCGACGATCGCGCTCTGCGCGTTCATGTAGTTAGCGGGGACCGGCAAGGCTCCCGACACCTGTTTCTCTCGCATGGGGGCAACGCTCCGTAATCAATCCGTCGTCAAGGAGGTTTAGGCAAGGCTCGTACCACTGAGCGCAATAGGTGCATTCCAGACTACTGCGCGGGAAATTCAAGTTCGTTACAGCGGGCGTTTTGCCGCGCGAATGCGGTGCTGCCGCCCCATCATGGAGCGGAGGCACCGCCGCCTGCGGGCTTCAGGGATTGCGCAGTTGCATCGGCTGCGGGTGGATTACCGCGCGCTGACGCTCCTGGGCGAGGAACTTCATGATGATCGGCGCCACGGTTTCCGCCCGGGTCACGAGGAACAAGTGGCCGTCGTCGATGACATGGAGTTCCGAGTTGGGGATGCGCCAGGCGAGCATGCGCATGTTCACCAGCGGAATGATCGGGTCGTCGTCGCCGGCCAGGACCAGGGTGGGTTGGCGGATGCGGTGCAGCCAGTGGATGCTGGTCCAGCCGAGGCCGGCGAACAGCTGCCAGTAGTAGCCGAGCTTGCCGGAGGAGCGCACCTTGCTGGCGTGGGCCATGGCCAGGGTCGGGTCGCGGCGGAAGGCGCCACCGTAGATGTCCGGGGCGATGTGCACGCCATAGGACGGCTGGATGTAGCGCCGCGGGCTGGCCATGCGCCAGAGCACCTTGGGCTTGCCGGGCACCATGATCGCGCCGGCCGAGGTGGCGGCGAGGATCAGCTTCTTGCAGCGCTCGGGGTAGTCGTGGGCGAACTGCTGCGCCAGGGCGCCACCCCAGGACACGCCTATGGCGTTGACCTGGCCGTAGTTCAGATAGTCGAGCATGCGGGCGGCGAGCTTGGCCAGGCCGGGGAAGCGGTAGGGCTTGCTCGGCGTGGAGGACCCGCCGACACCGGGCACGTCGAAGGCGATCACCTCCTGGTCCGGGTCGAGCGCCTGGACGAAGGGGAACACCAGCTCGAGGTTGGCACCGATGCCGTTGAAGATGAGCAGCGGCGTCAGGTGTTCCTTGCCGGGCCTGACGGCGGTGCGGATGGTCTGGCCATCGAGGTCGATGGTGCGGAAGACGAAAGGTTGCGGCATGCGCGGGCCCCTATGGATTGAAACGACGGGAGGCACCCGCGAGGGGCCTCCCTGTAGCGCCAGGCCGAGCCTGGTTCAGGCCGCCGCCGGTATTGGCGGTGGGCCTGGCTGGCACGTCCGGGTGCCGGGGCAGCAATGCGCAATGCGCGCGATCAACGTTCGTGGACATAGGTCCCTGGCGAAGCCTCGCCGGCCGGGTAGGCCTTGTTGCCGAGGGTGAAGCTGGCTTTCTTGGTCTTGCCCGAGCGCTCCGCCAGCCAGGTTTGCCAGTACAGCCACCAGGAGTCGGCGTGCTTGGTGGCGTTTTCCTGCCACTCCTTCGGGTCCGCCGGCATCTCGCTGTTGGTGGAGAAGCGCGCCTTGGGGTTGCCCGGGGGGTTGAGGATGCTCTGGATGTGCCCGCTGTTGGACAGCACGAACTCGCATTTGCCGCCCAGCAGACGGGCGGAGCGGTAGCAGGCTTCCCAAGGGGTGATGTGGTCGGTGGTGCCGGCCACGCAAAAGAAGTCGCAGGTGACCTTCTTCAGGTCGATTGGGGTGCCGCAGACCTCCAGCCCGTCGGGGCGGGTCAGCGGGTTGGTCTTGAACATCTCCACCAACTCGCCGTGGAAGGCGGCGGGCAGGCGCGTGGTGTCGTTGTTCCAGTAGAGGATGTCGAACACCGGCGGCTCGTTGCCGAGCAGGTAGTTGTTCACCCAGTAGTTCCAGATCAGGTCGTTGGGGCGCATCCAGGCGAAGACCTTGGCCATGTCCTTGCCTTCCAGTACGCCGGACTGGTAGGAGCGGCGCTTGGCGGCCTCCAGGGTGGTTTCGTCGGCGAACAGCGCGACCTGGGTGTCCAGGTTGAAGTCGAGCACGCTGACCAACTGGGTGAAGGCGTTCACCTTGTGCTCGCCGATCGCCTGGTAGTGGCCCAGCAGGGCGACGGTGGTGATGCCGCCGGAGCAGGCACCGAGCATGTTGAGGTCCGTGGCGCCGGTGATCTTCAGCACCACCTCGATGGTTTCCTTGAGCGCCTCGATGTAGGTCGACAGACCCCATTCGCGCTGGGCCTTGGTCGGGTTGCGCCAGCTGACGATGAAGGTCTGGATGCCGTTGCGCAGGTTGAAGCGCGCCAGGCTCTTCTCCTGGGACAGGTCGAAGACGTAGAACTTGTTGATCTGCGGCGGCACCACCAGCAGCGGGCGCTCGTGCACCTGCTCGGTGATGGGCTTGTACTGGATCAGCTCCAGCACGTCATTGCGGAAGACCACGGCGCCTTCGGTGGTGGCGAGGTTCTTGCCGACCTCGAAGGCGTCCATGTTGACCTGGCTGGGCATGCCGCCGTTGTTGACCAGGTCCTTGGCCAGGTGCGAGAGGCCGTCGAGCAGGCTCTTGCCGCCGGTTTCGAAGAAGCGCTTCACCGCTGCCGGGTTGGCCATGGTGTTGGTGGGGGCCATGGCTTCGGTCATCAGGTTGATCACGAAGTGGCCGCGGCTGGTATCGGACGACGACAGGTCGCTGTGCTCGATCCACTGGTGCAGTTCCTTGCGCCAGGCGAGGTAGGTCTGCAGGTAGCGTTTGTAGAGGGGGTTCTGGCTCCAGGCCGGGTCCGCGAAGCGACGGTCGTCGGCTTCCGGCTGCAGGGCCGAGGAGCCGAGCAGGACGTTTTTAAGCTCGACCCCGAAATGGGCGACGTGCTTGGCACTGTGGAAGGGCTGCTTGATGGCCTGCAGCATGACCATGCGCGCGGAGGTCAGCAGATCCTTGCCGCGGATGCCGATCACCGGGTTCAGCCCGAGGGTATTCTCAGAGGCTTGGCGCTGCAGGTCTTCATTGTTCTTGTTGCTCATCTACGACGCTCCATTGTCCAGAGGCGGATACCGGGTTACTGCTGTACGGGACAGTTAAGCGTGCCTGGTACTGCTCGGGTTACCGGGGGTGCGAAGAGAACTTCGCCGATTTCTATGAACCTGTGGTTGCCAAATGCATGGAACCTGCCAGTTCTTGGTTACCCGAGTTTGTGGATTTGCGCAAGCTGGCCCTGGGTCGGGCGCGCGCCGGGGAGTATGTCGCGAGCTTCTAGAAAATGCGCTCTAACCTAGTGCGGCATGGCCAGAAAGGGGCTGGCCGGCGCACCGGGTCAGAGCATCAGGCGGACGACGCTTTCGTCGGGATCGCGGGAGCGCCCGGCGGCGGAAAGCTGCTGCAGGTAATCCTCCCAGAGGGCGTCCTGGCGGACGGCGAGCTCATGGAGGTAGTCCCAGGTGAACAGGCCGCTGTCGTGGCCGTCGTCGAAGGTCAGTTTCAGGGCATAGTTGCCCGCCGGTTCGACGCCGACGAGCGCGACCCGCGCCTTGCCGTACTGCAGGATCGGCTTGCCGTGGCCCTGCACCTCGGCCGAGGGCGAATGCACCCGCAGGAACTCCGCCGGCAGGCTGTAGCTCACCTCGCCATAGCCCAGCACCAGGGTGCGGGAGGCTTTATGCAATTCGATCGAAGTGGGGATGCGCATGGGTGTTAGTCCGAGTGTCAGCGGAGCTGGAAGCTGGAAGCTGGAAGCTGGAAGCCAGAAGCCAGAAGCCAGAAGCCAGAAGCGGCACCTCTCCGCTTCAGACTTCCAGCTTCAGGCTTTGAGCTTCAGAGAATATACCGCGACAGGTCTTCGTCCTTGGCCAGCTCGCCGAGGTGGCTGTTGACGTAGGCGGCGTCGATCAGGATCGGCTTCTCGTCGTGCTGGGCGGCCAGGTCGCCGGCGCTGAAGGAGACTTCCTCCAGCAGGCGCTCCAGCAGCGTGTGCAGGCGACGGGCACCGATGTTCTCGGTCTTCTCGTTGACCTGCCAGGCGATCTCGGCCAGGCGCTTGATGCCTTCCGGTGCGAACTCGATGTTCAGGCCTTCGGTCTTCAGCAGGGCGCTGTATTGCTCGGTGAGCGAGGCGTGCGGTTCGGTGAGGATGCGCTCGAAGTCTTCGGGCGACAGGGCCTTGAGCTCCACGCGGATCGGCAGACGGCCCTGCAGCTCCGGCACCAGGTCGCTGGGCTTGGACAGGTGGAAGGCGCCCGAGGCGATGAACAGGATGTGGTCGGTCTTGACCATGCCCAGCTTGGTGTTGACGGTGCAGCCCTCGATCAGCGGCAGCAGGTCGCGCTGCACGCCCTCGCGGGAGACATCGGCGCCGCCGACGTTGCCGCGCTTGGCGACCTTGTCGATCTCGTCGATGAAGACGATGCCGTTCTGCTCCACCGCCTCCAGGGCGCGGGCCTTGAGTTCCTCTTCGTTGACCAGGCGCGCGGCTTCCTCGTCGCGCACCAGCTTCAGCGCTTCCTTGACCTTGAGCTTGCGGCTCTTGCGCTTGCCCTTGCCCATGTTGGAGAACAGGTTCTGCAACTGGCTGGTCATCTCCTCCATGCCGGGCGGGGCCATGATTTCGACGCCGGCCGGGCTTTCGGCCACTTCGATGTCGATCTCCTTGTCGTCCAGCTGGCCTTCACGCAGGCGCTTGCGGAACAGCTGGCGGGTGTTGGAATCCTCGCGGGCGGGCTCGTCACCGAAGCCGCTGCGGGCCGGCGGCAGCAGGGCGTCGAGGATGCGATCCTCGGCGGCGTCCTCGGCGCGGAAGCGCACCTTGTGCATTTCCTGCTCGCGCATCATCTTCACGGCGGCGTCGGCCAGGTCGCGGATGATCGATTCGACGTCACGGCCCACGTAGCCCACTTCGGTGAACTTGGTGGCTTCGACCTTGAGGAAGGGCGCGTTGGCCAGCTTGGCCAGGCGACGGGCGATCTCGGTCTTGCCGACGCCGGTCGGGCCGATCATCAGGATGTTCTTCGGCGTCACCTCGGCGCGCAACTCGACCGGCAGCTGCATGCGCCGCCAGCGGTTGCGCAGGGCGATGGCCACGGCGCGCTTGGCGTCGTCCTGGCCGATGATGTGGCGGTTGAGTTCGTGGACGATCTCGCGGGGGGGCATGGACATGTACGAAAGCTCCGGTCTGGACGGCCTTACTCGGCGGCGTCCAGCTCCTCGATGGTGAGGTTCTGGTTGGTGAACACGCAGATGGAGCCGGCGATGTTCAGGGCGGTCTCGGTGATTTCGCGGGCGGACAGCTCGGTGCGCTGCAGCAGCGCGGTGGCCGCGGCCTGGGCGAAGCCGCCGCCGGAGCCCATGGCGATCAGGCCGTGCTCGGGTTCGACCACGTCGCCGTTGCCGGTGATGATCAGCGAGGCGTCCTTGTTGGCCACGGCGAGCATGGCTTCCAGGCGGCTGAGGGAGCGGTCGGTGCGCCAGTCCTTGGCCAGCTCGACGGCGGCGCGGACCAGGTGGCCCTGGTGTTTCTCCAACTGGCCTTCGAAGCGTTCGAACAGGGTGAAGGCGTCGGCGGTGGCACCGGCGAAGCCGGCCAGCACCTGGCCGTGGTAGAGACGCCGGACCTTCTTGGCGTTGCCCTTCATCACGGTGTTGCCGAGGGAAACCTGGCCGTCGCCGCCCATGACGACTTTGCCGTTGCGGCGGACTGAAACGATTGTGGTCAAGGGGAGAGTCTCCACGCAGCGGGGCGAATTGCCCGAATGGAAACCCAGATGGGGGAGGCGGCGCGGCTTTTCAACCGCGCGCCTGCGAATAGCCGATCAGCGTGCCTGTCGTTGTTGCAACAGGAGATTACCGAAGCCGCTGCCGGCCAGCTGTTTCTGTGCGCCAGCCAACTGCTCACGGGTGGCGAAGGGGCCGACCAGCACGCGGTACCAGGTCTCCTCGCGCACGGTGCCGGATTCCACCTGGACGTTCTGCCCCAGGAGGATGATCTGCGCGCGTACGCGGTCGGCGTCATCCTTCTTGCGGAAGGAGCCGGCCTGGAGGAAGAACTGGGTGACCGGCGCCTTGGCCACGGTGGGCGGGGGCGGCGGCACCTGCCCGGCCAGGGCGGCTTCGGCGCGGGCGGCGTCGATCTTCGCGGCTTCCTCGGGCGTCACCGGCTGGGTGGGCGTGGTCGGCGGCGTTTCCTTGGGCATGGCGTCCGGGGGCACTATGACTTCGGATTCCGGCAGCAGCGTGTAGAAGTCGTACTTGGGCTTGGTCGGCTCCGGCATCGCCTGGGGCTGTTGCTGGCCGCCCGCTTGCGGGCGCGGCGTCGGCTTGCCGTTCGCCGCCTGCTGCTGCTCGGGCTTGGTGCGACGGATGTCGTCGCGACCGGGCTCGAGCTTCATCAGCATGACCACGAAGCCGCCGATGACCAGGCCCATCGCCAGCCAGACCCAGCCCGGCACCGGCTTCTTCGGCGGTGCCTGGTAGCGGCTGGCTCCGCGCTTGGGTGCTGCTTTCTTCTTCGCCATAGTCCGTTACATGCGTTCCAGGGGTTGCAGGCCGAGCAGCTCCAGGCCCTGTTTGAGGGTGCGGCCGGTCAGCGCGGCGAGGCGCAGGCGGCTTTGCTGGGTGGCTGCTTCCTCGGCGGCGAGGATCGGGCAGTTCTCGTAGAAGCTGGAGAACAGGCCGGCCAGGTCGTAGAGGTAGGTGCAGAGGATGTGCGGTACACCCTTGGCGGCGACGTTGTTGAGGGTGTCGGCGAACTGCGCCAGCTTGCCGGCCAGGGCCTGCTCCTGTTCGGCGGCGAGGATGATCTGCCCGCCGATCTCGTCGATGCCCTTGCCCAGCTTGCGGAACACGCTGGCGGTACGGGTGTAGGCGTAGAGCAGGTAGGGCGCGGTGTTGCCCTCGAAGCTCAGCATCTGCTCGAAGTTGAAGCTGTAGTCGCTGGTGCGGTGTTTGGAGAGGTCGGCGTACTTCACGGCGCCGATGCCGACGGCCTGGCCGATCTGGCGCAGCTCGGCCTCGTTCAGCTCCGGGTTCTTTTCCTTGACCAGGGCGTAGGCGCGCTCTTCGGCTTCGTTGAGCAGGTCGATCAGCTTTACGGTGCCGCCGTCGCGGGTCTTGAAGGGCTTGCCGTCGGCGCCGTTCATGGTGCCGAAGCCCATGTGTTCCATTTCGAAGTCGGGGCGTACGAAGCCGGCCAGTCGCGCGGCGGCGAAGACCATCTGGAAGTGCAGGGCCTGGCGCTGGTCGACGAAGTACAGGGCGCGGTCGGCCTTGAGCACGCCGCTGCGGTAGCGGGTGGCGGCCAGGTCGGTGGTGGCGTAGAGGTAACCGCCGCCGGCCTTCTGCACGATCAGCGGCAGCGGGTCGCCTTCGGCGTTCTTGAACTCGTCCATGAACACGCAGAGGGCGCCGTCGCTCTCGGTGAGCAGGCCCTTGGCGCGCAGGTCGGCGACCACATTGGCCAGGTCGTCGTTGTAGGCGCTCTCGCCTTTGACGTCGGCCATGGTGAGCTTCACGCCCAGGCGGTCGTAGACGGCCTGGCAGTGGCTCAGGGAGATGTCGTTGAAGCGGTTCCACAGGCGCAGGCACTCGTCGTCGCCGGCCTGCAGCTTGACCACCAGCTCGCGGGCGCGATCGGCGAACTCGCTGGACTCGTCGAAGCGCTTCTTGGCGGCGCGGTAGAAGCCTTCCAGGTCGGCCAGTTCGGCGTCGCTGCCCACCGGCTGTTCCTGCATGAAGGCCAGCAGCATGCCGAACTGGGTGCCCCAGTCGCCCACGTGGTTCTGGCGGATCACCTCGTCGCCGAGGAACTCCAGCACGCGTGCCACGCCGTCACCGATGATGGTGGAACGCAGGTGGCCAACGTGCATCTCCTTGGCCAGGTTGGGGGCGGAGAGGTCGACGACCACGCGCTGGGCCGGGCCGGCCTTGCGTACATTCAGGTGGGCATCGGCCAGGGCGGCGTCCAGGCGCTGGGCCAGGGCCTGGGTGTTCTGGAAGAAGTTGAGGAAGCCGGGGCCGGCGATCTCCACCTTGCTTACCTGGTCGTCCTGGGGCAGGGCGGCGATGAGCTTTTCGGCCAGGTCGCGCGGCTTGAGGCCGGCCGGCTTGGCCAGCATCATGGCGATATTGCTGGCGAAGTCGCCGTGGGTCCTGTCCTTGGTGTTTTCCACCTGGATGGCCGGGCTGAGGCCCTCGGGCAGCACGCCTTCGCTGGCGAGACGGGTCAGGGCTTGCTGGATCAGCTGGCGAATGGTGTCTTTCATGTTCTGCTCTCGGCCGGTGTGCGGCGGCGCCTGGGCGCTGGTTGAAAACTGGGCATTATCGGTGCGCGGAGCCCGCAGCTTCAAGCGGCAAGCGCCAAGCCGCATGTGGGAAGCCCTTGGCGGCGGCCCTGGAACGCGACCTGCCGCTAGAAAAGATCGATCGGGTCGATATCCAGTGACCAGCGCACGCTGCGCCCGCCGGGCAACTGCTCCAGGGCCAGGCTCCAGGGCGTCAGCAGGCGGTGCAGGGTGGCGCGGGCGTTGGCCTGGACCAGCAACTGCGCACGGTGCTTGCCGGCACGGCGCTCCATGGGGGCGGGCACCGGGCCGAGCAACTCGATGCCGGACAGACCCTGTTCGGCGAGCAAATGTTCCGCTTCGGCGCAGGCGGCATCGAGAAATTCCTCGGCCTGCCCGGGCTTGTGCGCTTCGGCACGCAGCAGCGCCAGGTGGGCGAAGGGCGGCAGGCCGGCGGCACGACGCTCGGACAGGGCCTGCTCGGCGAAGGCGAAGTAGCCCTCCTCGGTGAGTTGCACCAGCAGCGGGTGGTCGGCGAGGTGGGTCTGGATGATCACCCGGCCCGGTTCTTCCGCACGCCCGGCACGGCCGGCCACCTGGACGATGAGCTGGGCCATGCGCTCGCTGGCGCGGAAGTCGGCGGAGAACAGCCCGCCGTCGGCATCGAGGATCGCCACCAGGGTGACGCGGGGGAAGTGGTGCCCCTTGGCGAGCATCTGGGTGCCCACGAGGATGCAGGGTTCGCCCTTGTTGATGGTGGCGAAGAGTTTGTTCATGGCGTCCTTGCGCGCGGTGCTGTCGCGGTCGATGCGCAGCACGGGGACGTTCGGGAATAGGATGTTCAGGCGCTCTTCCGCCCGCTCGGTGCCGGCGCCGACGGGGCGCAGGTCGACCTTGGCGCAGTCCGGGCAGGCGCGGGGCTGGCGCTGGGTGTGGCCGCAGTGGTGGCAGCGCAGTTCGCCGGAGCGCTGGTGCAGGGTCATCCGGGCATCGCAACGCGGGCATTGGCTGATCCAGCCGCAGTCATGGCACAGCAGGGTCGGGGCGAAGCCGCGGCGGTTGAGGAACACCAGCACCTGCTGGCCGGCCTTGAGGGTCTGCTCGATAGCCTGCTGCAGCGGCCCAGAGAGGCCCGAGTCCAGCGGCCGGCTCTTGATGTCCAGGCGCAGGAAGCGCGGCTGGCGGGCGCCGCCGGCGCGCTGGGTCAGGCGCAGCAGGCCGTAGCGGCCGGCGTGGGCGTTCTGCAGGCTTTCCAGGGAAGGCGTGGCGGAGCCGAGGAGGATGGGGATGTTGTCCTGGCGTGCGCGTACCAGGGCCAGGTCGCGGGCGTGGTAGCGCAGGCCTTCCTGTTGCTTGTAGGAGGCGTCGTGCTCCTCGTCGATGATGATCAGGCCGGGGTTCTTCATCGGCGTGAACAGTGCCGAGCGGGTGCCGATGATGATGTCGGCCTCGCCGTCGCGAGCGGCCAGCCAGGCATCGAGGCGCTCGCGGTCGTTGACCGCCGAATGCAGCAGGGCGATGCGTGCGTTGAAGCGGCGGGAGAAGCGCTCCAGCGTTTGCGGGCCGAGGTTGATCTCGGGGATCAGCACCAGTGCCTGCTTGCCGGCAGCGAGGGTCTCGCGGATCAGCTGCAGGTAGACCTCGGTCTTGCCGCTGCCGGTGACGCCGGCGAGGAGAAAAGCATTGAACTGGCCGAAGGTGGAATACACGGCGTCGTAGGCGGCGCGCTGTTCGGCGTTGAGCGGCAGCTCGGCCTGGGCCAGCCAGTGCTCGTGGCGCGGCGCGGCTGTGCTGCGGCGTGTCTCGATGTAGACCAGGCCCTTTTCCTGCAGCAGGTCGAGGCTGTCCTTGTTCAGTTGCAATTGGCCAAGCAACTGGTGGGCGACGCCATGGGGGTGCTGGGCGAGGGTGGTCAATGCCTGTCGCTGGCGCGGTGCGCGGGCCAGGCGCGGGTCGTCGGCGCGGGCGCCTTCGCTGACATGCCAGAAGCGCTCCTGGCGCGCTTCGGCCGGCTCGCCCTGGCGCAGCAGCACGGGCAGGGCCCAGCTGAGGGTGTCGCCGAGGCTGTGCTGGTAGTACTGGGCGGTCCACAGGCAGAGCTTGAACAGCTCGGCGGGCAGCGGCGGTTTCTGGTCGAGCAGTTCCAGGGCCGGGCGCAGTTTGTCTTCGGGGACATCGCTGTGCTCGGCCACTTCCACCAGGACGCCGATTACCTCGCGACGGCCGAAGGGCACGCGCAGGCGCACGCCGGGCTGCAACTGCCGGGCCGATACGCCAGCGGGCGCGCGGTAGTCGAACAGGCGGCGCAGGGGCGAGGGCAGGGCAAGGCGCAGGATGGCGTTGGGCACGGGGGTCTCCGAATGGGCGCGGCGATCCTAGCACGGCCGCACGTCGCCAGGCGTGGCGGCCGACTTGCGTGATGGCGAAGCTCTGGTATCATCTCGCGCCTGTTTCCGTGCGGTGCTCGACATAGGGTCGGGTGGCGGCACGCCAGACCTGAGGATCAAGCCATGAAACCGGAAATCCATCCCGAATACGTAGCGATCGAAGCTACCTGCAGCTGCGGTAACGTCATCAAGACCCGCTCTACCCTGGGCAAGAACATCAGCCTCGACGTTTGCTCCGAGTGCCACCCGTTCTACACCGGTAAGCAGAAAGTCCTGGACACCGGCGGCCGTATCGATCGCTTCAAGCAGCGTTTCGGTGTATTCGGCGCCAAATAAGCGACCGAATAGCCGGGAAGGCTTCGATGAAACCTTCCAGCTGTACAGAGAAAGGCGCCCGATGGGCGCCTTTTTCGTTTCCGGTGTTCGCCCGCCCCTGCGCAAGGGCGGTGATTGACCGGCCCCCGGCTGCAGCGTAAAAACCGCATAGCCCCGCAGGACGCAGTGGTTGCGCGAGCGGTCGCCGAGGTGATCCATGCCCGCTTTGCCTATTCTGCTGCTCTGCCTGCTGCTCTCCCTCCTCACCGGCTGCGCCGTCAACCCGGCCACCGGTGAGCGCAACTTCGTGATGATGAGCGAAAGCCAGGAACTCGACCTCGGCAGCCGCTACAACCAGCAGATCCAGAAGGAATACCCGCGCTACGCCGATGATCGGCTGCAGGCTTATGTGCAGCGGGTGGGCGAGCGCGTGGCGAAGCACAGCCATCGCGCCAACCTCAATTACATCTTCACCGTGGTCGACTCGCCGGACATCAACGCCTTCGCCCTGCCGGGCGGCTACATCTATATACATCGCGGCCTGATGGCCTACCTGAACTCCGAGGCGGAGCTGGCGGCGGTGCTGGCCCACGAGGTGGGCCACGTCACGGCGCGCCATAGCGTGCAGCAGCAGAGCCAGTCCCAGGCCTGGAACATCCTTGGCCAGGCGGTGGCCATCGGCACCGGCGTCAGTGCTGCGGGCGACCTGACCAATGTGCTGGGCGGCGCGATGGTCCGGGGGTACGGCCGTGACATGGAGTTGCAGGCCGATGGCCTCGGCGCACAGTACCTGGCCCGCAGCGGCTACGACCCCCAGGCGATGATCGAGGTGGTCAAGGTGCTGAAGAATCAGGAGGCGTTCGCCCGCGACGAGGCCAAGCGCAAGGGGCAGGAAGTACCCGAGTCGGGCAGCTACCACGGCGTTTTCGATACCCACCCGGATAACGACACGCGCCTGCAGCAGGTGGTCGGGCCGGCTCGCGCCTTGGCCGGTGGGCAGCAGGAGGTGAATCGTGATGCCTACCTGAAGGCCATCGAGGGCTTGCCCTTCGGTGACTCCGCCGAGTCGGGCATCCAGCGCGGGCAGCAGTTCTATCACGTCGGCCTGGATTTCGCGCTGCGCTACCCGGATGGCTGGGGGCTGATCAACAGGTCTGATGCGCTGATCGGTCACACCGCTGACCAGCAGGCCTTCATCGCCATGCAGTTGGCGGAGCGCACCCCGGGGCTGACGCCTGCGGAGTTGCTGCACAAACGCGCGGGCCGCCAGCGCCTGGTGATGGAGGAGACCTTCAGCAAGGATGGCGTGATAGGCGTGACGGCGGTGATTCCCGGCGATTCCGCCCGACGTGTGGCTGTCGTCTTCAAAGGGGATCAGGCGTATCTCTTTATCGCTGGGATGAGAGGAAGGGCCTCCCTGGAAACGGAGGATGCGAACTTCCTTTCCGTCATCCACAGCTTCCGCTCGCTCAAGCCCGAAGAGAAGAACCTGGCCCAGCCCCTGCGGCTGCATCTGGTGCAGGTGAAGGCCGGTGAAACCATCAGGAGCATGGCTCGCGGCGCTGGTTTGCCGGGGGATCCCGTCGAGCTGGAAAATCGTATCCGATTGATGAATAATTTGTATCCAATCGGTGAGCCGAAAGCGGGGGATTGGCTTAAAGTCGTACGTTAGAGGGCTTGACGCAGCGTGACTGAACAGTCTTGTCGCCCCCCGGTATCTTGCGTATCCTCGCCCGTCCGTCTGTCACAACAGTAAAAGCGGAATGCCAAAATGTCTGATCTGAAAACTGCCGCTCTCGAGTACCACGCCCAGCCCCGTCCCGGGAAACTCAGCGTCGAGCTGACCAAGCCGACCGCCACCGCCCGCGACCTGTCGCTGGCCTACAGCCCGGGTGTGGCCGAGCCCGTCCGCGAGATCGCCCGCGATCCGGAGCTGGCCTTCAAGTACACCGGCAAGGGCAACCTGGTGGCAGTTATCTCCGACGGCACCGCGATCCTCGGCCTGGGCAACCTCGGCCCGCTGGCCTCCAAGCCGGTCATGGAAGGTAAAGGCGTGCTGTTCAAGCGCTTCGCCGGTGTCGATGTGTTCGACATCGAAGTCGACGCCGAGAGCCCCCAGGCCTTCATCGACACCGTCAAGCGCATCTCCATCACCTTCGGCGGCATCAACCTCGAAGACATCAAGGCGCCCGAGTGCTTCGAGATCGAGCGCACCCTGATCGAGCAGTGCGACATCCCGGTCTTCCACGATGACCAGCACGGCACCGCGATCGTGACCGCTGCCGGCATGCTCAACGCCCTGGAAATCGCCGGCAAGAGCCTGCCGGAAGCCAAGATCGTCTGCCTCGGCGCGGGCGCTGCAGCCATCTCCTGCATGAAGCTGCTGGTGAGCATGGGTGCCAAGGTCGAAAACATCTTCATGATCGACCGCAAGGGCGTGATCCATGCCAGCCGCGACGATCTGAACCAGTACAAGGCGGTCTTCGCCCATGAAACACCCAAGCGCACCCTCTCGGACGCGCTGGAAGGTGCGGATGTGTTCGTCGGCCTGTCGGGTGCCAACCTGCTGAGCGCCGAAGACCTCAAGCGCATGGCGCCGAACCCGATCGTCTTCGCCTGCTCCAACCCGGATCCGGAGATCCAGCCGGAGCTGGCCCACGCGACCCGTAACGATGTGATCATGGCGACCGGTCGTTCCGACTACCCGAACCAGGTCAACAACGTGTTGGGCTTCCCCTTCATCTTCCGTGGTGCCCTGGACGTTCGCGCCACCCGCATCAACGAAGAGATGAAGATCGCCGCCGCACTGGCCCTGCGTGACCTGGCCAAGCTGCCGGTGCCCAAGGATGTGTGTGATGCCTACGGCGTGGACTCCCTGGAGTTCGGCCGTGAGTACATCATTCCGAAACCCATGGACAAGCGCCTGATCACCATCGTTTCCGATGCCGTGGCCAAGGCTGCCATCGAGTCCGGCGTGGCGACCCTGCCCTACCCGAAACACTATCCGCTGAAGTCGGTGGATGACGTGTTCAACGGTTGATCCGTCAGTCGATGAAAAAACCCGCCTCACGGCGGGTTTTTTATTGGCTGCTATTTCGTTCTGGGGTGAAGCAAAAAGCCCGTCATGGAGGCGGGCTCTTGGTTGACACTCGTGATCAGAACAGATCGATGGGTGCTGCTTCGTCTGCGGGTAGTGGACTGCCCGGGGCGCTCATGCCTGGGTCGAACTCGCTCATCGGCGGCGGTGAGTCCTCGCTCTTGAACAGTTCGAAGAAGGCGTTGGGTGCACCTGGCGCGGCGGCGCGGCCGCTCAGGGGGTCGATGCGCAGGGTGAGTATGCCTTCGGGCTCGGGCAGCACGTGCTCCGGTTTGTCCTTCAGGGCCGCGCTCATGTAGGTCATCCAGATGGGCAGGGCAACGGTGCCGCCGTACTCGTGGCGACCGAGGCTTTCCGGTTGGTCGAAGCCGACCCAGACGGTGGTGACGTAATCGGCGTTGTAGCCGGAGAACCAGCTGTCCTTGGATTCGTTGGTGGTGCCGGTCTTGCCGGCGATGTCGCCACGACCCATGGATAGTGCGCGTCTGCCGGTGCCGCGCTTGATCACGTCCTGCAGCATGCTGTTGAGGATGTAGGTGGTGCGCGCGTCGACGATGCGCTCGGCTACCGCCGGCTCCTGATGCTCGACGCTGGGTAGGCGGCTGTCTGGTGCGGCGACCGTCTGGGCGACCTCGGTATCCGGCGCGTCGTCTTTCGGCACGGAAGGCGGGTTGGCGGTGAAGATCACCTTGCCGTCCCGGCTTTCGATGCGATCGATCAGGTAGGGCTGGATCTTGTAACCGCCGTTGGCGAAGGTGCTCCAGCCGCTGGCGATCTCCATGGGCGTCAGCGTGGCGGTGCCCAGGGCCAGGGACAGGTTGCGGGGCAGTTCCTGTTTGTTGAAGCCGAAGCGGCTGATGTAGTTCAGCGCGTATTCGATGCCCACGGCTTGCAACAGGCGGATCGATACCAGGTTGCGTGACTTGTAGAGCGCCTCGCGCAGGCGGATCGGGCCGAGGAAGGTGTTGTTGTCGTTCTTCGGGCGCCAGACCTTGTCCAGGTACTCGTCGACGAAGACGATGGGGGCGTCGTTGACCAGGCTGGCGGCGGTGAAGCCGTTGTCCAGGGCGGCGCTGTAGAGGAACGGCTTGAAGCTCGAGCCGGGCTGGCGCTTGGCCTGGACCGCGCGGTTGTAGTTGCTCTGCTCGAAGGAGAAGCCACCGACCAGGGAGCGGATTGCGCCGTTCTGCGGATCCAGGGATACCAGTGCGCTTTGGGCTGCCGGCTGCTGGACGAAAAGCAGGTTGCCATCGGCCTGGCGCTGGACGCGGATCAGGTCACCGACCTGGGCGACATCGGCCGGTTGCTGGGGGCGTGGGCCGAGGCTGTTGGTGTTGAGGAAGGGGCGGGCCCATTTCATGCTGTCCCAGCCGACGGTTTCTTCCTTGCCGCCACGGGTGAGCACGAGGAGGCCGCTTTTCTCCACCTGGGTGACGATCGCCGGCTCCAGGCCGCCAATGGTTCGCTGCTTGGCCAGTTCCTGTGTCCAGCTTTCGCGGGTCATGCCGGGGAAGCGTGATTCCGGGCCACGATAGCCGTGGCGCTGGTCGTATTCCATCAGCCCGCCGCGCAGTGCGTTGTTGGCCGCTTCCTGCAGGTCGCTCGGCACTGTGGTGGTGACGCGGAAGCCTTCGGTATAAGCCTCGCTGCCGAAGCGGCCGACCATCTCGGCGCGGGCCATTTCGGCAACATAGGGCGCGTTCACTTCCGGCGTCGGTACGTGGTAGCTGGCGTCGATCGGCTCTGCTATCGCCTGGTCGTAGCGTGCCTGGTCGATGCGGCCGAGCTTGAGCATGCGGCCAAGGATCCAGTCGCGGCGCTCCTTGCTGCGTGCAGGGTTGACGAGCGGGTTGAAGCGCGAGGGGGCCTTGGGCAGGCCGGCGATCATCGCCATCTGCGCCAGGCTGACATCACGGATCGATTTGCCGTAGTACACCTGGGCGGCAGCTTCGATACCGTAGGCGCGGTTGCCGAGGTAGATCTTGTTTACGTAGAGCTCGAGGATTTCATCCTTGCTGAGCTCCCGTTCTATCTGCAGGGCGAGAAGTATTTCATTGATCTTTCTGGAGAAACTTCTCTCGCTGGTGAGGAAATAGTTCTTCGCCACCTGCATGGTGATGGTGCTGCCGCCGCTCTGGATATGACCACTTTTCAATAATTGCGTGGCAGCGCGCACCAGGCTGGTGAGGTCGACGCCATAATGGTTGGCGAAGTTGTCATCCTCGGCAGCCAACAATGCCTGGATGAATTCCGGTGGTATGTCCGCGAAGCGGATGGGCGCACGGCGCATCTCGCCGAATTCGGCGATCAGCTTGCCGTCGCTGCTGTACACGCGCAGCGGGATCTGCAGCTGGATGCTGCGTAGGGAATCGACAGAAGGAAGAGTCGGGCTAAGGTAGAGGTAAGCGCCGCTGAAACTGAGCAACAGCCCACAAAAAACGGCGACGCAGGACCACCAGAAAAACTTCAGCAGGCGTATCAAGGCTCTTGGATTTCCAGATAAAAGAATGAGTTAAGCGGAAGCAGATCTTAAAAGGGAAAAACTGTTCACATTATAAGCGTTTTTTTTCCTGGGTCGCCATTTGCGCTTCTGTCAAGACTGTTATTTAATGTGGAAAAACATAAATCGTCCGTAAGTCTCGGATGCTGATAGGAAATCGGTCGTGCTAGGGCTCTTCAACAAGAAAGCGAATACGCTGCTGGGGATCGACATAAGCTCGACCTCAGTCAAGCTCCTTGAATTGAGTCGCTCGGGAAGCCGCTACAAGGTAGAGGCCTACGCCGTCGAGCCGCTCCCACCGAATGCTGTGGTCGAAAAGAACATCGCCGAACTGGAGGGGGTCGGCCAGGCGTTGTCTCGTGTTCTGAGCAAGGCGAAATCCAGCTCCAAGTCCGTGGCTGTTGCCGTGGCGGGCTCCGCTGTAATCACCAAGACCATCGAGATGGATGCCGGTCTTTCCGACGACGAGTTGGAAAACCAGCTGAAGATCGAGGCGGACCAGTACATCCCTTACCCGCTCGAAGAAGTCGCCATCGACTTCGAGGTGCAGGGTGTGTCTTCGCGCAACTCCGAGCGGGTCGATGTGCTCCTTGCGGCATGCCGCAAGGAGAACGTCGAAGTCCGTGAGGCGGCGCTGGCACTGGCAGGTCTGACCGCCAAGGTCGTCGATGTCGAAGCCTATGCACTGGAGCGCGCCTATGGGCTGCTCGCTGCGCAGCTGGGCAGCGGCCATGACGAGCTGACCGTTGCAGTGGTGGATATCGGCGCGACCATGACGACGCTGAGCGTTCTGCACAACGGGCGGACCATCTATAGCCGCGAGCAGCTTTTTGGCGGGCGTCAGCTCACCGAGGAGATTCAGCGCCGCTATGGCCTGTCCGTGGAAGAAGCCGGTCTTGCCAAGAAGCAGGGCGGTCTTCCGGATGACTACGACAGCGAAGTGTTGCAGCCGTTCAAGGATGCAGTGGTCCAGCAGGTGTCTCGCTCGCTGCAGTTCTTCTTCGCTGCGGGTCAGTTCAACGATGTCGACTACATCCTCCTGGCGGGCGGTACTGCGTCCATTCCTGATCTGGATCGGCTGATCCAGCAGAAGATCGGCACTCCTACCCAGGTTGCCAACCCCTTCGCGGAGATGGCGCTGAGCGGCAAGGTCAATGCGGGTGCATTGGCCAGTGATGCCCCGGCGCTGATGATTGCCTGCGGACTGGCGATGAGGAGTTTCGACTGATGGCACGCATCAACCTACTTCCCTGGCGGGAGCAGCTACGCGAGGAGCGCAAGCAGCGCTTTCTCGTGGCCCTGGCGGGTGTGCTGGTGGTTTCGGCTGGCCTGGTGTTCCTTGGCGATCAGTACCTGAACGCCGAGATCGAGAACCAGCAGGCGCGTAACGAGTTCGTGCGCAAGGAAATCGCCGTGCTGGATACGCGGATCAAGGAGATCAGCGAACTCAAGACCCGTCGTCAGCAACTGCTTGAACGGATGAAGATCATTCAGGACCTGCAGGGCAACCGCCCCATTATCGGTCGAGTGTTCGATCAGTTGGTTCGCACACTGCCGGATGGTGTTTATTTCAGCGGCGTGACGATGAAAGGGCAGAGTATTGCGATTGTCGGTGCGGCCGAATCCAACAACAGGGTTTCGAACCTGATGCGTAATCTCGATGCCTCCGAGTGGCTGACAGCGCCGAACCTGACTGAGGTGAAGGCAATAACTGCCGGCGCTGTCGATCAGGCGAATATCTTCCAGTTGACTGTGCAGCAGACCCAGCCTGCTGTCGATGCAGAAGGAGTCAAGAAATGAGCTTGGCTGACTCCCTAGAAAGCTTGCGCAAGGTCGACCTGAACGATCTTGACTTCAATAACGTTGGCTCTTGGCCGGCTGCTGTCAAGGCAATAGCCTGTGTGCTGTTGATGGCTGCCATTCTCGCTCTAGGTTACAACTTCCACCTCAAGGATCTTGAGGTGCAACTCGACCAACAAAGAGCTGAAGAATTGGCGCTTAAGGAACAATTCTCCACCAAAGCATTCCAGGCAGCGAATCTGGAGGCCTATAAAGACCAGATGAAGGAAATGGAAACTTCCTTCGGGGCTCTTCTTCGCCAGCTGCCAAGCGATACCGAAGTGCCTGGCCTGTTGGAGGACATTACTCGAACCGGGCTGGGAAGTGGTCTTGAGTTCGAAGAGATCAAATTACTTCCTGAGGCAGCCCAGCAGTTCTACATCGAACTGCCAATTCAGATCTCCGTAGTGGGTAGTTACCACGACCTGGCAACTTTCGTCAGCGGTGTTGCCAGCCTGCCGCGTATCGTTACGTTGCATGATTTCACCATTGCGCCAGCGGGTGCTGACAGCACTTCCAAGCTGCGTATGAGTATCTTGGCTAAGACCTATCGCTATAACGACAAGGGGCTGCAGAAATGAATATCAGCGCCCGTCTTATTCTTTCTGGTCTGCTGTTGGCGAGTCTTTCCGGTTGCGGAAATAGCGGTGACTTCGCTGATCTTCAAGCGTACATGGATGAGGTTCGTGCTCGTCCGAAGGGCTCGATCGAACCGCTCCCGAAGTTTCAGCCCTATGAGGCATTTACTTACAGCGCGGCGGCCTTGCGCAGTCCTTTCCAGCCGCCGGTCAAGATCGACTTGGCGAACAAGATAAAGGGCAGCAAGGATGTGCATCCGGATGAAACCCGGGTCAAGCAATTCCTTGAGGGCTTCAATATCGAAGCATTCGAGATGGTAGGCACGCTTTCCAATGAGGGGGGCATGTTTGCGCTTGTTCGGGGTGCTGGAGGGGTGCACCGAATAAGGGTTGGCGATTTCCTGGGCCGCAATGACGGCAAAGTCATCGCTATCAATGAATCCAAGATTGACGTCGTCGAGATAGTCCCGGACGGAGAGGGCGGCTGGCTGGAGCGCCCGCGCAGTCTCACGCTCAAAGAGCGCTCTTAAGGGCGGGGTGACTTATGAACAACAAACACCGGTCTGCACAACGGAACCAGATAATGAACAGCTCGCTTTCGCGCCTCGGTATTTCTCTATTGGCCGTCATGTTGTCGCCAGTACTGCTGGCCGCTGACCTGCAGGGCCTCGATGTAGCGGCGTTGCCTGGTGGCAAGGTCGAACTGAAACTCGCTTTTGATGAGCCTATTGTGGCGCCGCGTGGCTATACCATCGAGCAACCGGCGCGCATCGCTCTGGATCTTCCCGGGGTGGCCAACAAGCTGGGCAGCAAGAACCGTGAGCTCGGCGTCGGTAACGCGCGCAGCGTCACTATCGTCGAAGCTAAAGACCGTACCCGGTTGATCGTCAATCTAGCGACACTCGTGCCTTACAGCACGCGTGTTGAGGGTAACAATCTCTTCGTCATAGTTGGTGAAGCAGCTGTTGCCGGTCAGCAAGTTGCCAGTTCCGCTCCTGTGGCGGCGCCCGCCGCAGCTGCGCCCGTCAAGGCTTTTGCGGCGGTCGGCAAGGCAATCAACAATATCGACTTCCAGCGCGGCGATCAGGGCGAGGGCAATGTTGTCATCACTCTGTCCGACCCGACTGTGAGCCCGGATATTCAGGAGCAGGGTGGCAAGATCCGCCTCGACTTCTCCAAGACCCAGCTTCCCGAGTCTCTGCGTGTCCGTCTTGATGTGAAAGACTTCGCGACCCCTGTTCAATTCGTCAGTGCTTCTGGCTCCTCGGGGAACGCCAGTATCACCATCGAGCCCACTGGCTATTACGACTACCTGGCGTATCAGACCGACAACAAGCTCACCGTCAGCATCAAGCCGTTGACGCAGGACGATGTCGAGAAGCGCAAGAACGAGCGCTTTGCCTACTCCGGCGAAAAGCTCTCGCTGAACTTCCAGGATATCGATGTACGTTCGGTGCTGCAGTTGATCGCCGACTTCACCGACCTCAACCTGGTGGCCTCGGATACCGTTCAAGGCAATATCACGCTGCGCCTGCAGAATGTGCCCTGGGATCAAGCGCTGGACCTCGTCCTGAAGACCAAGGGTCTCGACAAACGCAAGGTGGGTAACGTGTTGCTGGTCGCTCCGGCAGACGAGATCGCTGCGCGTGAACGCCAGGAGCTCGAGTCTCAGAAGCAGATTGCCGAACTGGCACCGCTGCGTCGCGAGCTAATCCAGGTGAACTACGCCAAGGCGGCGGACATCGCCAAGCTGTTCCAGTCCGTGACCAGTGGCAACGAATCCTCGGATGAGCGCGGCTCGATCACTGTGGATGACCGCACCAACAGCATCATTGCCTACCAGACCCAAGACAAACTGGACGAACTGCGCCGTATCGTTGCGCAGCTCGATATCCCGGTCCGTCAGGTCATGATCGAGGCCCGTATCGTCGAAGCCAACGTGGACTACGACAAGTCGCTGGGCGTGAACTGGCGCGGGGCTCGGGTAGGCGACAACAACTTCGTGATTGGTGGTAACGGTGGTATCCGTACAGGCGGAGGCGGCACTTCTCCGAACGCCGCGCTTGGTACCTTCGTTGATATGGGGGCCACGGGTGCCACTTCTTCCCTCGGCATCGGCTTCGTAACCGACAACACCATCCTCGACCTCGAACTCTCCGCCATGGAGAAGACCGGTAACGGCGAGATCGTGTCCCAGCCCAAGGTCGTTACCTCGGACAAGGAAACCGCCAAGATCCTGAAGGGCGCTGAGATTCCGTATCAGGAAGCCAGCTCCAGCGGTGCCAGCACCACCTCCTTCAAGGAAGCGGCCCTGTCCCTGGAAGTGACCCCGCAGATCACGCCTGACAACCGCATCATCATGGAAGTCAAGGTGACCAAGGACGCCCCGGACTTCTCCAACGCGTTGAATGGCGTACCGCCGATCAACAAGAACGAGGTCAACGCCAAAGTTCTGGTCAGCGATGGCGAAACCATCGTGATCGGTGGTGTGTTCTCCAACACCCAGACCAAGGCGACCGACAAGGTTCCCTTCCTCGGTGACCTGCCGTTCCTAGGTCGCATGTTCAAGCGTGATGTGGTCCAGGACAAGAAATCCGAGCTGCTGGTCTTCCTCACCCCGCGTATCATGAACAACCAGGCTATTGCGGTGAGTCGCTGACATCAGTGCGTAATTTGATCCTCGTTGGCCCGATGGGAGCTGGAAAGAGCACCATCGGGCGTTTGCTTGCCAAAGAACTGCGCCTGCCCTTCAAGGATTCCGATAAGGAAATCGAGCAGCGGACGGGCGCGGATATCCCCTGGATATTCGATGTCGAGGGCGAGCAGGGCTTTCGCGATCGCGAGCAGTCGATGCTGGAAGAGCTCTGCCTCGCTGATGGCGTGGTGGTCGCGACCGGTGGCGGTGCTGTCTTGCGCCCGGCCAACCGGGAAGCGCTCAGGGGCGGCGGTCGCGTGGTCTACCTGCACACCTCGGTGGAGCAGCAAATCGACCGCACTTCCCGCGACCGCAACCGGCCTTTGCTGCGCACTGCCGATCCAGGCCGGGTGCTGCGCGACCTCATGGCTATCCGTGATCCCCTCTACCGCGAAATCGCTGACATCATCATCGAGACCGACGAGCGGCCGCCGCGCATGGTGGTGCAGGAGATACTCGAACGATTGCAGGCACTGCCACCCCGTTAAAGCAGGGGCGGAACTGCGCTATCCTAGTGCCCTTTTCATAGCGGGGGCCCCATGCGGACACTTCAGGTCGATCTTGGCGAGCGTAGTTATCCCATCCATATCGGTGCTGGCCTGCTGTCGCAGGTCGAGCTTTTCGCGCCCCACATCGCCGGCAAGCAGGTGGCAATCGTCACCAACGAGACCGTCGCCCCGCTCTACCTCGAACAGCTGACCCGCACGCTTTCCGCCTACAAGGTGCAGCCGATCGTGCTGCCCGATGGCGAAGCCTTCAAGAACTGGGAAACCCTGCAGCTGATCTTCGACGGCCTGCTCACGGCGCGTCATGACCGTCGTACCACCATCATTGCCCTGGGCGGTGGGGTGATCGGCGACATGGCTGGTTTTGCGGCGGCCTGCTACCAGCGCGGCGTCGACTTCATCCAGGTGCCCACGACGCTGTTGTCCCAGGTGGATTCCTCCGTGGGTGGCAAGACCGGTATCAACCACCCGCTGGGCAAGAACATGGTCGGTGCCTTCTACCAGCCCCAGGCGGTGATCATCGATACTGCGACGCTGCGCACGCTTGCGCCGCGCGAGCTCTCCGCCGGCCTCGCCGAAGTGATCAAATACGGCCTGATCTGCGATGAGCCCTTCCTGCCTTGGCTGGAGGAGCACATGCCAGCCTTGCGCAACCTGGAGCAGGAGCCCCTGACCGAAGCCATCGAGCGCTCCTGTGCCGCCAAGGCGCGTGTAGTCGGTGCCGATGAGCGCGAGTCCGGCGTGCGTGCCACCCTCAACCTCGGCCACACCTTCGGCCACGCCATCGAGACCCACATGGGCTATGGCGTCTGGCTGCACGGCGAGGCGGTTTCGGCCGGTACGGTGATGGCCCTGGAGATGTCCCGGCGCCTGGGCTGGATTAGCGAAGAGGAGCGTGATCGTTCGATCCGCCTGCTGCGCGATGCCGGCTTGCCCATCGTGCCGCCGGAGGAGATGACGCCTGCGCAGTTCCTCGAACACATGGCAGTTGATAAGAAGGTCCTCGACGGTCAGCTGCGCCTGGTGCTGTTGCGCGCGATCGGCGAGGCCGATGTGACGGCGGATTACCCGCGAAATATTCTGGACGACACCCTGAGCGCGGACTACCGCGCCCTGGCTGACCAGCTTGGAGAGTAAAAAGAGTCCCATGACCAGCCTGCACGCCGATGAGGCCTTCCTGGCCCACTACCAGTTCACCCACGACCCCTTCGCCGCGCGGGTACCCGGCTTCAAGTTCTATCCCGCCCAGCGCAAGCCGGTGCTGGGGCAGCTGCATCACCTGGCCCGCTACAGCCAGCTGCTGCTGGTGGTAACCGGTCCCCAAGGCAGCGGCAAGACCCTGCTGCGCCAGGCGCTGGTCGCCAGCACCAACAAGCAGGCGGTGCAAAGCGTGGTGATATCCGCCCGTGGCGCAGCCGAGGCCGGTGGCCTGATGCGTTTGGTCGCCCAGGGGTTGGGTGTGGCGCAGACCGACTCGCGTTCCATCCTGGCCCAGGTCGGGCAGCTGGCGCTGACCGGTCAGGAGGTCTACCTGCTGGTGGATGATGCCGAGGAGCTCGACGATGCGGGCCTCGACAATCTGCTGGCACTGGCTGCGGGTAACAGTGAAGCGCGTCCGCACGTGTTTCTCTTCGCTGATTCCAGCCTGCTGCCGCGCCTGGAACTGCTGGCCGATGGTGAAGAACGTTTCCACGCCATTGAACTTCTGCCCTACAGCGAGGACGAAACCCGCGAATATCTGGCGCAGCGGCTCGAGGGCGCCGGACAGGGGATTGAGCTGTTGACCGAAGAGCAGATCGAGGACGTTCATCTGCAATCCGGTGGTTGGCCCGGCGGCATCAATCAGTCCGCTCGTGAACTGTTGGTCGAGGCCATGCTCGCCGAGCGGGGGGCCTCGCGCAAAGGAGGGTTCAGCTTGAATCTACCGAAGAAGCACCTGCTGGCACTGGGGGTCGTCGCGATTGGCGTGGTTGCGGCCTTGGCGATGCAGAATCGCTCGGATAGCCCGGCGTCCACCCAGCCCACCACTGCGCAACTGCCCATGGGGCAGCAGCCGGCACCCGCTGCTGAAGCGCCCGCTGGCCAGGCCCCGGCGCCGGGCGGTGCACCTGCCGTCGAGTTCGCCGGCTCCTCGCAACCGCTGCCGTTGCCCCTGGTGGGCGAGGCCCAGCCGGTGATCCGTGAACCGCTGGCCCAGGCCGCTGGCCAGGATGATCTCGATGACGGCGGTGCCCAGCCCGGTTCTCAGGCGTCCATCCCGCCGACCGTCACCACGGTCGCGCCGCCCGTTGGCGCCGTTGCGGGTGCCGCTCCGGCCGTGCCGCCGGCTCCGGTGATCACCCAGCAGCCAGCGGCGGCCAAACCTATCCAGCCGATCGCCACGGCGCCGACCTCGGCTTCCTCCGCGCCTGCTGCGGTTCCGGCAGCGCCTGCCAAGCCCGCCGTTGCGGCCACCCCGCCAGCCAAGCCGGCCGAGAAGCCTGCCGCAGCCAAGCCCGCTGCCGCCCCGACCGTGGCCAGCGCCGGCACCGCATCCGCCGGTGCAGGTGATGGTTGGTACCGCTCCCAGGCTGGCGGCCACTATGCCGTGCAGATTCTCGGCACCAGCTCCGAAGGCAGCGCCAAGGCGTTCGTCCAGCAGAACGGCGGCGAGTACCGCTACTTCAAGAAGGTCCACCAGGGCAAGCCGCTGTACGTCGTCACCTACGGCAACTTCGCCAGTCGCAACGCCGCCCAGGCTGCGATCAAGGGTCTTCCCGCCAAGGTCCAGGCCGGCAAGCCCTGGCCCAAGAGCTTCGCCAGCATCCAGCAGGAAATCGCCCGCTAACAGCGGGCACCCCCTCCCTCCCGCCTCCGTGACCGGAGGGTCGATAGCACGACCTTCCGGTCTAATCCTTCGGTTTGGCGACATAAACTTTCATTGGATCGTCGTGAAGATTTGTGACGAGCCAGGTGGATATGTACAATGACCTCCCTTTTGCCTGCGCAAAGCTGGCGCCTAGTCCTGCGCGTGTGGTAAGTGGTTGAACTACAAAGCAATTTTGCCTTTTTAACAAGGCAGTTCCTGGTGAGAGTTCCCTATGAAAGCAGGTCTGTACCATCCTGATGAGTTCAAGGATAACTGCGGTTTCGGCTTGATCGCCCATATGCAAGGCGAGGCAAGCCACCATCTTTTGCAAACCGCTATCGAAGCACTGACCTGCATGACCCACCGCGGCGGTATCAACGCCGACGGCAAGACCGGTGACGGTTGCGGCCTGCTGATCCAGAAACCCGATCTGTTCCTGCGTGCCACGGCCAAGGCCGAGTTCGCGGTCGAACTGCCGGCTCAATACGCCGTTGGCATGGTCTTCCTGAACCAGGACCAGGCCCGCGCTGAAGCCGCCCGTGCCAACATGAACCGCGAGATCGAAGCCGCCGGCCTCACGCTGATCGGCTGGCGCAAGGTGCCTACCGACACCAGCGTCCTCGGTCGCCTGGCGCTGGAGCGCCTGCCGCAGATCGAACAGGTGTTCATCGGCGGTGAAGGCCTCTCCGACCAGGAAATGGCCATCAAGCTGTTCAGCGCCCGCCGTCGTTCCTCGGTGGCCAACGCCGACGACAGCGAGCACTACATCTGCAGCTTTTCGCACAAGACCATCATCTACAAAGGCCTGATGATGCCGGCCGACCTGCAGCAGTTCTACCCGGACCTGGGTGACGAACGCCTGCAGACCGCCATCTGCGTATTCCACCAGCGCTTCTCCACCAACACCCTGCCGAAGTGGCCGCTGGCGCAGCCCTTCCGCTTCCTCGCCCACAACGGCGAGATCAACACCATCACCGGCAACCGCAACTGGGCCCTGGCCCGTCGCACCAAGTTCGCCAACGACCAGCTGCCCGATATCGACGAGCTCGGCCCGCTGGTCAACCGCGTCGGTTCCGACTCCTCCAGCATGGACAACATGCTCGAGCTGATGGTCACCGGCGGCATCGACCTGTTCCGCGGCCTGCGCATGATCATTCCGCCGGCCTGGCAGAACGTCGAGACCATGGATGCCGACCTGCGTGCCTTCTACGAATACAACTCCATGCACATGGAGCCCTGGGACGGCCCCGCCGGCGTCGTGCTGACCGACGGCCGCCACGCCGTCTGCCTGCTCGACCGCAACGGCCTGCGCCCGGCCCGCTGGGTCACCACCAGCAACGGCTACATCACCCTGGCGTCCGAGATCGGCGTCTGGGACTACAAGCCCGAGGACGTGATCGCCAAGGGCCGTGTCGGCCCGGGCCAGATCCTCGCCGTGGACACCGAGACCGGCCAGGTCCTGACCACCGACGACATCGACAACCGCCTCAAGTCGCGCCACCCCTACAAGCAGTGGCTGCGCCAGAGCGCCGTGCGCATCCAGGCCAAGCTCGACGACGACCATGGCGTGGCCAGCTACGACAGTGACCAGCTGAAGCAGTACATGAAGATGTACCAGGTCACCTTCGAGGAGCGTGATCAGGTCCTGCGCCCGCTGGGTGAGCAGGGTCAGGAAGCCGTCGGCTCCATGGGCGACGACACTCCCATGGCCGTGCTCTCGCGTCGTGTGCGCTCCACCTACGACTACTTCCGCCAGCAGTTCGCGCAGGTCACCAACCCGCCGATCGACCCGCTGCGCGAAGCCATCGTGATGTCCCTGGAAATCTGCCTGGGCGCCGAGCGCAACATCTTCTCCGAGTCCCGCGAGCACGCCACCCGCGTGATCCTCAGCAGCCCGGTGATCTCCCCCGCCAAGTGGCGTGCGCTGATGAGCCTCGACCGCGAAGGCTTCGAGCGCCAGGTCATCGACCTCAACTACGACGAGTCCGTCGGCCTCGAAGCCGCCGTGCGCAACATCGCCGACCAGGCCGAAGAAGCCGTGCGCTCCGGCAAGGTGCTGCTGGTCCTCACCGACCGCCACATTGCCCCCGGCAAGCTCCCGGCCCATGCCTCCCTGGCCGTTGGCGCGGTGCACCACCGCCTGACCGAGAAAGGCCTGCGTTGCGACTGCAACATCCTGGTCGAGACCGCCACCGCGCGTGACCCGCACCACTTCGCCGTCCTGGTGGGCTTCGGCGCTTCCGCCGTCTACCCCTACCTGGCCTACGAAGTGCTGGCCGACCTGATCCGCACCGGCGAAGTCCTGGGCGATCTCTACGAAGTCTTCAAGCACTACCGCAAGGGCATCTCCAAGGGCCTGCTGAAGATCCTCTCGAAGATGGGCATCTCCACCATCGCCTCCTACCGCGGTGCGCAGCTGTTCGAAGCCGTCGGCCTGTCCGAGGAAGTGGTCGAGCTCAGCTACCGTGGCGTCGCCAGCCGCATCAAGGGTGCGCGCTTCGTCGACATCGAGGCCGAGCAGAAGCTGCTCGCCAATGAGGCCTGGAACAACCGCAAGCCGATCCAGCAGGGCGGCCTGCTGAAGTTCGTCTACGGCGGCGAATACCACGCCTACAACCCCGACGTGGTGAACACCCTGCAGGCCGCCGTGCAGCAGGGCAACTACGAGAAGTACAAGGAATACGCCGCCCTGGTGGACAACCGCCCGGTGTCGATGCTGCGCGACCTGCTCAAGGTGAAACTCGCCGAGCAGCCGCTGTCCCTGGATCAGGTCGAGCCGCTGGACGCCATCTTCAAGCGCTTCGACGCGGCCGGCATCTCCCTCGGCGCCCTGTCGCCGGAAGCCCACGAGGCCCTGGCCGAGGCCATGAACCGCCTCGGTGGCCGCTCCAACTCCGGTGAGGGCGGCGAAGACCCGGCGCGCTACGGCACCGTGCGCAGCTCCAAGATCAAGCAGGTCGCCACCGGCCGCTTCGGTGTCACCCCCGAGTACCTGGTCAACGCCGAAGTGCTGCAGATCAAGGTCGCCCAGGGTGCCAAGCCCGGCGAAGGTGGCCAGCTGCCTGGCGGCAAGGTCAACGGCTTGATCGCCAAGCTGCGCTATGCGGTGCCCGGCGTGACCCTGATCTCGCCGCCGCCGCACCACGACATCTACTCCATCGAAGACCTGTCGCAGCTGATCTTCGACCTCAAGCAGGTCAACCCCAAGGCGCTGGTCTCGGTGAAGCTGGTGGCGGAAGCCGGTGTCGGCACCATCGCCGCCGGCGTGGCCAAGGCCTATGCCGACCTGATCACCATTTCCGGCTACGACGGTGGCACCGGCGCATCGCCGCTGAGCTCCATCAAGTACGCCGGCAGCCCCTGGGAGCTCGGCCTCGCCGAAACCCACCAGACCCTGCGCGGCAACGACCTGCGCGGCAAGGTCCGGGTACAGACCGACGGTGGCCTGAAGACCGGCCTCGACGTGATCAAGGCCGCCATCCTCGGCGCCGAGAGCTTCGGCTTCGGCACCGGCCCGATGGTCGCCCTGGGCTGCAAGTACCTGCGCATCTGCCACCTGAACAACTGCGCCACAGGCGTCGCCACCCAGAACGACAAGCTGCGCAAGGACCACTTCATCGGCACCGTCGAGATGGTCACCAACTACTTCACCTACGTCGCCGAAGACACCCGTGAGTGGCTGGCCAAGCTCGGTGTGCCGAGCCTGGGCGCGCTGATCGGCCGTACCGACCTGCTGGAAATGCTCCCTGGCGAGACCGAGAAGCAAGGTCACCTGGACCTGTCCCCGCTGCTGGGCAGCGACAAGGTCCCGGCCGACAAGCCGCAGTTCTGTGAAGTCGAGAAGAACCCGCCGTTCGACCAGGGCCTGCTGGCCGAGAAGATGGTCGAGATGGCCAAGACTGCCATCGACGCCAAGAGCGGTGCCGAGTTCGCCCTGGATATCTGCAACTGCGACCGTTCCATCGGTGCCCGTGTCTCTGGCGAAATCGCCCGTGTGCACGGCAACCAGGGCATGGCCAAGGCGCCGATCACCTTCCGCTTCAAGGGCACGGCGGGCCAGAGCTTCGGCGTGTGGAACGCCGGTGGCCTGAACCTGTACCTCGAAGGCGACGCCAACGACTACGTCGGCAAGGGCATGACCGGCGGCAAGCTGGTTATCACCCCGCCCAAGGGCAGCCCGTTCAAGACCCAGGAGTCGGCCATCATCGGCAACACCTGCCTGTACGGCGCCACCGGCGGCAAACTGTTCGCCGCGGGCACCGCAGGTGAGCGTTTCGCCGTGCGCAACTCCGGCGCCCACACCGTCGTGGAAGGCACCGGCGACCACTGCTGCGAATACATGACCGGCGGCTTCGTCTGCGTCCTCGGCAAGACCGGCTACAACTTCGGTTCGGGCATGACCGGCGGCTTCGCCTACGTGCTCGACCTGGACAACAGCTTCGTCGACCGGGTCAACCACGAACTGGTGGAAATCCAGCGCATCAGCAACGAGGCGATGGAGGCTTACCGCAGCCACCTGCAAAGCGTGCTGGCCGAGTACGTCAAGGAAACCGAAAGCGAGTGGGGCGCCCACCTGCTGGAGAACCTGGACGACTACCTGCGCAAGTTCTGGCTGGTCAAGCCCAAGGCCGCGAACCTGGCGTCGCTGCTCTCCAGCACCCGAGCCAACCCGCAATAACAAGCAGCCCAAGCCGCGAGCCCGAGCGTGATGCACGCCGGGCCCGCTGGCTAACCGTGATGAGTCTTGCAGCTTGCAACTTGTAGCTTGCCGCTGCTGTTAAGAGGTTTTTCAAATGACTGAACGTCTGAACAACGACTTCCAGTTCATCGAGGTCGGGCGCAAGGATCCGAAGAAGAAGCTGCTGCGTCAGCGCAAGCGCGAATTCGTCGAGATCCATGACCTGTTCAAGCCGCAGCAAGCGGCTGACCAGGCGCACCGTTGCCTCGGTTGCGGCAACCCCTATTGCGAGTGGAAGTGCCCGGTGCACAACTTCATTCCGAACTGGCTGAAGCTGGTTTCGGAAGGCAATATCCTGGCCGCCGCCGAACTGTCCCACCAGACCAACACCCTGCCGGAAGTCTGCGGCCGCGTGTGCCCGCAGGACCGCCTCTGCGAAGGTGCCTGCACCCTCAACGACGGTTTCGGCGCGGTCACCATCGGCTCGGTGGAGAAGTACATCACCGACACCGCCTTCGCCATGGGCTGGCGCCCGGACATGTCCAAGGTCAAGCCCACCGGCAAGCGCGTCGCCGTCATCGGTGCGGGCCCGGCCGGCCTCGGCTGTGCCGACATCCTGGTGCGCAACGGCGTGACCCCGGTGGTGTTCGACAAGAACCCCGAGATCGGTGGCCTGCTGACCTTCGGCATCCCCGAATTCAAGCTGGAGAAGACCGTCCTCAGCCGCCGCCGTGAAGTCTTCACCGGCATGGGCGTCGAGTTCCGCCTGAACACCGAGATCGGCAAGGACGTCACCATGCAGCAACTGCTGGATGAGTACGACGCCGTGTTCATGGGCATGGGCACCTACACCTACATGAAGGGCGGCTTCCCGGGCGAAGACCTGCCGGGCGTGCACGACGCGCTCGACTTCCTCATCGCCAACGTCAATCGCAACCTCGGTTTCGAAAAGGCGCCGGAAGACTTCATCGACATGAAGGGCAAGCGCGTCGTGGTCCTCGGCGGCGGCGACACCGCGATGGACTGCAACCGCACCTCCATCCGCCAGGGCGCCAAGTCGGTGACCTGCGCCTACCGCCGCGACGAAGAAAACATGCCCGGCTCGCGCAAAGAGGTGAAGAACGCCAAGGAAGAGGGTGTGAAATTCCTCTTCAACCGCCAGCCCATCGCCATCGTCGGCGAAGACAAGGTGGAAGGCGTCAAGGTGGTCGAGACCCGTCTCGGCGAGCCGGACGCCCGTGGCCGTCGCAGCCCCGAGCCGATCCCGGGCTCCGAGGAAATCATCCCGGCGGAAGCCGTGTTGATCGCCTTCGGCTTCCGCCCGAGCCCGGCTTCCTGGTTCGAGCAGTTCGACATCAGCATCGACAGCCAGGGCCGTGTGGTCGCACCCGAGCAGAACCAGTTCAAGCACCAGACCAGCAACCCGAAGATCTTCGCCGGTGGCGACATGGTCCGCGGTTCCGACCTGGTGGTGACGGCGATCTTCGAAGGCCGCAACGCCGCGGAAGGCATCCTCGATTATCTCGGTGTTTAAGAGGTAAGACACAAGCTGCAAGTGCGTAGGGTGGATGCCGCTCTTTGCATCCACCGGCGGTGCCGAACCGGGCTCCGCTGCGGTGGACCGGTGAAGTGTGGTCCACCCTACGATCCGAACTGAGGAGCAGTCATAAGCGGCAAGCTTCAAGCTGCAATTGGCGCCCGCTTCAACTCGGGCTTGTGGCTTGTAGCTCCTCGCCGCGACATTCTGTCGCTATAGACAAAAGGCACGGCACCCGCCGTGCCTTTTGCGTTGGGCTTTGCGAAAATGCCCGCACTTTTTCGTTGGACACTGCCATGACCGTCTTGAAGAACGACCGTTTCCTCCGCGCCCTGCTCAAGCAGCCCGTTGATGTCACCCCCGTCTGGATGATGCGCCAGGCCGGTCGTTACCTGCCGGAATACCGGGCCACCCGCGCCAAGGCCGGTGACTTCGTCAGCCTGATGAAGAACCCCGAGCTGGCCTGCGAGGTCACCATCCAGCCGCTGGACCGCTACCCGCAGCTGGACGCGGCGATCCTCTTCTCCGACATCCTCACCATCCCCGATGCCATGGGCCAGGGCCTGTACTTCGAGACCGGTGAAGGCCCGCGCTTCAAGAAGGTGGTCAGCAGCCTGGCCGACGTCGAGGCCCTGCCGATCCCCGATCCCGAGCAGGACCTGGGCTACGTGATGGACGCCGTGCGCAACATCCGCCGCGAGCTGAACGGCCGCGTGCCGCTGATCGGCTTCACCGGCAGCCCCTGGACCCTGGCCACCTACATGGTCGAAGGCGGCTCCAGCAAGGACTTCCGCAAGTCCAAGGCGATGCTCTACAACGATCCCCAGGCCATGCACGCCCTGCTCGACAAGCTGGCGAAATCGATCATCGCCTACCTCAACGGGCAGATCCTCGCTGGCGCCCAGGCGGTGCAGATCTTCGACTCCTGGGGCGGCAGCCTCTCGGCGGCGGCCTACCAGGAGTTCTCCCTGGCCTACATGAAGCAGATCATCGATGGGTTGATCCGCGAGCATGACGGGCGTCGCGTCCCGGTGATCCTGTTCACCAAGGGCGGCGGCCTGTGGCTGGAATCCATGGCTGACAGCGGCGCCGAGGCCCTGGGCCTGGACTGGACCTGCGACATCGGCAGCGCCCGCGCCCGCGTCGGTTCCAAGGTCGCCCTGCAGGGCAACATGGACCCGGCCGTGCTCTACGCCAACCCCGCCGCCATCCGCGCCGAGGTGGGGCGCATCCTCGCAGCCTACGGCCAGGGCAGCGGCCAGGTGTTCAACCTCGGCCACGGCGTCACCCCGGAAGTCGACCCGGCCAACGCCGGCGCTTTCTTCGAGGCCGTCCACGAGCTGTCGGCGCAGTACCACCGCTGAGTGGTACCCGCCCATGAAAAAGGCCGCTGATGCGGCCTTTTTCCTTTCTCAGTTCACCTTGATCAGTTCCGCCCTGCGGTCCTCGGGGATCTGGTCGATGGTGAGCAGCGTCAGGTCCTTGCCGCCGGCCTGGCCGACCAGCTGGTTGCCCAGGTTCGCCGCGGTGTTTTCCGGCAGCTTGTACATCGCGCCGGTCAGTGGGTCGACGATCAGCATGCCGATCAGGCCGCCGAACAGCAGGTTGCCCCAGTACCAGCCGTTGAGGCTCGAATTCAGCTTGATCTCCTGGTCGGCGAAGCCTTCCTTCTTGAAGGCGATGGTGTAGTTGGCCTTCTTGAAGTAGCCGCGGCCGGACTTCAGCGTCACCGTCCCCGGCGTGGTGCCGCTGTGGATGACGTTCCCCGTGCTGTCCTTGATCTCGAAATTCGCCCCCACCGGCGTGCTGCTCACCGATACCGGATAGGCGCTGTCACTGACGATGCTGGCGCACCCGGAAAGCAGCGTGGTGGAGAGGGCGAACGAGAGAAACAGGTTCCTTTGGAAGTTGCGCAAGATCAGCTCCTTGTCGTCTTGGCGTATGCCCGGGCCCTGATGGCTTTTCGCGTTGCGTGTGGGCAGCGGCACTATACGAAGGTGGCAATTTGATGTCATCTGCGCCGTTCATCGACAAGGAGCGCCTATCTCCGTAGTGCTCAGGAAAGGCGGATATCGCTTATCCCCAGCAGCTCGGCCTGCTGGATCACCTCTTCCTCGGTGGCGTCCGCCGGGGGCATCACCAGGCTGTTCTCGGCATCGGCGAAGTGCAGCACCAGCAGGCGCATGGCGGCTTCTCCGGGGGCGGGCCGCCGGTCCAGTTCCAGCACGTGGTGTCGCGGTTCGTTGTGGAAGCGGTAGTGAAGGGTGAATGTCTGCTGGGGCATGCCGGGTCTCCTCGAGGGCTGGGTCGGTCTCGATTGAGTTGACTTTCCGGTCAGCTAATTCGTTCAGGGCATTTCCCGTGCCCATGAAAAAGGCCGCTTGCGCGGCCTTCCAACAGCTGCAACGCCTTACTTGACGTTGGCGATGGCGCCCTTGAGGGCTACGCCGGCCACGAAGGCACCAGCGTGGCACTCATACTTGGTGGCGTCCTTGTATTCCTTTCTCTTGTAGTTGCTGGCGATGTCCACCACCGCGTTGGCGCCGGCCGCCTTGGCCGCGTCCTGCAGGCGGATCAGGGCGGACTGCAGCACCCAGCGGCAGGCTTCCTCGTCGCTCTTGTTGAAGGCGTTGGTCTTCTGGTTGGTGGTGATGTTGGGGTTGATCACCGTCACCTTGCCGGCCGGGGTGTTGCCGGCCAGGTAGAACTTCACGCTGCCATCCAGGCGACCCGCTTGCACGGCCTCGGTGACCACGGTGTTGAAGTCGAGGTAATGCACGGTATCGCGGGCTTGGCTGATACCGGGCAGAACAGCGGCGGACAGTACAGCAACAGCGGTCCAGGTCTTGAGGCTCATGGTGTCTCCTTGACGGTCTTGTTGGGATATCGGTTGTTTTCTGTTCAGCGCCAGCGACGGAAGATCAACGAGGTGTTGACCCCACCGAAGGCGAAGTTGTTGTTCATCACGTACTCGTTGCTCATCTGCCGGGGCTCGCCGCGCAGGTAGTCGAGCTCGCCGCAGGCCGGGTCCACGGCATCCAGGTTGAGGGTGTGGATGTACTGGTCGCTGTTCATCATCTCGATGCTGAACCAGGACTCCAGCGCGCCGCAGGCGCCCAGGGTGTGGCCGAGGAAGCTCTTCTGCGAGCTGATGGGCATGCGCGCGCCGAACAGGCTGCTGGTGGCCAGGGATTCCGCCACGTCGCCCTGCTCGGTGGCTGTGCCGTGGCCGTTGACGTAGCCGATGGCCTCGGGCGCCAGGCCGGCGTCCTGCAAGGCCAGCTCCATGGCGCCGCGCATGGTCGCCTGCTCCGGCTTGGTGGTGTGCTGGCCGTCGGAGTTGCAGCCGAAGCCGACGATCTCGGCGTGGATCTTCGCGCCACGGGCCAGGGCGTGCTCCAGTTCTTCAAGCACCAGGATGCCGGCCCCTTCGCCGATCACCAGGCCGTCGCGGCCGCTGTCGTAGGGGCGCGGCGAGGTGTGCGGGGCGTCGTTCTTCAGGCTGGTGGCGTAAAGCGCGTCAAACACCATCGCCTCGGTGGGGCAGAGCTCCTCGGCGCCACCGGCGAGCATCATCGGCAGGCGGCCGAACTTGATCGCCTCATAGGCATAGCCGATGCCCTGGCTGCCGCTGGTGCAGGCGCTGGAGGTGGGGATCAGGCGGCCCTTGAGGCCGAAGAAGATGCTGATATTGGCCGCCGCCGTGTGCGGCATCATGCGCACGTAGGAGTTGGCGTTGAGGCCGTCCGCCACCGAGTTCAGCAACATGTTGCCGAAGGCCTTGATCTCGTCGGTGCTGCCGGTGGACGAGCCGCAGGCCACGCCCATGCGCCCATCCTGGATCATCGCATCGCCTCTCAGCCCGGCATCGGCCAGCGCTCGCTCCGCCGCGTAGACCGCCAGCTTGGAAACGCGGCCCATGCTACGCATCTGCTTGCGGGTCCAGTGCGAGGGGGTGGCGAAGTCGTCGATGGGGCCGGCCAGGCGGGTGTTCAGCTCGGTGAAGCGGTCCCACTCGTCCATGCGGCGGATGCCGCTGCGGTTGCCCAGGAAGTTGGCCGAGATGCCGGCCCAGTCGTTGCCCAGGGAGGTGACGCCGGCCATGCCGGTAATGACGACGCGTTTCATCAGCACAACCCACCATTAACAGCGAGGACCTGGCGGGTGATGTACCCCGCCTCCTCGGACATCAGGAAATTCACGGCGCCGGCCACTTCCTCCGGCGTGCCCATGCGCTGGGCCGGGATCATCTTGAGGATCTCCTCCACCGGTACCTGCTCGTCGAGGATCTCGGTGTCGATCAGCCCCGGCGCCACGCAGTTGACGGTGATGCGGCGCTTGCCCAGCTCGATGGCCAGGGCCTTGGCGGCGCCGATCACGCCGGCCTTGGAGGCGCTGTAGTTGACCTGGCCACGGTTGCCGATCAGCCCCGAGACCGAGGTGATGCACACGATGCGGCCCGGCTTGCGGCGGCGGATCATCGGCATGCACAGCGGGTGCAGCACATTGTAGAAACCGTCCAGGTTGGTGCGCAGCACGCTGTCCCAGTCCTCCTCGGTCAGTGCCGGGAAGGCGCCGTCGCGGGTCAGGCCGGCATTGCACACCACACCGTAGTAGGCACCGTGGACTTCGACATCGCCCTCCAGCTGCTCGCGGCAGGCGGCGCGGTCGGACACGTCGAACTGCAGCACCCGGGCATGGCGGCCCAGGGCCTCGATCTCGGCTTTCACCGCCTCGGCCTCATCGCGGCGCGAGCGGCAGTGCAGCACCAGGTCGAAGCCGGCGCGCGCCAGGCGCAGGGCGATGGCGCGGCCGATGCCGCGGCTGGAGCCGGTGACCAGGATGGTCTCGCTCATGGTTGGGGTTCCTCCAGGTAACGGGCCACCTGCGGCGGGCGGAAGACATTGAGACGGGCGAAGGCAGCGATGCCGGGCCCGTCCAGCTGGCATTCGAAGACACCCATGCCGTTGTCGTCCTGCAGCGTCCGGGTGGCGCGGATATGCAGCTCGACGCCGGCCGGGAAGCGGTCGACGTCGCATTGAAAGATGCGGGTGCCGAGCAGGAAGCCCAGCTCCACGGGTTGTCCCGCCTGGCGTGCCTGGCAGCCGGCGTAGGCGGCGATGCTCTGGGCCATCAGCTCGACGCCGACCCAGGCCGGCAGGCTGCCGTCGTCCTGGCTGAACAGCCCGGGGCGCACGGTGGCGGTGGTTTCCACGTCCTCGTCGCCGAAGCGCAGCACGCGGTCGATGAGGATCATGTCCCCGGCGTGGGGGACCAGCTCGGCAATCGGCCAGTCGTTCATGGCGCATCTCCGATGATCAGGCTGATGTTGCTGCCGCCGAAGGCGAAGGAATTGCTCATCAGCCGGCGGCCGCCGGCTTTCTCCAGCGCGCCGCCGTGGCGCACCAGCTGCAGCGCGGGCAGCTCCGGGTCGGCGTCGCCGTCCCACAGGTGCGGCGGCAGCAGGCGGTCGCGGTTGTGTTCGCTCAGGGCCAGCCAGCAGAAGGCCGCCTCCAGCGCGCCGGCGGCGCCCAGGGTATGGCCGGTCAGCGGCTTGGTGGACGACACCGGCACCCCCGCCGGGAACAGCGCGGCGGTGGCCTGGCTCTCCATGGCGTCGTTGTGCGCAGTGGCGGTGCCGTGCAGGTTCAGGTAGTCGATGCCCTCGGCACAGGTGCCGGCGTCGGCCAGGGCCTGGCGCATGGCGCGCTGGGCGCCGATGCCGCTGGGTTCGGGGGCCGAGATGTGGTGCGCGTCGGAGCAGGCGCCGGCGCCCAGCAGGGCGATGGGGCCCGGCTCGCGGTCCAGCAGGAACAGCGCCGCGCCCTCGCCGATATTGATGCCGTTGCGGTTGCGCGACAGCGGGTTGCAGGGCTCTGCGGAAACCGCCTCCAGCGCGCTGAAACCATTCAGGGTCAGGCCGCAGAGGGAATCCACGCCGCCGCAGATCACCGCGTCGCACACGCCCAGGGCCAGCAGCCGGCGTGCGCTCATCAGGGCGCGGGCGCTGGAGGTGCAGGCGGTGGAGATGCAATAGGCCGGGCCGCGGGTGCCCAGCCAGGCGGCGAGGAAGGCCGCTGGTGCGGCCAGTTCCTGCTGCGGGTAGCGGTAGTCGTCCGGCAGGGTGCCGCTGCGCAGGTGCTCGCCGATGCCTTCGCTGGCTTCCTGGATGCCCGAGGTGCTGGTGCCGAGGACGATGCCCACCCGGTCCAGCCCATGGCGCTCGATGGCGGCGCGCAGTTGCGGCTCGATCTCCAGGGTGGCGGCCAGCAGCAACTGGTTGTTGCGGCTCTGGCAGTCCTCCAGCCCGGCCGGCATGGCCGGCAATTCGCCGGGCACGGCGCCGATGCTCAGTTCGCGCTCGGCGACCCAGCCACCCTGGCGGCGCATGCCCGAGGCGTCGCCGGCGAACAGCGCGTCGGCCACTGCCTGCTTGCCCTGGCCCAAGGCGCAGACCAGGCCCAGGGCATTGAGATTGGCGGTCATCGGGGTTCCTCGTCGAGGGCGGTGATTCGGTAATGCGGGCCATCGCGGCGCTGCAGGTCGAAGTCCTGCGGCGCGCGGTAGGCGATGCTCCAGCGGCCGGCCAGCTCACGGCGGCCATCTTCGGCGATGCGCTGCTCGATGCCCGCGTAGGCCGGTTGCAGCGCCTCGGCCGGGGCCAGGGCGTAGAGCAGCGCGGCGAAGAGTTCGCGGGCCTCGTCGTTGGGCGGCAGCAGGCCGTCGTTGCGCCAGTTGCCGTCCTGCAGCAGCTGGCGCGACAGGGGCACGCCCAGGGGGTCGAACAGCGACCAGCGCAGCGCCGGCCCTTCGGCCTGCACCACCAGCAGCCAGTCACGCACCTCGCCATCGGCCTGGCGCTGCACCTGCAATGACTGCGGCAGCTCCAGCCTCGGCGGCCGCTCGGGCACCGGCGTACGCGCCGCGCAGGCGGCGAGCAGCAGGCACAGGCCGGCGAGCAGCAGGCGTCTCATCGGCCGTCATTCTCCAGGGGCTTGCGTGCCACGGCGTTGACCAGGGTCTCGTCGCGCTGGCCGGGCGGCGGCGGGTTGCGCAGGCCCCAGCGCTCCAGCAGGCCGAAGTCGGCGGAGCGGCTCCACCACAGGTAGGGGTAGGAGACGTTGCGCGGCTCGAAGGCGAAACCCTGGCCGCGCAGCATCTCCAGGTATTCCTCGGCGGTGCGCTGCACGTGCATCGGGTGGCGGAACAGCCAGCGGATCACCCAGGTGTCGATGTAATAGCGGGTGGACTCGGCGAACAGCAGGTAGCCGCCCGGCTTCAGCACCCGCCAGAACTCGGCCAGGGCGCGTTCCTGCTCCACCAGATGATGGAAGGTCTGGTGGCAGAAAAGGAGGTCGACGCTGGCGTCCGGCAGGGCGATCTCGGCGCAGTCGCTGCTCACCAGCTGCACCTCCAGCCCCAGGCGCTCAGCCTCGGCGCGGGAGCAGTCGAGGCTGTGCGGGTCGGCGTCGAGGCCGATCATCCGCGCGGGGGCGAACGCCGCATTCAGCAGGCCGAAGGACTTGCCCTGGCCACAGCCGGCGTCCAGCAGCACCGGCGCTTCCGGCAGGGGCTCGGCGAACAGGCCCTTGAGGTCGTTGATCGCCACGCGCAGCACGTGGTGCTGCCAGGTGTGGCTCTGCAGGAACCAGAAGCCGAAGCGGGTCTCCTCGACGTAGGTGGCGGCGGCGCGTTCCATGGTCGGCTCCCTCATTCGCTGGCGCAGAATTCGCTGATCATCCGCAGCCGGCGCTTGGGCTCGGCGACGAAGGGGTTGCGCTCGTCCCAGGCGTAGCCCGCGAGGATCGAGCAGATCATCCCGCGGATTTCCGGCGAGCCGCCGGCATGGAAGATCACATCCTGGAAGCTGCCTTGGTACCAGCCTTCGACATAGGCGCGGAAGGTGTCCACGCCCTTCTTCAGCGGGATGGAGAACTCGCTTTCCCAGTCCGGCGTCTCGCCGTTGAGCTGCCGGTCGAGCACGGCCGCGGCCATGCTCGCCGAACGCATGGCGATGGTCACGCCGGAGGAGAACACCGGGTCGAGGAACTCGGCGGCGTTACCCAGCAGGGCGAAGCCCGGGCCGTGCAGCGATTTGACGTTGGCCGAGTAACCGCCCAGGACGCGGGCCGGGGTGTCCCACACGGCATTGGCCAGCAGGCGGCGCAGGTTCGGCGTCTCGGCGATGAAGCCCTTGAGGCAGGCGTCCAGGTCCTCGGGGCGGCCCGCATAGTGGCTGGGCTCGCCCACCACGCCCAGGGAGCAGCGGCCGTTGCTGAAGGGGATCAGCCAGAACCAGATGTCGCGGTGCTCGGGGTGGATGCTGATGAGGATCTTCTCGCGGTCGAAGCCGGCATCGTCGATGCGGTCCTCGATGTGGGTGAACACCGCCTGGCGCACCGGGAAGCTGGAGGGCGCTTCCAGGTCCAGCAGGCGCGGCAGCACCCGGCCGTAGCCGCTGGCGTCGAGGACGAAGGCGGTCTCCACCTGGTACTCGCTGCCGTCGAGGCGGCGCACGGTGAGCAGCGGGCAATCACCCCCGAACTCGGCGGCGACTATCTCTTCCTCGTAGCGGATTTCCACGCCCTGCAGCGCGGCCTGGTCGGCCAGCAGCTTGTCGAAGTTGGCCCGCTGCACCTGAAAGACAGTGCCCTTGCCCGGGGTGAATTTGTCGCGGAAGTCGAAATCGGTGTAGCGCTCGCCCCAGGCGAAGGCCGCGCCATGCTTGATCTGGAAGCCGGCGGCCATGACCGCGTCGAGCATCCCCGCCTCCTCGATGAAGTCCAGGCAATGGGACAGCAGGCTCTCGCCGATGGAGAAGCGCGGGAAGCGCTGGCGCTCGAGGATCAGCACATCGTGGCCCTTGCGCTTGAGCAGGGCGGCGGCGATGGCGCCGGAAGGGCCTGCACCGATGACCACGACCTGACGCTGCTGGATTTCAATGGGCTTCATGGGGACTCCTTTCCGGGGCGGGGGCTGCGGGCGCGTGCGCTCTGCGCGTCAGGGCCGGCAACAGGGTGGCGATCAATCCCATCAGCATCAGCGCGAAGTACAGCTGCGCGCTGATGATGTGCTGTTGGAACAGAAGGTTGAGAAAAACGATTTCGGTGAGGCCGCGGGTGTTCAGCAGCACGGTTTCGCGCCACTTCACCGGGCTGGCCGCCAGGCGGCCCTCGGCCCAGGACAGGCCCAGCCAGTTGCCCGCCAGCTTGCTGACGATGGGCAACACCAGCAGGGCGCCGAACTGCAGCCAGGAATAGTTCTGCCAGGCCGTGTGCCAGTCGATCTGCAGCAGGCCGAAGGCGAGGATCAGCGGCACCGCCAGCCACACCTGCACGGCGTGGAACACGCCGGCCGGCAGCGGCAGGCGGAAGGGCAGGCGCAGCGCCGCCATCACCAGCAGGTAGGCGATGCCGAACACCAGGGCGTTGAGCTTGAGCTGCTGCAGGGTCAGCAGCAGGGCGAAGAAGGCCAGGCTGTAGACCAGCGGCGCACGCACCCGTGCCAGGTACAGCACCAGCGGCAGCAGCGCCGCCAGCAGGGGCCAGAGCAGGGTGGTGGGCTCGGCGCTGCCCTGGGCCAGGCCGAAGATGCTCCAGCACATCAGGTCCATCAGGATCGCCGCCTGCAGCAGGCGACGGATGCTCGCCTCGTCGTAGCCCAGGTGGCGCAGGTAGAGGAACAGCACCGGGATCGCCGTCAGGGCGAACAGCAGCCCCACGGCGATGGCCGAGAGCAGGCCGTCGGCCGGCAGCAGCCAGAGGGCACAGCCCAGGCCGCAGAAGAACGGCAGGAAGAAGCTCGGCAGGGCGATCTTCACGCTGGAGGCCTGCAGGCGCAGGTCGATCACATCGCTGAGGATGTGCCCCAGCAGCAGGGTGAAGGCCACTCCGTAAAGTGACTGCAGCCAGGGCGCGGCGAGCACCTGGGCGTTGTCCAGGCCCACGGGCGCGCCCAGCCAGAGCATCACCAGCGGCAGGCCGAAACTGGCCAGCAGCAGCTGGCTGACGATGGGGATCAGGCCCAGCTTGCGGCCCACCCAGGTGGCCAGGGCGAACAGCGCCAGCAGGCCGATCCAGAACAGCACGACGCTCACGCCGGCACCTCCTTGCCATGGGCTTGTGCGGCCTGTGCCCAGGGGGCGAGCAGGAAGCAGAAGAACAGGCCGAGGCTGATGGCCAGGCCGAAGTTGGCGATGGCCGGGGTCTGGCTGAGCAGCAGCAGGCCGAAGGACAGCCAGCTGGTCATGCCCGACAGCAGGGTGCCCAGCAGGCTCACCGCCGCGCCGCCCACCGCTTCGCGCATGAGGATGGCGTAGTCGACGCCGATGGCGGTGATCAGCAGCAGGCCGAACAGGCTGAACAGGGTCAGCGGCTGGCCCAGCCAGCCGAGGCAGGCCAGGGACGCCAGCGCCGCCAGCAGTGGCAGGGCGACGATGCGCAGCGAGCCGCCGAGGCCGAAGGGGATGCACAGCAGCACGAGAATGGCCGCGCAGGAAGCCAGCTTGAGCTCGGCGGCGCTGAACTGGGTGGCGGCGAACAGCTGGTTGAGCTCGCCGATGCGGTCGATCAGTTGCACACCGTCCAGGCCTCGCGCGGCATCGGCCATCAGCGCCGGGGAGGCCAGCCCTTGCAGGCTGACGATGCCGGCGGCGCGGCCCTGGTCGTCACTGCCGAGCCAGAGCGGGCGCCAGGCCTCGCCCAGGGGGCCGGCCAGGGCTGCATCCAGCGTTTGCGGGGCTTGGCTGCGCAGCCGGTTGAGTTCGTTTTCCAGCACCTCGGCGGGGATGCCCAGGTCGAGCAACGGCTGCCAGTGCCGGGGTAACTGTGCGAGCGCGTTGCGCAGTGCTTGCTGTTCCGCTTCGGGCGCGACCAACTGGCTGAGGGCGCGGTAGCCCTGCAGGTTGCCGTCGGCCACCGCCGCGTCGAGGCGCTCGGCCAGCTCGGCCTGGCGCTGGAGCATCTGCTCCTGGCTGTCGCCGCGCACCAGGAAGAACTGGCTGGTGGGTTGCAGGCCGGTGAGGCGGGCGATCTCGCGGGCTTCATCGAGCAGGCGCGGCTCGGCGCCGAGCCACTGGCGCAGGTCGTTCTGCGGCTGCACCTGCCACAGGCCGGTGGCGCAGAAGGCCAACAGGGCCAGCAGCCAGGGCAGGCTGCCGGTGCGTGCCAGCAGGCGCTCGCGGCAGGCCAGCAGGCGCTCGGCCAGGCGCAGGGGCGCGGTCGGCGGCGCCAGGCGCAGGTTGCCCAGCAGCGCCGGCAGCAGGCACACCGAGCACAGGTAGGCGGTGACCAGGCCGGCGGCGGAGAACACCGCGATCTGGGTCAGCGCCGGGAAGGGGGTGAAGGCCAGGGCCAGGTAGCCGATCAGGTTGGTGCCCAGGCTCAGGCTGAGCCCCGGCAGGGTGTCGCGTACCGCCTGCCAGGCGCGCCAGGGCTGGCCGGTCCAGCTCTTGCTCAGGTAGTGCAGCGGGTAGTCGGCGGCGACGCCGGTGAGGCTGGCGCCGAGCACCAGGGTCAGCGCGTTGATCTCGCCGAACACCAGCACGCAGGCGGTGCAGCCCGCGCCCAGGGCCAGGCCCACCGGCAGCAGGCTGAGCAGGGTGCGCGGGCGGCGGAATACCAGCAGCATCAGCAGCAGGGTGCCGAGGCTGGCGCCCCCGCCGATCAGGCTGATTTCACGGGCGGCCTTGGCCTGGCCGGCGGCCGCGTGGAGCAGGCCGCTGGCCGCCAGCAGGTGGCCGCCTGCGGCTTCGATCTGCTGGCGGGCGCCGGCCACTTCGCCGGCCAGCCAGGGTGGTGCCTGCATATCGAAGGCGCCGTTCTGGGTACGGGCACGCAGCAGCACCCAGGTGGTGTCGCCGTCCTGCACCTGCAGTGCGCCGCTGGCCAGGTCCGTCTGCACCCGGCTGGCGGGCACCAGGGCCTTCTGCGCGAGGCCGGCGATGCCCAGCCAGTCGTCCTCGGCAGGCACCAGGGCGACGGCGGAGAAGGGGTCGAAGAGGCGTTCGGCGCGCTGGGCGATGAAGCGTTCTGGCGCCTGCTCCAGCAGCTGGCGGTCGGCATGGGGCAGCAACGCCAGGCGGCTGTCCTGCAGTTGCTGGCGCAGGGCGGGCAGGTCGGCCTGCAGGCTCCACTGCACGCGCTCGAAGCGCGGTTCGCCTTGCCAGCGTTCGGCAATCTGCCGGGCCAGGGCCTGGGCGCGCCCGGCGTCGGTGTGGCCCACCAGCAGCAATACCTCGCGGTTCAGCGGTTCCTGCATGCGCTGTTCGGCGCGCTGCACCCAGGCGTCACCGGCGCCCTGGGGCAGCAGGGCGAGCATGTCGGCGGCCACCGGCGGGCCGTTGCGCCATTGCCAGGCGGCCAGCGCCAGCAGGGCCACCAGACCCAGCAGGAACAGGCGCGGCAACAGGCGTTCAGGGCGCAAGGTCGCGTGCCTCCGCGGCATCGAGGGCGTCGCCTGGCTGGCTTGCCGGCAGGCGCAACACGGTGCTGTCGCCTTGGGTTTCCAGCAGCTCGATGCGTTCCACCAGGGCGCCGCCCTGGATCTGGATGGCGCTGAAGATCTGCTTGAGCAGCAGGGAATTCGGGGTCAGTTGCAGCTGCCAGTGGTCGGCGTCGCCGCTGAGCTGAAGCTGGAAGTCGCGGGCCAGGCCCTGGTGGTCGCCCTTGAGCACGGCGAGGAACAGGCGGCTCTGCTGGGCGGCGACGTCCTGGCCGGGCTGCTTCTGCCAGTGGCCGTCGACGCGGCGGGCGATGCCGGCGGCGCCGATGCGGTAGTCCTGCTGCAGCGGCTTCTCCAGCAGCCAGAGCAGTCCCTGCTCGCGGGAGAGCACGAAATGCCCTTCGCTGGTCAGCGGTCTGGGCAGGGCGCGCAGGTGTTTTTCCTGCACGAAGGGGCCGCGCACCACGGCGGGCTTGCCCAGTTGCGCGGCGAGCTGGTCGAGGTCGAAGGCCTGGGCGAGCGAACCCGCCAGCAGGGCCGGCACCAGCAGCAAGGCGCGCAGCAGGCGGGCGGTCATGGCAGCGCCCGCTCCACGGCTTCGACGAACACCTTGGGCGAGGCCAGCAGCATCTCGCGGGTGGCGATCTCCACCGCCACCTGCACGCTGCTGCCCCGGGTCAGGCGCTCGCCGGTGGCGGCGTCGGTGATCAGGTAGTTGATCTTCAGGCGGTTCTCCCACTCCACCAGGTCGGCGCGCACGACGATGGTCTGGCCGAAGCGGGCGCCACGGATGTAGCGCAGCTGCAGGTCGATGATCGGCCAGGCGTAGCCGGCGTCACGCATCTGCGAGTAGTTGTGGCCGAGCTTGTCGAGCAGGGCGCAGCGCGCGACTTCGAGGTACTTGACGTAGTGGCCGTGCCAGACCACTTCCATCATGTCGACGTCGAAGAAGGGCACGAGGACTTCCACCTCGGCCTGGATCACCCCGGCGCTACGCATAGAGCCTCCAGTGGCGGGCGCGGATGCGCTCCAGGCACAGGCGCAGCTCGCCTTCCAGGGCGCGGTCCTCGATCACCGGCGGGAAGTCCCCGGCCAGTTGCTGGTGCATGGCGGTCAGCGGCTCGGGCAGCGCGCGCGGATTCTCGCGCTGGCGCAGCCAGACGCCCTGGTTGGCGGCCAGCAGGGTGGCGGCGGCCACCTGTTCGGTGAGCTCCAGGCTGCGTAGGGCATCGCGGGCGGCGATGGTGCCCATGCTGACCTTGTCCTGGTTGTGGCATTCGGTGGAGCGCGAGAAGACGCTGGCCGGCATGGTGTTCTTCAGCGCCTCGGCGGTCCAGGCGCTGGCGCCGATCTGCACCGCCTTGAAGCCGTGGTTGATCATGGCCGTGGCCTGCGGCGCGCCGGAGAGGTTGCTCGGCAGGCCGTGGTTGTAGCGCACGTCCACCAGCAGGGCGAGCTGGCGGTCGAGCAGGTCGGCGACGTTGCCCACCAGGTTCTTCAGGCTGTCCATGGCGAAGGCGATGTGGCCGCCGTAGAAATGCCCGCCGTGGAGCACGCGCTCGGCCTCGGCATCGATCAGCGGGTTGTCGTTGGCGCTGTTCAGCTCGGTCTCGATGAACTGCCGTAGCAGGCCCAGGCTGTCGGCCAGCACGCCCAGCACATGGGGCGCGCAGCGCAGCGAGTAGCGGTCCTGCAGGCGGTGCAGCGGCGGCGTCGGCGCGTCGATAGCCAGGTCCTGGCGCAGCCAGGCGGCCACCTGCATCTGCCCCGGGTGCGGCTTGGCGGCGAACAGGCGCTCGTCGAAGTGCTCCGGGTTGCCTTCCAGTGCCACTACGTTGAGCGCGGTGATGCGGGTGGCCAGTTGCAGCAGGTAGTCGGCGCGGGCGTAGGCCAGGCAGGCCAGGGCGGTCATCACGGCGGTGCCGTTCATCAGCGCCAGGGCTTCCTTGGGGCGCAGCACCAGCGGCTGCCAGCCCAGTTCGGCGTGAACCTCGGCGGCGCTGCGGCGCTGGCCCTTGTAGAACACGTCGCGCTGGCCGGAGAGGGTTGCGGCGACATAGGAAAGAGGGGTGAGGTCGCCGCTGGCGCCCACCGAGCCCTCTTCCGGGATCACCGGCAGCACGTCGTGCTCGAGGAACGCCTGCAGGCGCTCCAGCAGCTCCACGCGTACGCCGGAAACGCCATGGCACAGCGACTGCAGGCGCGCCGCCAGCACCGCGCGGGTGGCGGCCTCGTCCAGCACCTTGCCCAGGCCGCAGCCGTGGAAGGTGAACAGGTGGCGCGGCAGGGCCTCGACCTGCTCCAGCGGCACGGCCACCACGCAGGAGTCGCCGTAGCCGGTGGTGACGCCGTAGATCACGCCTTCCTTGTCCAGCAGGGTGTCGAGGAAGCGCGCGCCCCTGGCGATGCGCTCGCGCCAGGCGGCGTCGCCCTGCAGCAGGGCGGGGGCGCGGCGCTGGGAGAGGGCCACGACCTGCTCGATGGACAGCGGCAGCTCGCCGAAGACCACGGGTTCAGGCTGATGTGTCGTCATGTTCGTTCCAGAACGGGTAGAAGTTGAACCATTGCTCGGGGGCCTTCAGGCACAGCTCGCCGAGGCGCTGGGCATAGCGTTGGACCCAGCCTTCGATCACCGCGTCACGCTCGCTGCGGCGCCATTGCACCCGCTCGGCGAAGGGTTCGAGGAAGACCTTGTAGTGGCCGTCGATCTTCAGGCAGGTCATCAGGTTGAGCGGACACTTGAGCAGCCCGGCCAGCAGCCAGGGGCCCTGGGGGAAGGCGGCGGGGTGGCCGAGGAAATCGACCTGGGTGGTGCGCCCGCCGTGCAGCGGCACGCGGTCGCCGGCAATCGCCAGCCATTCACCGCGCTCCAGGCGTTCGCTCAATTGCAGCATGATCGCCGGGTCCAGCTCGCTGACCTGGATCAGCCGCAGGTGGCTCGCGCCGGCCTCGCCCAGCAGGCGGTTGAAGCGTTCGGCGTGGCGGGTGTGCACCAGCACGTTCATCTGCACCTTCTCGCCCAGCTCGGCCAGGGCGCGGCACACCTCCAGGTTGCCCAGATGCGCGCCGACCAGCAGTTGGCCGCGCCCGCCGCGCAACTGCTGGCGCAGGCCGGTCGGGTCCACCAGTTCGATGCGCTCCAGGGGCAGCTTGCCGCGCCAGATGTCGAGCTTGTCCAGCAGGGCGTCGGCGAAGGCCATGAACTGGGCGAACACCGAGCCGAGGGTGGGCGCCAGCTCCGGGCGGCCGCTCCAGGCGGCGAGGTTGGCCTGGTAGCGCCGGGCGCTGCGCCGGGCCTTGGTGCCGAAGAGGAAGAAGTAGAAGACGATGACGTAGAGCAGCGGGCTGAGCACGCGCCGGCCCAGGTGGCGCACCGCCAGGGCGGTGAACTTCATCAGCAGGAAGCTGCCGCGCTCGTCCTGCCGTGCCCAGTGCCCTTCGCTCATGGCCGGCACCTGCGCCAGAGGATCAGTGGTGCGCGCAGGAGCATGCCGAAGAACAGCTTGGCGTGCATCTTCGAGATCAGCGCGTTGTCGTGGAACAGGCGGAAGTGCGAGAGCCCGTCCAGCGGGTAGTGCACCCGGGTCGGCAGCCAGTGCATGGGCTGGTTGCGCCAGGCCAGGCGCACGAGGACCTCCGGGTCGAAATCCATGCGCTTGCCGAGGCGGGTGGTCTCGGTGAGCGCCAGGGTCGGCGCCAGGGGGTAGACGCGGAAGCCGCACATGCCGTCGCGGATCGACAGCGACAGGCTGTTGATCCACACCCAGACGTGGGTCAGGTAGCGGGCGTAGAGGCGGCTTTTCGGCACGCTCTCGTCGTACTGCGGGTAGCCGCAGATCAGCTCGCCCGGGCGGGCCTGGGCGGCAGCGAGGAAGCGCTGCACGTCTTCGAGGTCGTGCTGGCCGTCGGCGTCCACCTGCAGGGCGTGGGAGAAGCCCAGCCGGCCGGCTTCGCGCAGGCCGGCCATGACGGCGCCGCCCTTGCCCTGGTTCACCGCCAGGCGCACCAGGTGGACGTCGGGCTGGGTGGCCAGCTGGTCCATCACCTGGGCGCAGGCGGGGCTGGAGGCGTCGTCCACCAGCACGCAGGGCAGGCCGTGCTGGCGCAGGGCGTCGACCACCAGGGGCAGGGCGTGCTCGTGGTTGTAGACGGGGATGACGGCGCAGGGCTTGAACGGGTTCATGTCGGCATCGGGCAGTGCGGGTGGGTTTCGTGGCCCGGTTCGTGGCCGAGTGTGCGTCGAGTCTCTGTTTCGCCTTGCCGGGCGAGTCCCTTTTCCAGTCGCTGGGTCGCCAGCCCGGTGAAAAGGAATCCCAAAACTTGCCCCTGCATCCGGCCCCGGCTGCGCCGGGGTGCCCTCGCTCCCATCGTTGCGCCGGGAGCCCGGCGCGACAGGCGATCCACGGCCTGACACGCCTCTCGCGCAACGCCTGCATTCGGACCCCTTAAGGGGCGTTTGCCCCGCCCACCTTCTGAGCCGGGCACGAGCAGGTGTTCGCCGATCCAGAGCGGCAGGTTCATATCCACGGTTGAGAGGGCAGCGCTGGCCTTACGCATGGTCGGCCACCAGCAGAATGCGCCCGGAGGAGCAGGCGGCTTCGCCGTTGCGGTAGGCGAAGTAGAGCTTGCCCTTGTCGGTGTCGAAGCGCAGGGACAGTTGCAGGCGGTCGCCGGGGCGGACCAGTTGCTGGAACTTGAGGACTTCCATGCCGGCGAAGCGCGGGGGCAGGGTCATGACCTGGCGGGCGAGGTGCTGGGCCCAGTCGATCTGCACCACGCCGGGCAGGACCGGTGTGCGTGGGAAGTGGCCGGAAAAGTGCGCCAGGTCCAGCGGCACTTCCAGGTCCAGCTGCCATTCGCCGTCGATTTCGCGGCTGGCCAGTGGCTCCACCGTCTTCGGACGGTGGGCCTTGACCAGGTTCTCCACCAGCGCCTGGGGCAGCTTGCCCTGGCTGCTCCAGGGCAACTGGCGCAGCAGGCGCCAGCGGCGCGGCAGGGCGATGGTTTCGCAGTGGCCGGCCAGGTGGCGGCGCAGGGTCTCGGTGACGGTGCGCCGACCCTGGTTGCGCAGGGCATGGATGCCCTCGGTGCTCAGGGCCACCAGCGCGCCGAGGAAGGCGCGGCCTTCCTGCACCACGCCCAGGCGGGCCTCGGTCACCCAGGGGTGTTCGCCCAGGGCCTGTTCCAGCATGGGCAGGGAGATGCGTTTTTCTTCCAGCTTGACGATGCGGTCGAGCCGGCCGAGCAGTTCGAAGCGGCCGTCGGCGTCGATGCGCACGGCATCGGCGGTCTGTTCGCGGTGGCCGGCGGGCAGGTAGGGCGAGGCGAGGTTCAGCGCGCCTTCCTCGTCCCGGCCCAGCTCGACGCCGGCGAAGGGCTGCCACAGGGCGCCGCCCTGGCGCCAGGCGATGCCGCCGGTTTCGGAGCTGCCGTAGATTTCCGTGGGCCACTGGCCGAGGCGTTGCTGCAACTCGGCGGCGGCTTCGGCGGGCAGGGCGCCGCCGGAGGAGAACATCCGGCGCACGCCGCGCAGGGCGGGCCAGTCGAGGTTGTCGCCCATGCGCTTGAGCAGGGCGGGGCTGGCGATCCAGGCGAAGTCGCCGGCTTCCAGGCTGGCCTGCTGGATGTCCTCGGCGAAGGGCTGCGCCCGGCGCACGAAGGGGCGGCCGGCGCACAGCGGCCAGAGCACGCGGAACAGCAGGCCGTAGATGTGCTGGGCGGAGACGCTGGCGACCAGGGTCGCACCGGCGAGGTCGGCGCCCCAGAGGGTTTCCAGGGCTTGGACTTCATTGGCCAGCTGGCGCAGGGTCTTGTCGATCAGCTTGGCCTCGCCGCTGGAGCCGGAGGTGCACAGCACCAGGCGGCAGGCGTCCAGGTCCAGCGCGGCAGGGGCCAGCGGCTCGCCATCGAGGCCGTCGAGGCTGTCGAGCCAGAGGTCGCAGCGTTCGGCCAGGCGCTTGCGGGTCTGCGCCTGGGCGTCGGCCGGCAGCAGCACGTCGATGCCGGCACGCCAGGCGGCCAGCAGGGCGGCGGCCAGCTCGGCGCCGTCTTCGAGGTAGAGCGCGACGCGCCGGGCGCCACGGGTCCGGAGGGCGCCGGCCAGGCGCAGGGCCTGTTCGGCGAGGGCGGCCTGGTCCAGTGCCGGGGCCAGGGTGACCGGGCGTCGCGGGTCGGCCTGCAGCAGCAGGTCTTGCAGGGCGATCCAGCTCACGCGAACCTCCGTACACGCTGGCGCACCAGCCATTCAACGGCGAACAGCAGGCCCATCAGCAGGTAGGCGATGAAGCCGGTGTAGAGCGTCCACCAGCTCAGCGGCGCCCACAGGGTGAGGCCGGCGGCGACCAGGCCGTTGGCGAGGAAGAACCCGGCCCAGACGGCCGTGACGCGACGGGTGTAGCGCACCGCCACCTCGGGTAGCTCGGGCTCGCGCAGGCGTGCCATGCGTTCCACCAGCGGGGTGCCGTGGAGCAGGCTGGCGCCGAACAGGCCGAGCAGCACGGCGCTCATCAGCACCGGGTACCAGCGCAGCAGGTCGGCCTGGTTGACCAGCCCCAGCAGCAGGCAGAAACCCAGGGCGGCGACGGCCGTCCAGCGGTTGCCGGGGCGTTGCGCGGCGCTCAGGCTGCGGGCCAGCCAGAGGCCGCCCAGCAGCAGGGCGAACAGGCGCGGCGACAGGTGCTCCATGCCGTAGTACACGGCGAAGGGGTAGCCCAGCCCGGCCAGCACCAGCAGCAGCCCGATCAGGCGGCTCATGCGGGCTCGTTCACCAGGCGGTGCACGGCCTCGACCACGTCGCTGACGGTGCGCACGGCCTTGAAGTCCTCGGCGGCGATCTTGCGGCCGGTGTGGCGCTTGATGTGGTCGATCAGGTCGACGGCGTCGATGCTGTCGATCTCCAGGTCCTCGTAGAGGTTGGATTCCAGGCTGATCTGCGCCGGGTCCAGCTCGAAGAGTTCGACCAGGGCGTCGCGCAGGGTGGTGAAGATCTCGTCACGGGTTTGCATCGCGGTCTTTTCCTCAGGCGGCTTTCTGTGCCGAGACGAAGGCCGCGAGGCTGGCCACGTTGGCAAAGTGTTTGCGGGTGTCCTTGGCATCGGCGTCGATCTTGATGCCGAATCGCTTCTGGATGGCCAGGCCCAGTTCCAGGGCGTCCACCGAGTCCAGGCCCAGGCCTTCGCCGAACAGGGTCTGTTCGGCGTCGATGTCGTCGGGGCCGATGTCTTCGAGGCCCAGGGCCTCGATGATCAGGTTCTTGATCTCAAGTTGCAGAGCGCTCATCCAGGCCGAGCTCCTTCATGAAATGTTGATGCAGATGGTCGTTGAGGCGGCGTGAAGCGATGGGTGCCGACCCCTGTGAGGCGAAGCTCTGCGGGTCGATGTCTTGGCCGACACGCAGGTGGAAGTGGAAGCGCCGCGACGGAATGCTGTACCAGGGCTCGGCCTTGGTCAGGGTGGTCGGGGTCACGCTGATGGTCACCGGGGTGAGGATGCGGGCGCCGCGCAGGGCGATGGCGGCCGCGCCACGGTGGAATTGCGGGGCCTGCCCCGGCGTGGTGCGGGTGCCTTCGGGGAAGACGATCAGGGTCTGGCCTTCCTGCAGGGCGGCGGCGGCCTCGTCGAGCATGTCCATGCTGCCGCTGTTGCTGATGTATTGGGCGGCGCGGATCGGGCCGCGCATGCAGGGGTTGTCCCACAGGCTCTGCTTGACCACGCAGTTGGTGTCGCGGATCAGGGCGATCAGCACCACCACGTCGATCAGCGAGGGGTGGTTGGCGATGATCATCTGCCCGGGGCGGCCCAGGCGTTCGGCGCCTTCCACCTCGTAGGTGAGCACGCCGCTGCGGTACATGAACTGGACGAACAGCCAGAACAGCCGGCTGGTGGTGGCGCGGGCACGGCGGCGGTGGTCGGTGGCATCGCCCGGCAGCAGCGAGAGCAGCGGGAACACGACGATGCGCAGCAGCACGCCGCCGACCCCGAACAGGGTGAAGGACAGTGCGGTGGCGATCAGGCGCCACCAGTAGGGGGCGTTGGGGCGGGCGTTCAGGGCCGGTTGCGTTGCCAGGTCCATTTACGGCTCTTCCATTGATGCTGACGGTGGGGCAGATCGTTGAGCAGTGCTTGCAGCAGGCCCAGTGCGTGGGGCCAGGGTTCCGGCGCCTGTTCCGGCGCTTCGGGGGACAGCCTCAGCTGCCACTGGTCGCCGGGCGCGAGCCTGAGGGCGACGGCGTAGGGGAAGGGCACGTCCTCCACCCAGGGGCGGTAGATCTCCGGCGGGCTTTCCTCGGTGATCACCAGCAGCACGGCCGGGGCACCCTCGGCGAGCATGCCGGCGGCTTCCAGGACCGCGTGCTCCAGCCCATCGCCTTCGGCGGCCAGGGCGGTCATCTCGCTGGTGTCGCCGCGCAGGATCGACCACTGGCCGATGATCGCGTTGTGCACCGAGAGGCTGAACTGGGTGGGTGACAGCGGCTCGCCGCGCGCCAGGTCCTGCAGCAGGGCCAGGGTGCGCGGCGTCTCGCCGTGGCGCGAGGCGAACACCATGGGCAGTTGCTCGCCCTCGGCGGCCAGGGGCCAGGCGACGCTCATCGCCATGCGTGCGAGGCGCGACAGGCGGCGCCGCTGCATGGCGGGGAGGAAGGAGACATCGGGCTGGATTTCGCTGTCGGCGGGCGCGAACGGCTGCCTGCACCAGGCGCGCCAGTCGTCCTCGCTTTCCAGGCCCGGGGCCCAGGCACGCCATTGTTCGATGCTGAAGTGAGTCACGCTAAGAGCTCTTTTCGGCCCCTGTCGGGCGTCCTTGTCGACTGGCAATCCCTGAACGACAAAGGCCTTGTCGATGACGCCATAGCAAAGTGCCGCATTATCCCCGAGCGTCGGGTTACTTCGCAAACTTCAGACACAATCTTCAGATGTAAGGCACATAAATATCCGCCGGTAAGAAAGCCCCGGCAGTGCTCGCCCTTGTCACGGGCTTTGCATAGAATCCGGGACTATCCAAGGGATCCGGGAGGTGTGCGATGCGGCGAGTGGTGTTCAATCAGAAGGGCGGCGTGGGCAAGTCGAGCATCGCCTGCAACCTGGCGGCGGTCAGTGCCTCGGAGGGTTATCGCACGCTGCTGATCGACCTCGACACGCAGGCCAACTCCACTCACTACCTGACCGGCCTCACCGGCGACGACATTCCCATGGGGATCGCCGATTTCTTCAAGCAGACCCTCTCTTCCGGCCCCTTCGGCAAGAAGGGCAAGGTCGATATCTACGAAACCCCCTTCGACAACCTGCATGTGATCACCGCCACGGCGGAGCTGGCCGACCTGCAGCCCAAGCTCGAGGCCAAGCACAAGATCAACAAGCTGGCGAAACTGCTGGACGAGCTGGCCGAGGACTACGACCGTATCTACCTGGATACGCCGCCGGCCTTGAACTTCTATACGGTTTCGGCGCTGATCGCGGCCGATCGCGTGTTGATCCCCTTCGATTGCGACAGTTTCTCGCGCAATGCCCTCTACGGCCTGCTGGCCGAGATCGAGGAGTTGAAGGAAGACCACAACGACGGCCTGGAGGTGGAAGGCATCGTGGTCAACCAGTTCCAGCCTCGCGCCAGCCTGCCCCAGCAGTTGCTGGACGAGCTGGTCGCCGAAGGCCTGCCGGTGCTGCCGGTGAACCTGATGAGCTCGGTGAAGATGCGCGAATCCCACCAGGCCTGCACCCCGCTGATCCACCTGGACCGCAGCCACAAGCTGACCCAGCAATTCGTCGAGCTGCACAATCTTCTAGAAGCTTGAAGCTTGAAGCTTGAAGCTTGAAGCTTCCGGCTTCCGGCTTCCGGCTTCCGGCTTTGCCGCCTACTTCACCACCAACACATCACAGGGCGGGCGCTGCAGGTAATGCAGCGCCAGGCTGCCCAGCAGCGCCTGGGAGATCATGCTGCGGCCGTGGCTGCCGAGGGTGACGAACTGCGGCTGGGTCGCGGCGATGGCCTCGTCCAGGGCGCGTGGCAGGGTGCCGTGGGTGACCTCCAGGCTGATCCTCGGGGCGGCCTTCACGTTGCCCAGTTCATCCTTCAGCAATTGCTCCAGCAACTCGCGCTGGGTCTTGAGGTATTCGCCGGCGCTGCCCGCCTTGGCCAGCAGGCGGCCGGTCACCTCCATCACGTTCACGGCCAGCAGGTGGCCTTCGGCGCTCAGCAGGCTGCAGGCGCTGCGCAGGGCGTCGCAGGCGCAGAGGGAGAAGTCCAGCGCGGTGAGGCCCTTGCGGTAGGGGGCGGGTTTTTCGCCCACCGCCAGCAGCAAGGGGATGTCGATGTGCCGGGCGACGCGCTCCAGCGTGGTGCCGATGAACAGCTCCGGTGCGTTGTGGTGGTGGTTGCCGATCACCAGCAGGTCGGCCCTGCTTTCTTCCACCTCTTCGAGAATCTGCAGCGCCGGGCGGCCCTTGCGCAGCAGCACCTGGGTGGGCGGCGCGCCGAGTTGTTCCAGGCGCTGCTGGAACAGGCGCTGGGCGCCTTCGCGCAGGTTTTCCTGGAGCGCATTGGGCAGGTGGTCTTCGAGCACGTGCAGCAGGGTCAGGCGGGCGTCGTACTGGCGCGCGAGGTCCACGGCGCGTTGCAGGGCGAGGTCGGCCTCGCGGCTCAGGTCATGGGCGATGAGGATATGGCTGAACATGGATGGCACCTCCGGGTGAGGTGCCACTCTGGGGCAATTCGCCGCGCGGCAACTTGATCCAGGGCAATCCGCCCCCGGGCTCAGTGGGCGCGCAGCTGGTAAAGCCCACGGCTCTGCGCCACCACCTCGCCGGTGGCGTCCACCAGGTCCAGCTCCAGCAGGTAGTCGGCCTTGCCGTTGGCACTCGCCTCGGCCTGGATGCGCTCGATCTCCTCGGTACCGATGCGCGCCTCGACGCTGATGTCGCCCTTGGCCGGGCGGCGGAAGCGCAGGCTCATGTCCTTGATGATGGGGTAGAAGCGACGGGTGTCGAAGCTGGTGATGAACAGCGCGCCGCCGGGAATCTCCGCCAGGGTGAACAGGGCGCCGGCGTACAGGGTGCCGATGTGGTTCTCGTTGCCGGCCAGGGGCATCAGCAGTTGCACATGGCCCGGCTCCAGGGTCAGGGCCTTGAGGCCCGTGCGGCGGACGAAGGCGATCTTATCTTCGGTGAAGTGGCGGGCCATTTCTTCGTTGAATTGCATGGCGAACTCCGGCTGGACGAATGCCTGGAGCCTAGCCGGATGCGCGTCGGCGGCAATGACCGGGACGGCCAGCACGGGTGACCGAAACGATCAGGACCCGGCCGTTAGGTGGGACTTTCACCGGGAGGTTGAGCCTGTAACGGACGCGCTTCATTGCCTAGGGTAATCATCGGCCTGCGCATGTCGCGCTCGCTCGAACCAGCAGGGAAAGCCCATGAACGCCACCTTCAAACCACAGGGATTCAATACTGTTACCCCGAACAGCATCGTCAGCGACCTAGCCGGTGCCGTCAGGTTCTACCAGGCGGTGTTCGACGCGGAAGAGCTGCTACGCCTGACGACGCCGGACGGCAAGGTGGTGCATTGCGAGCTGAGGTTCGGCGACTCGCGGATCAACCTCGGCGAGTCGATGGAAGGCTGGCCGGAGCAGCCGCTGCTGGCGCAGATCTATGTGCCCGATTCGGACGCGACCTTCGCCCGGGCGATACGCGAAGGCGCCCGGGAGCTGAGCCCGGTGGCCGATATGTTTTTCGGCTCGCGGGAAGGCCGGGTCATCGACCCGTTCGGCAACACCTGGACCATCTCCACGCACAAGCGCCAGGTCTCCGCCGAGGAGATGCAGCGGGCGCTGAACGAGATGTACGCCGGGCAAGGCTAGCCGAAGCGGCGCCCGCCCCGACGTTCTAGATGCCCTGGCTCTTCAGCCAGCCCAGCAGTTGCGGCAGGGGCAGGGCGCCGCTCTGGCGGGCGACTTCGACACCGCCCTTGAACAGGATCAGCGTGGGAATGGAGCGGATGTTGAGCTGCCCGGCCAGTTGGCGGTTGGCCTCGCTGTCCAGCTTGCCCAGTCGGCAGCGGCCGTGGAGCTGGGCGGCGGCTTGCTGGTAGGTGGGGGCGAAGGCCTTGCAGGGGCCGCACCAGTCGGCCCAGACGTCCACCAGCAAGGGCAGGTCGCCGCGCAGTTGCTTGGCGAAGCCGGCTTCGTTGAGGTCGAAGGGCGTGGCGGGGATCACGGCGGACTTGCAGTGACCGCAGCGGGGCGAGTCGCCCAGGCGCTCGGCGGGGATGCGGTTGAGCCCGGCGCAGTGGGCGCAGGGAATCATCAGGGGATCGGTCATGGTCGGCTCCGGAACAGATTCCCCTGATCTGGAGCCGACCTGCCGAATATCAACCCCTGGGCATCAGCCCCGTGCGGCCTCGAGGGACTGGGTGAGGTCGGCGAGGATGTCGTCGATGTGCTCGATGCCGATGGACAGGCGCACCATGTCGCGCGGCACGCCGGCCTTTTCCAGCTCCTCGTCGTTGAGCTGGCGGTGGGTGGTGGAGGCCGGGTGGCAGGCCAGGGACTTGGCGTCGCCGATGTTCACCAGGCGCACCACCAGTTTCAGCGCGTCGATGAAGCGCGCACCCGCCTCGGCGCCGCCGACGATGCCGAAGGACAGGATCGCCGCCGGCTTGCCTGCCGTGTAGCGCTGGGCCAGTTCGTGCTCGGGGTGGTCCGGCAGGCCGGCGTATTTCACCCAGGCCACCTGCGGGTGGGCCTGGAGGAAGTGGGCGACCTTCAACGCGTTCTCGGTGTGGCGTTCCATGCGCAGGGGCAGGGTTTCCAGGCCCTGGAGGATGAGGAAGGCGTTGAACGGCGACAGCGCCGCGCCCATGTTGCGCAGCGGCACCACGCGGCAGCGGCCGATGAAGGCGGCGGGGCCGAAGGCTTCGGTGTAGGTCACGCCGTGGTAGGAGGCGTCCGGGGTGTTGAGCAGCGGGAAGCGTGCCTTGTTCTCGGCCCAGGGGAACTTGCCGGAGTCGACGACGATGCCGCCGATGCTGTTGCCATGACCGCCGATGTACTTGGTCAGCGAGTGCACGACGATGTCCGCGCCGTGTTCGAAGGGGCGGCAGAGGATGGGCGTGGCTACGGTGTTGTCGACGATCAGCGGCACGCCATGGCGGTGCGCAGCGGCGGCCAGGGCGGCGAGGTCGATGATGTTGCCCGCCGGGTTGCCGATGGACTCGCAGAACACCGCCTTGGTGCGTTCGTCGATCAGCGCTTCCAGGGCGGCGATGTCGTCGTGGGCGGCGAAGCGCACCTGGATGCCGGAGCGCGGCAGGGTGTGGGCGAAGAGGTTGTAGGTGCCGCCGTAGAGCTTGGCCACCGAGACGATGTTGTCGCCGGCTTCGGCGACGGTCTGGATGGCGTAGGTGATGGCGGCCATGCCCGAGGCCACGGCCAGGGCCCCGACGCCGCCTTCGAGCGCGGCGATGCGCTTCTCCAGCACGTCGTTGGTGGGGTTCATGATGCGGGTGTAGATGTTGCCGGGCACCTTGAGGTCGAACAGGTCGGCACCGTGCTGGGTGTCGTCGAAGGCGTAGGAGGTGGTCTGGTAGATCGGTACCGCCACCGCACGCGTGGTCGGGTCGGGGCTGTAGCCGGCGTGGATGGCGAGGGTTTCCGGTTTCATTGTGGCTGCGTTCCTTCGGGGCTGATGAAGGAGCGCAGCATGTGAAAGCGGAAGGGGTGCGGTCAATGACCTGGAGCAATCAGCGGCTGGCGCGGCTAGACCGAAAAGTTCGGTGGCTAGAACCGCCCGATCAGCGCAGGGCCATGTAGATGTTGAAAGCGCTGATCAGGGTGATCAGGGTGCCGACCAGGGTCAGCAGGGTGCGCGCTGGCAGCTTCTTGCACAGCATGGCGGCGAAGGGCGCCGCGAACAGGCCGCCGAAGACCAGCCCGGCCACCAGCATCCAGGTGTTCAGCTCACCGGCCAGGAGGATGAAGGAGGTGGCGCTGGAAATGGTCAGGAAGAACTCGGCGAAGTTCACCGAGCCGATGGTGGTGCGCGGATCGCTGCCAGAGCCCAGCAGGCTGCTGGTGACCACCGGACCCCAGCCACCGCCGCCGGCGGCGTCGACGAAACCGCCGAACAGGGCCAGCTTGGCCACGTGCTTCGGCGCCCGGCGCTGGGCGACGTGGCGGTAGGCCTTGCTGAGGATGTACAGGCCCATCAGAAGCAGGTAGGCGGAAATGAAGGGCTTGAGCGCGGCGCCGTCGAAGGTGGTGATCAGCACGGCGCCGAGCACCGCACCGATGATGCCGGGCAGCAGCAGGCGCAGGAACAGGGATTTGTTGACGTTGCCCAGCTTCACATGGGAAATGCCCGAGAGCCCGGTGGTGAAGACTTCGGCGATGTGCACGCTGGCGCTGGCAGCAGCGGGGGAGGCGCCGGCGGTGAGCAGGAAGGTGGTCGCGGTGATGCCGTAGGCCATGCCCAGCGCGCCATCCACCACTTGGGCGAGGAAGCCCACGGCCACCGCGCTCCAGAAGGTCGGGCTGCTGAGGGTGCGTTCGATGATGTCCAGGCCGGTGGCCCCGCCGTGGTCGCCGAAGAACAGGCGCCAGGCGAGGAAGCCCAGCAGGCTGACCAGCACCAGCACGGCGAACCACATCGCGGCGCGCAGCACCGGGTGGTTGTCGGGGTGGCTGACGAAGTCCTCGACGGGGGGGATACCCAGTGCCTCGTGCTCGGTGTTGATCGGGCTCTGGCTGAGGTCGAGATTGCGGATCTTCATGCGGGGTACGGTGCCTGACAGTGGGTGGTAGAACAGGCTGGAATAAGCAGGCGGCGAAGATAAGCGGCTTTGCTTAGAGAGTCTAAGAAGATTTCCGCAGGTTCATATTCCATTTTCAAAGGTTCGGGTGGCCCGTTGCGGCTGTACCTGCCCATCGCCGGATAACTGTATGTCCAGGCAGCACGCCTGCCTGGGCTAGGCTGGGATTTTGCTCGGGAGAACGCGTCATGGGGTTGCTGGGTGTACTGGGTGGCATGAGCTGGGAGTCGACCCTGAGCTATTACCGCCTGCTCAACGAAGGCGTGCGCGATGCGCGGGGCGGCCTGCATTCGGCGCCGTTGCTGCTGCATTCGGTGGATTTCGCCGGCATCGCCGCCCTGCAGAAGTCCGGTGGCTGGGACGAGGCAGGGCGCCAGCTGGCTGCCGCTGCGCAAGGCCTGGAGCGTGCCGGCGCCGGGGCCCTGCTGCTGGCCACCAACACCATGCACAAGGTGGCGGCGGCGATCGAGGCGGCGGTGGACATCCCCCTGCTGCACATCGGTGACGGTGTGGGGGCGGCCCTCAAGGCGCAAGGCTGCGAGCGGGCGGCGCTGCTGGGCACGCGCTTCACCATGCAGGAGGATTTCTACCGGCAACGCCTGGGCGAGCGCTTCGGCATTCGCGTGCAGGTGCCGGATGCGCCGGCGATGGTGGAGATCGACCGGGTGATCTTCCAGGAGCTGTGCCTGGGCCGCTTCCTGCCCGAGGCGCGGGCCTTCTACCTGGCACAGTTGCAGCAGCTCAAGGACGAGGGGGCCCAGGCGGCGATCCTCGGCTGCACCGAGATCGGCCTGCTGCTGGACGGTTGTGATTCGCCCTTGCCCCTGGTGGACAGCACCGAGGAGCATGTACGCATGGGGCTGGACTGGTTGCTGGCAGGGGCCTGAAGACGGGAGCGGGGCGATGCGTACAGGGATCATCCGGTGGCTGGGGCGTGGCGCCTTGCTGATGGCATTGGCGGTGCTGCTGGTCTTCGCCGTGCGGGTGCTGGATATCCAGGGCGAGCCGGCGCTGCTGCCCTGGCACCGCTTCGTGCCGGACGAGCTCGACGAGAAGGCCCTGGACCAGGCGGACTGGGCCGCCTGGATGGGGGCCGAAGCCCATGTCTTCGACCAGGTGCGCCAGCAGGTCAGCGAGCGCCTTGAGCCTGAGGAACGGGTGCCGGCGAACCGCTACTTCCCCGGTAGCCCGCTCTACCCCGGGCACTTCCACCAAGACTGGAACCGTTCCTACGTGCTGCGCCCGGAAGGCGAGCCGGTGGGCGCGGTGGTGATGCTGCACGGCCTCACCGATTCGCCCTACAGCCTGCGCCACCTGGCGCTGCGCTACCGCCAGGCGGGCTTCGTGGTGGTGGGCTTGCGCCTGCCGGGCCACGGCACGGTGCCGGCGGCGCTGACCGACGTGAGCTGGCAGCAGTGGCTGGCCGCCACCCGCCTGGCCGTGCGCGAGGCCCGGCGCCTGGTGGGCGAGTCGCGGCCGCTGCGGCTGGTGGGTTACTCCAATGGCGGCGCGCTGGCGCTGAAGTATTCGCTGGATGCCCTGGAGGACCCAGCGCTGCCCCGGGCCGAGCGGCTGGTGCTGCTCTCGCCCATGGTGGGCGTCGCCGGCTATGCACGTTTCGCCGGGGTGGCGGGCTGGCCGGCGGTGTTCCCGGCCTTCGCCAAGGCCGCCTGGCTGGACCTGCTGCCCGAGTACAACCCGTTCAAGTACAACTCCTTTCCGGTCAACGGCGCGCGCCAGTCCTACCTGCTCACGGCGGCCCTGCAGGAACAGCTGCAGCGGGCCTCGCACCGTGACGGCCTGAGTGCGATGCCGCCGCTGCTGACCTTCCAGTCGGTGGTGGATGCCACGGTGAGCACGCCAGCGGTGGTGGACGGGCTCTACCGCCTGCTGCCGGACAACGGCAGCGAGCTGGTGCTGTTCGACATCAACCGCTCGGTGGATTTCGGCCCGCTGCTGCGGCTGGAGGCGAGCCTGGCGCTGGCGCGCCTGCTGCCGCCGCCGCCGCGCAACTACCGCACGGCGGTGGTCACCAATGTCACGGCGAGCAGCCGCGAGGTGGTCGAGCGGGTGACCGAAGCCGGTGCGCGGGAAGAGTGGGTGACGCCGCTGGAGCTGACCTTCCCCCGTGAGCTGTTCTCGCTGTCCCACGTGGCTGTGCCCTTCCCCGAGAGCGATGGGCTGTATGGCCGGCGCCCCGACCCGGCCGATGACTTCGGCATCCACCTGGGTGACCTGTCGTTGCGGGGCGAGCGGGGTGCGCTGGTGATGGACATGGGCGCGCTGCAGCGTGCCACGTCCAACCCCTTCTTCCCTTACCTGCTGCGGCGCGTGGAGCAGACCCAGGGGCTGGCCCGCTGAGGCCCGCCGAGGGCTCGGGGGCTCAGGAAGAGCAGCTGATTTCCAGGTGCTTGCCCCATTCGGGCGGGCGCTCTGCGTAGCGTTCCATGCCCGGCTGCTCGTCGAACGGACGGGTGAGCACGGCGTGCAGCTGGCGCACCTCGCTGTAGTCGCCACGCTCGGCGGCCTCGATGGCGCGCTGGGCCAGGTAGTTGCGCAGGATGTACTTCGGGTTCACCGCGTGCATGCGCTGGCGGCGGGCGTCCTGGTCGTCGCCTTCGCGCGCGGCGCACTCGACGTACTGCGCGGCCCAGGCGTCGAAGCCGGCGAGGTCGACGAAATCGTCCCGAAGCACGGCCACCGCCTGCTCGGGCGCGCTGTCGCCCAGGCGGCGGAAGAACAGGCTGTAGTCCACTGCGCTGGTCTGCATCAGTTGCAGCAGGCGCTGCACCAGCGCTTCGTCGCCATCCTCTGCCTGGGTGAAGCCCAGGCGCCGGCGCATGCGGTCCAGCCAGGCCGCCTGGTACAGCGGCAGGAACAGCTCCAGCGCCTCGCGCAGGGCTTCCACGGCGATGTGCGGCGTCAGCGCCTGGGCCAGGGCGGCGAGGTTCCAGTGGGCGATGGGTACCTGGTTGCTGAAGCTGTAGCGCCCGCTGTCGTCGGAGTGGTTGCAGATGTGGTTGGCGTCGAAGTCGTCGAGGAAGGCGTAGGGGCCGTAGTCGAAGGTGATGCCGAGGATCGACATGTTGTCGGTGTTCATCACCCCGTGGCAGAAGCCATAGGCCTGCCAGCCGGCGATCATCTCGGCGTTGCGCTCGATCACCGTGCGGAACATCGCCAGCCAGGGTTCGTCGGCGTCGAGGCACTCGGGGAAATGGCAGGCCAGGACGTGCTCGCCGAGGGTCTTCAGCTGCTCGTGCTGACGGGTGTAGTAGAAGTACTCGAAGTGGCCGAAGCGTACGTGGCTGGGGGCCAGGCGCATGACCATGGCGCCGCGTTCCTTCTTCTCGCGGTACACCGGGGTGCTGGAGCCGGTGACGCACAGCGCGCGGCTGCTGGGGATGCCCAGGGCGTGCAGGTGTTCGCTAGCGAGGAACTCGCGGATCGAGCTGCGCAGCACCGCGCGGCCGTCGCCCATGCGTGAGTAGGGGGTCTGGCCTGCCCCCTTGAGGTGCAGGTCCCAGTGCTCGCCAGCGTCGTTGACCACCTCGCCCAGCAGCAGGCCGCGGCCATCGCCGAGGCGCGGGTTATAGCTGCCGAACTGGTGCCCGGAATAGACCATGGCGCGCGGGGCCGCGTCGGACCACAGCTTGTGCCCGGCGAAGAGCTCGGCGAACACCGGCGTGTCGGCCTCGGCCGGGTCCAGGTCGAGCAGCGCCATGGCCGCCGGGCTCGCCACCACCAGGTGCGGGTCGGCCAGCGGGTCGGGCAGGACTTCGGTGGAGAAGGCATCGCCCAGGCGGGCGAAGCGGTTGTCGAACTGCAGGTCGTCGAGTCGTTTCATGGGCTCAGCTTGTCACGCGGCCGGAGCCGGGGGAAGTCGCGGGGACCGGTGGTCCCCGCGTGGCAGCGGCCTACTTGGCCTGCTCTTCGGCGGCGTCGGCGGCAGCTTCCTCGGACGGGGCGTGGGCCTCGACCTTGCGGCTGAGGATGACGTCCATCTTCGGCACCGAGGAGATGTTGATGTTGTGCTCCTGGAACAGCTGGTCGATGCGCCGGTTCAGCTCGTCGGTGGCCAGGCCGCGGTCGCCCAGCTCGCGCACGTAGATCTTCAGCTCGTGCTCCAGGGTGGTGGCGCCGTAGGTCTTCAGCTGCACGTTGGGGGCCGGGTCGCGCAGCACGCGGGTGTTCTCCTGGGTGGCCTGCAGCAGCAGCTTGCGCACCAGTTCCAGGTCGGCACCGCGATTGACGTTGTAGACCAGCACGATGCGGGTGACGGTGTCGGTCAGGGTCCAGTTGATCAGCTGGCTGGTGAGGAAGGTCTGGTTGGGGACTATCACTTCCTTGCGATCGCTGTCGGTGATGTGCGTGGCGCGGATGCGGATGCGGTTCACCGTGCCGGTGACGGTGCCGATGGTCACCAGGTCGCCGATGCGCACCGGGCGCTCGAACAGCAGGATCAGGCCGGAGATGAAGTTGGCGAAGATCGCCTGCATGCCGAAGCCGATACCCACCGAGAGCGCGGCCACCAGCCACTGCAGCTTGTCCCAGCTGACCCCGAGGGTGGACAGGGCGCTGACGAAGCCGATGCCGGCGATGGCGTAGGAGAGCAGGGTGGTGGTGGCATAGGCGCTGCCCTGGGCGAGCCTCAGGCGCGACAGCACCAGCACTTCCAGCAGGCCGGGCAGGTTGCGTGCGAGCACCGTGGTGATGCCGGCGATGATCAGCGCGCCGAGCACGTCGAGCAGGCTGATGGGCACCTGGGTGGCGGCGTCGCCGGTGCCGGCGGCGTACTGGTAGAGGGTCACTTCGTCGAGGTAGGCGAAGACGCTGATCAGGTCGGCCCAGACCAGGTACATGGCAGCGATGAAGGTGCCGAGCAGGGCCAGGCGGATCAGGCGCAGGGACTGCTGGTTGACCTGCTCGATGTCGAGGGTCGGCTCTTCCACCGCCACTTCCTCGCCCTCGGCGTTCTCCTTGGTCTGCGCCTGGCGCTTGGCCAGGGCGCGCGCGTAGGCCAGGCGCCGGGCGGCCACGGCCAGGCCACGGACGAAGGCGGCCTCGATTACCAGCGTGAGGATCAGCAGGTAGAGGGTGTTGATCAGGCGGTCGGTGAGCTTGAGCGAGGTGTAGTAGTAGCCAAAGCCCACGGCGACGATGAACGCCAGCGGCAGCAGGGTGAAGCCCAGGCCGATGAGGAAGCGGAAGGGCGAGGTGTGCTCGCGCATCGGCTCGGCCAGCAGCAGGTTGCTCAGCACCAGGGCCATCAGGGCGTAGCAGGAGATGACGACGATGATGCCGATCACGTCCTCGGCCAGGGCCTGGGGCTGGTGCTCGGCGACGGTGACCACGGCCACCAGGGCCATCACCACCATGCCGAGGCGGCGGATCTGCTTGCTCAGCAGGGACACCTGCGGGCGCGGCCAGCGGAAGTGCAGCTCGGCGACGCCGCCCGGGGAGAGGATGCGGTACAGGGTGTAGAACACCAGCCAGGCCTGGGCCATCTCCATCAGCGCGGCGCCGAGGGTGGCGTTCTGGCCACGGGCGTCGATCTGCAGGGCCAGGCCGCAGAGGGCGAGGAACAGGGTCACCGGCAGGGCCAGGAGGACGTTCAGCAGCAACGCCAGGGGCGTGTGCATCTGGCTGTCGCGCTTGTAGTGGCCGATGTCCTGGTGCAGGTCGGTGAGCTTGGCGTAGATCCAGCTGCGCCGCCACAGCAGCGCGCCGATCATCAGCAGCAGGGGGATGAACAGCCAGGGGCGGTCCACCAGGCCCTCGCCCAGCTCGGCCAGGCCGGAACCCCAGGGCACGTCGGCGAGCTGGCGTTGCAGGTAGTGCGGGGCGTTCTTGATCCAGGAAAGGTCCAGCGGCTTGTTGCTGGGAATCCAGAACATCTGCTCTTCCAGGGTCGCGCGCAACGCCTGGGAGGTACTTTGCAGCTGCTTCTGGTTGAGCTGCAGGGTGATGGATTCGTTGAGCAGGGCGTTGAGCTCGCGGCTCAGGCGGTCGAACAGCTCGGTGCGGGTGGTGGCCAGGTCGAGCAGGGTGGCGCGCAGTTCCGGGGTGACCTGGTCGGCGGGCTGGCGGGACAGCAGGTCGTCGACGTAGGCCTGGGGGCTGTTGAGCTTGTCGCGCTGCTGGCTGAGTTCGAACTGGTAAAGGCGGATGTCGGCGATCTCGTCGGCCAGGTCGCCGTCGAGCTTGAGGTGCGGCAGGGCCTGCTTCTGCTGGTAGAGGATCTTCGACAGCAGCAGGCTGCCCTTGAGCACGCTGATCTGCTCCTCCAGGGCCTGGTCGGCCTGGCTGAGGGTGTCCAGTTGCTGGCGGGTTTGCAGGTTTTGCTGGGTCAGTTCGTTAAGGCGGTCGGTGGCCCGCAGCAGGTAGTCGGAGAGCTTGAGGTTGGTGGCGCTCTCGGCGGCCAGCAGGCTATCGGGCGTGGCCTTCTGCGCCTCGCGGGAGAGTTCGGCGACGGTCTGCTCGGAGCTTTCCCGGCGCTTGTCGTTGATCAGCGACTGCAGGGCCTGGGTTTCCTGCTCCAGGCGATGGATGCGCTCCACCAGCAGGTCGCGGCGGCTGTTGCCGAGGTCCTGCAACAGGCTGTTGCCGGCCAGCTCCTGGCGGCGCAGCTGGGTCTGGGCGTCGAGGGCGGCGAGTTCGGCGTTGTACTGGTCGCGCTGCTCGTCGGAGAGCGCCTTGCTGCCTTCCTTGCCGATCTTGAGGGTGGCGTTGATCTGCTGGGCGCGGGCCTGGTTGCTGGCGATCTCGGCCTGGGCGCGCTCGGGGCGGGTCTGGGCGGTGATGATCAGGCTGTTGGCCTCGGCCAGGTCCTTCTGCCAGTCGGCCAGCTGGGTGCTGCGCTGGTTGAGCAACTGGTCGAGCTGGGCCAGGGACGACTTGCTGTAGCGCTCGGTGACGTCCACCGGCTTGCTGGCCTTGAGACGGGTGAATTCGCGCTGGGCGTCGCTGGTCTGGCGCGGGGCGTCGGTGAGCTGGCGCTTGAGGTCGGCCAGGCGCTTTTCGCTTTCGGCTTCGTTGCCCAGCAGGGTCAGGGTCTGTTCCAGCACCTGCTGCACGGCCTTCTGCTCGGCTTCGGACAGCTTGCGCTCGGCCAGGCTGTCCAGGCTTTGCTGGACCTTGGCGCTGGTCGGTGGTTCGGCGGCGTGCAGGTTGGTCACACCGAGGCTGAAGCCGATGAGGGCGGCGGCAATGAGGGGGCGCAGGAAAGACATGGTCGCTGGGGGCGGCTCTGGAAAAAGTGCGGTTAATGATATGCCAGGCGCGGCGCCCGTGGTGGGGCGTGCCGCGCCTTCAGAGGAACAGTCCGGGGCCTGGGCGCCCGTGACCTTCGGGGAATTTGACGCCCACCTTGCGCACCTTGTTCCCTTCCATCAGGGCGACGGTCCAGGTCAGGCCGTTCCATTCCACCTGGTCGCCGACGATGGGTTCGCCGCCGATCTCGTGGGAGATGAAGCGCCCCAGGGGCTGGGTGCCGTCGATGTTCTCCAGCTTGAGGCCGTAGAGCGAGGCGACGGCGGAGAGCTGGGCATCGCCTTCGAGGACGAAGTCGCCGAAGAAGCGCAGGTCGAGGCCGCGCTGGGGCGCCTGGCTGAACAGTTTGCCGAGGGCGGAGAGGTCGTGCTCGTGGCCGACCACGCAGAGGATGTCGCCCGCCTCCAGCACGGTACTGCCCGAAGGGTGGAGCAGTTCGGTGCCCCGGAACAGCGCGGCGATGCGGGTGCCTTCGGGCATCTTCAGTTCGCGCAGGGCGGCGCCGATGCACCACTTCTCCGCGCCCAGGCGGTAGACGAACAGCTCCCACTCGCTGGTGGGGTGGATCTCCAGCCCGGCGCGGGAGATGGGCGCCGGCTCCGGCGGTACCGTCACCCGCAGCAGCCTGGCCGCGAGCGGCAGGCTGGCGCCCTGCAGCAGCAGGGAGACGAGGACGATGAAGAACGCCAGGTTGAAGTACAGCTGCGAGTGGGGCAGGCCGGCCATCATCGGGAACACCGCGAGGATGATGGGCACCGCGCCGCGCAGGCCGACCCAGGCGATGAAGGCCTTTTCGCGGTCATGGAAGGCGCGGAAGGGGATCAGCCCGATCATCACCGACAGCGGGCGGGCGAAGAGGATCATCCACAGCGCCAGGCCCAGGGCGGGCAGGGCGATGGGCAGCAGGTCGTGGGGCGTGACGAGCAGACCCAGCACCAGGAACATGCCGATCTGCGCCAGCCAGGCCATGCCGTCGAGCATGTGCAGGATGCTGTGGCGCGAGCGGATCGGGCGGTTGCCCAGCACCAGGCCGCAGAGGTAGGCGGCGAGGATGCCGCTGCCGTGCAGGAAGTTGGTCAGGGCGAACACCAGCAGGCCGCCGCTCACCACCAGCAGCGGGTAGAGGCCGTTGGGCAGGTTGATGCGGTTGATCAGTTGCAGCAGCAGCCAGCCGCCGCCGAGGCCGAGCAGGGCGCCGATGCCGAACTCGCTGACCAGGTGGCCGAGGAAGGACAGGCTGATTTCGCTCTGCCCCTTGGCCAGCATGTCGATCAGGGTGACGGTGAGGAACACCGCCATCGGGTCGTTGCTGCCGGACTCGATCTCCAGGGTGGCGGTGACCCGTTCGTTGAGGCCCTTGCCGCCGAGCAGGGAGAACACCGCCGCGGCGTCGGTGGAGCCGACGATGGCGCCGATCAGCAGGCCCTGCATGATGTCGAGGTTGAACAGCCAGGCCGCGGCCATGCCGGTCAGCCCGGTGGTGATCAAGACGCCGACCGTGGCCAGCGACAGCGCCGGCCACAAGGCCACGCGGAAGCTGGAGACCCGTGTGCGCAGGCCGCCGTCGAGGAGGATGATGGCCAGCGCCAGGTTGCCCACCAGGTAGGCCAGCGGGTAGTTGCTGAAGCCGATGCCGCCCGGGCCATCGATGCCGGCGACCATGCCCACGGCCAGGATGATGACCAGGATGGGGATGCCCAGGCGCGAGGAAACCGAGCTCACCAGAATGCTTGCGCCGACCAGCAACGCGCCGATCAGGAACAGGCTATTGATGGTGGCTGCATCCACGTATTGAAGCTCCTGGCAATGATGTCGGGGGTGACGCTGGAGGGATGCATGCAGCGTGCATGCCAGCTGGATTCTAACCTGCTACCCGCAACGCGCCGCAAGCGCTGATCGGCATAAATCCACAGGTTTTTTGAACAGGGCCGAAGCCTGTGTTCACGGATTCGACCAGGTGGTCAGGATATTGTCCGAGGTCGATTTGACGATCCGGGGAATGCCGGTGCCGAGCCGGTCATCGGTGGGCTGGCCGATTCGCAGGCAAAAAAAGCCCCGCATGTGCGCGGGGCAGGGAAACCCTGAAAAGTTGAAATCAGAACCAGGCGTCGCGCATTTCCAGGCAGGTGTCGTCGCGGGCTTCGAGAATGGCCAGGGCGTGGTGCACACCCGGCACTTCCCAGGTGAGGAAGTAGCGCGCGGCCTGCAGCTTGCCCTTGTAGAAGTCGGCGTCGGCGGCGTTGCCACGGGCCAGGCCTTCTTCGGCGCGGATCGCCTGTTCCAGCCAGCGCCAGCCGATGACCGCGTGGCCGAAGGCGTTGAGGTACAGCGCGGAGTTGGCCAGGGCCTGGTTGACCTTGCCTTGCATCAGGTCGCCGAGCAGGGCCAGGGTCACGGCGGAGAGGCGCGACACCAGTTGCTCCAGCGGCTGGCGCAGGGCGTCGAGGGAACCGTGGGCGCTGGCGCGCTGGCAGGTGTCGTTGATCAGGCGGGTCAGCTGCTTGAGGCCGGCACCGTTGTTCTGCGCCACCTTGCGGCCCAGCAGGTCCAGGGACTGGATGCCGTGGGTGCCTTCATGGATGGGGTTGAGGCGGTTGTCGCGGTAGTACTGCTCCACCGGGTATTCGCGGGTGTAGCCGTGGCCGCCGAGGATCTGCACCGCCAGTTCGTTGGCCTTGAGGCAGAACTCCGAGGGCCAGGATTTGACGATGGGGGTGAGCAGGTCGAGCAGCTCGTGGGCCTGCTTGCGCTCCTCCTCGGTGGCGAGGGTCTGGGTGTCGTCGAACAGGCGGGCCGAGTACAGGCCGAGGTCGAAGGCGCCTTCCACATAGGCCTTCTGGGTCAGCAGCATGCGGCGCACGTCGGCGTGCTCGATGATCGCCACCTGGGCGCTGGTCGGGTCCTTGCCGTCGGGCAGGCGGCCCTGGGGGCGCTCGCGGGCGTATTCCAGGGAGTAGAGGTAACCGGCGTAGCCGAGCATCACCGCGCCCATGCCGACGCCGATGCGCGCCTCGTTCATCATCTGGAACATGTAGGACAGACCGGCGTGGGGCTTGCCCACCAGGTAGCCGACGCAGTCGCCGTTGTCGCCGAAGTTCAAGGCGGTGGAGGTGGTACCGCGGTAGCCCATTTTGTGGAACAGGCCGGCGAGGATCACGTCGTTGCGCTTGCCGAGGGAGCCGTCGTCGTTGACCAGGAACTTGGGCACGATGAACAGCGAGATGCCTTTGACCCCGGCGGGGGCGTCCGGCAGCTTGGCCAGCACCATGTGCACGATGTTGTCCGACAGCGGGTGGTCGCCGCCGGAGATGAAGATCTTGTTGCCCTTGATGCGGTAGGTGCCGTCACCGGCCGGTTCGGCGCGGGTGCGGATGTCCGACAGCGAGGAGCCGGCGTGGGGCTCGGTGAGCGCCATGGTGCCGAAGAACTTGCCGTCGATCATCGGCTGCAGGAAGCGCTGCTTCTGTTCGTCGCTGCCGAAGCTCTCGATCAGGTTGGCCGCGCCCATGGTCAGGAAGGGGTAGGCGGAGCTGCCGACGTTGGCCGACTGGAAGTGGGCGAAGCAGGCCTGGGACAGCAGCGTGGGCAGTTGCATGCCGCCCTGCTCGAAACTGCGGGTGGCGTTGAGGAAGCCGGCTTCGAGGAAGGCGTCGACGGCGGGCTTCACTTCCGGGATCAGCGTGGCGGCGCCGTTGTGGTACTCCGGCTCGTTCTCGTCGCCCTTGCGGTTGTGCGGGGCGAAGTATTTCTCGGCGATGCTGCGGGCGGTGCCGATGGCGGCGTCGAAGGTTTCGCGGTTGTGATCGGCGAAGCGCTCGCGCTGGGTCAGGGCTTCGGCGTCCAGCACTTCGTAGAGTTCGAAGGCCAGGTTGCGGGAACTGAGCAGGGTCTCGGACATGTCGGATCTCCGGTTGGATGGCCGGAGTCTAGATCGGTGAATGAAGGTCGCCTAGCAACATCCATAAGGGTGATAAAGCGGCAAAACCCGGCCAGCGTCGCGGCTGGTAAACTGCGCGCCTCGCGAGGATTCCCACACCATGAACTACCGTCACGCCTTCCATGCCGGCAACCACGCCGATGTGCTCAAACACCTGACCCTGGCCCGCCTGATCGCCCTGCTGTCACGCAAGGAGGCGCCCTTCGCCTACCTCGACAGCCACGCCGGTGTCGGCCTCTACGACCTGGCCGGCGACCAGGCCAACCGCACCGGGGAATGGGAGGAGGGCATCGGTCGGCTCTGGGGCCAGCCCGACCTGCCGGAACTGATGGTGGACTACCTCGGCGTGCTCCACGCCCTGAACCCCGATGGCGCGCTGCGCCACTACCCCGGTTCGCCGGAGCTGGCACGCCAGCTGACCCGCCCGCAGGACCGCCTGCACCTGAACGAAAAGCACCCGGAAGACGGCCAGGCGCTGAAGGAGAACATGGCCGGCGACCGCCGCGTTGCCGTGCACCTGGGCGAAGGCTGGCACCTGCCCCGCGCCCTGCTGCCCACCGCTGAGAAGCGCGCGCTGATGCTGATCGACCCGCCCTTCGAAAAAGCCGACGAGCTGGAGCGTTGCGTCACTGCGCTGAAGGAGGCCATCGGCCGCATGCGCCAGACAGTCGTGGCGATCTGGTACCCGATCAAGGACCAGCGCCAGCTCAAGCGCTTCTACCAGGGCCTGGAAGCCTCCGGGGCGCCCAAGCTGCTGCGCGTGGAACTGATGGTGCACCCGGCGGACAACGCCCTCGGCCTCAACGGCTCGGGCCTGGCCATCGCCAACCCGCCATGGGGACTGGAAGAGGAACTGCGCCAACTGCTGCCCTGGCTGAGCGAAAAGCTTGCGCAGAGTCAGGGTGGCTGGCGGTTGGATTGGATTATTGCGGACAGTTGATAGCTTGAAGCTTGAAGCTTGAAGCTTGAAGCCAGAAGCCAGAAGCCAGAAGCCAGAAGCCAGAAGCCGGAAGCCGGAAGCCTCAGGCCGGTGCTCCTTCTTCCAGCTTCAAGCTTCCCGCTTCAAGCTCTAAACCGGCATACAAACCCCCGTCCCCCCCAACCCGCAATAACCCCCCGGATTCTTCGCCAGGTACTGCTGGTGATACGCCTCGGCGTAATAGAAGGTCGGGGCTTCGTCGATTTCGGTGGTGATGGCGCCGAAGCCTGAGTTGCTCAGTTCGGCCTGGAAGCGGGCTTCGCTGGCCTTGGCGGCTTCCAGCTGGGCGGCGTCGCTGCAGTAGATGGCCGAGCGGTACTGGGTGCCGATGTCGTTGCCCTGGCGCATGCCCTGGGTCGGGTTGTGGGCTTCCCAGAATACCGAGAGCAGCTTCTCGTAGCTGATCACCTGCGGGTCGAACACCACCAGCACCACTTCGGTATGGCCGGTGAGGCCGGAGCAGACTTCGTCGTAGGTCGGGTTCGGGGTGTGGCCGCCGGCGTAGCCGACCGCGGTGGACCAGACGCCTTCCTGTTGCCAGAAGCGGCGCTCGGCGCCCCAGAAACAGCCGAGACCGAACACCGCCTGTTGCAGGTGGGCGGGGAAGGGGGCTTGCAGCGGGCGGCCGTTGACGAAGTGGGCGTCGGGCACCGGCATCGGCGATTCACGGCCGGGCAGCGCCTGTGCCGCCGTGGGCAGCTCGATTTTGTGAGCGAGGATCTGCGAGCGCAGGACCATGGCGTTCTCCTGATTGGGTGGCTGGTCGATAGACCTGCGGGAATGGCCGATGTTACCGCAGGCTCAGGGCTCAGGGCTCAGGGCTCAGGGCTCAGGGCTGCGGGCGGCAGGGGTAGCGGCGCAGGCTTTCCAGCAGCAGGTGCCCGGGAATGGGCTGGTCGAACAGGTAGCCCTGGCCGACGTCGCAGCGCTGGCGGCGGAGGAAGGCCAGCTGGGAGGCGCTCTCGATGCCTTCGGCGACGACCTTGAGCTTGAGGTTGTGGGCCATGGCGATCACCGCGGAGGTGATTTCCATGTCGTCCTGGTTGTCGGGAATGTCCTTGATGAAGCTGCGGTCGATCTTGATGACGTCGATCGGGAACTTCTTCAGGTAGCTGAGGGACGAGTAGCCGGTGCCGAAGTCGTCCATGGCCAGGGTCAGGCCTAGGGTCTTGAGACGGTTGAGCTGGTGCTTGGTGTCGTCGGTGGCTTCCAGCAGCAGGCCTTCGGTCAGTTCCAGTTCCAGCAGGCCCGGGGGCAGTTGCTCCTCGTGGAGGATGGCGGCAATGGAGCCCACCAGGTCCGGGTCGCTGAACTGCTTGGGCGAGAGGTTGATCGCCACCTGCACATCGCCCATGCCCGAGGCGCTGAGGCGCCGGCTCATGCGACAGGCTTCGCGGATCACCCATTTGCCGATGGGGATGATCATCCCGGTTTCCTCGGCGACGCTGATGAACTGGTCGGGGCGGATCATGCCGCGCTCCGGGTGCTGCCAGCGCAGCAGCGCCTCCATGCCCAGCAGTTGCCCGGACTTGAGGCACAGCTTGGGCTGGTAGAAGACTTCCAGCTCGTTCTGTGCCAGGGCGCGGCGCAGGTTGTTCTCGACGAACAGCTTGTAGCTGGCCTCGGCGTTGAGGGTTTCGGTGAACAGTTGCAGCTGGTGCTTGCCGTTGGCCTTGGCCTTGTGCAGGGCGAGGCCGGCGTGCTTCATCAGGGTCTGCGGATCACGCCCATGCTGGGGCGCGCAGGCCAGGCCCAGGGAGCCGGTGACGCTGATCAGCTGGTTGTCGACGAACAGCGGCTTGTCGAGGGTGTGGAGGATCTGCCCGGCGGTCTTCTGCCCGCTCTCCAGGTCGGCGCCATCGAGCAGCACGGCGAATTCGTTGCTGGCGAAGCGCGCGAGGATGTCGCCCTGGCCGAGGGTGTTGCGCAGCCGGCGGGCGAGGCTGACCAGCAGTTTGTCGCCGGTCTGGTGGCCGAGGCTGTCGTTGATGCGCTTGAAGTTGTCGATGTCCACCAGCAGCAGGCAGAGGGGCGACTCGTGGTCGCTCTGGAAGCGCTCTTCGAGGCTGCGGATGAAGTAGGGACGGTTGCCCAGCCCGGTGAGGTTGTCGGTGTAGGCCAGCTTTTCGATGCGCTGCTGGGCCAGCTTGTTGTGGGTGACGTCCTCGTAGATGCCGATGTAGTGCGTCAGTTCGCCGTTCTCGCCGAATACCTTGGAAATCGACAGCTGGCCCCAGTACGGCTCGAGGTTCTTGCGCCGGCTGCGGAACTCGCCCTGCCAACTGTTGCTGGTGGTGAGGCTGGAGCGGGCGTCGAACAGCAGGTCGCTGAGGTTTTCCAGGGCCGGCAGCTCGGAGAGGCGGCGACCGTGGACTTCGTCGGAGCTGTACTGGGTGATGGCGGTGAAGCTGGGGTTGACGTATTCCACCAGGCCGTCGCGGTCCACCAGCAGGAAGGCGCTGGCGCTCTGTTCGACGGCGCGCTGGAACAGGTGCAGGGCGTTGGTGGCGTCGAGGCGTTGCTGGTTGACCAGAACCTGGGCGAACTGGTCGGCCAGCTCGCCGGCGAAGGCGATTTCATCGGTCTGCCAGACGCGCTGGCCGCCGGTGTGTTCCAGGCACAGCACGCCGACCACCTCGCCACCGATGCGCACGCTGGCATCGAGCAGGGCGACCACACCCTGGGGCTTGAGGTAGTCGTCCACCAGCTCGATGGTGCGCGGGTCGCGCTGGGCGTTGTGGGCGTCGATGGCGCGGCCGCTGTGCAGGGCTTCGAGGTACTGCGGGTAGCGGCTGACGTCGATGGCGCCCGGGTGTTCGTGGTGGTCCTGGTCGCGCCGGTAGAGGGTGATGGCGCGCAGCAGGTCGCCATCGAACATCCACAGGGAGGCGCGGGAGACCTCGTAGGCCTCGCAGGCGGCCTGGGTGATCAGCTTGGCCGCTTCCAGGGCCGGGTCGCCGGGGCTGTAGCGGTGGCGGGCCAGGCGCACGATCAGGCTCTGCTGCGCGCGGGAGCGGATCAGGTGCTGCAGGTGGTCTTCCTGGGAGCGCTGGTAGAGATCCAGGGAGCTTTTCAGGCGCTGGTTCTGGGCTTCCAGTTCGCTGAGGCGATGGTCGTCGTCTTCACGGTCGTCGACGTCCACCGGCAGCAGGTAACCGCGCAGCAGGTTGCGGCCGTGCTGCTGGAAGGCTTCGCCTAGTTCGAGGATGGTGCGCACGCCGTCGGGGGTGTGCAGGCCGTACTGCACTTGGTAGCTGGCGCTGCCGGTCAGCTGACGCTGGATTTCGTCATGCAGGCGGTAGCGCGTTTCGGGGGACATCAGGCTGGCGTAGGGCGAGCCGACCAGGGCACAAAGCTCGGTGGCCGGCAGGCCGATCTGGCGTTCGCAATTGGGGTCGAGGAACAGCAGCGCCCAGCTGGCCTCGTTGAGCCGCTCGAAACGCATGAGGCCAAGCCGCGAAGGGACTGGCAACTGCGTCACAACCTCGGCCACCGTACGGCTGGCGGCATCGGGATGGCTTTTCATCGGGCGGGTGGGTTCCAGTATGCTGACCGAGTCGGGCCTCGGCCCACTTCATATTATGGCGTCGGGCAAGGGTGCATCATGCGGATGGGGCTGACAAGACAACTTGGTGGGGCTTTGGTGCTATGTGGGCTGTTTTTTTTATCACCGGTCTCGGTGGCCGCTCCTGAGCCTGTTCTCAGCAGCGCCGAACAGACCCGTTACCTGACGGAAATCAAGCGTCTCTACCTGACCGACGACGAGCGCAAGGCGCTGTTTGCGCATACCAATGCGCTGCTCAGGACCTACGCCCTGAGCGCCGGCTACCAGGTGGGTTCCAGCGACCGCCGCGACCTGGAGTACCAGGTGAGCCTGGCCAAGCCGGGCGAGTTGATGCTGCGCGAAGAGGTGCGTGCCACCTCGGGCACCGGGGTTTCGGTACGCAACCGTTTGCTGCCGGTGTTCGGCGTCGATCCGAGCATCAGCTACGCGTGCCCTCGCGAAGGCCTGGCCTGTGTGCTCAACGTGCCCGGCTCCACGGAACCGATGCTGACCATCGTCCGGGATCTCGATGGCGCCGGACAACTGGCCAAGGCCTTCAGCTTCCTGATCCGCAATCTGCAGAAGGGCTGACCTGGCTGCAGCGACGAAGCCCATCGGCACCGGCTGATGGGCTGCGTGTCTTTCCTCTCTTCTGAACGCACGATACGGGCTGCCGTAGGACGACGCCTGGGCGATGGGCGTGGGTTTCCTTCAGGGGTATTTCCAGGCCAAAAAAAACCCCGCCTAAAGGGGCGGGGTCGAGGTGCGAGCGTGGCGTGCTCGCGATGAAGCAAAGGTTTACAGCAGCATGGTGCGGATATCCGCCAGCACGTCGCCCAGGCGCTTGGTGAAGCGCGCGGCGGCAGCGCCGTTGATCACGCGGTGGTCATAGGACAGCGACAGCGGCAGCATCAGGCGCGGCTGGAAGGCCTTGCCGTCCCAGACCGGCTGGATGGTGGCCTTGGATACACCGAGGATCGCCACTTCCGGCGCGTTGACGATCGGCGTGAAGCCGGTGCCGCCAATGTGGCCGAGGCTGGAGATGGTGAAGCAGGCGCCTTGCATGTCGTCCGCCGAGAGCTTCTTGGTCCGGGCTTTTTCGGCCAGGGCAGCAGCTTCGGCAGCCAGTTGCAGCAGGCTCTTCTGGTCGACGTTGCGGATCACCGGGACCAGCAGGCCGTCCGGGGTGTCCACGGCGAAGCCGATGTGCACGTACTTCTTGCGGATCAGCGCCTTGCCACTGGGGGCCAGGGAGCTGTTGAAGTCCGGCAATTCCTTGAGCAGGTAGGCGCAGGCTTTCAGCAGCAGCGGCAGCACGGTCAGCTTGACGCCGGCCTTCTCGGCCACGGCTTTCTGGGCGACGCGGAAGGCTTCCAGTTCGGTGATGTCGGAAGAGTCGAACTGGGTCACGTGCGGGACGTTGAGCCAGCTGCGGTGCAGGTTGGCGGCGCCGACCTGCATCAGGCGGGTCATCGCCACTTCTTCGATTTCACCGAACTTGCTGAAGTCCACGGTGGGGATCGGCGGAATGCCGGCACCGCCGGTGGCGCTTGCGGCAGCGGCCGGGGCCTCCTTGGACTTCTGCATCACAGCCTTGACGTAGGCTTGCACGTCTTCCTTGAGCACGCGGCCGTGCGGGCCGGTCGCGGTGACCGCGCCCAGCTCGACGCCGAATTCACGGGCCAGTTGGCGCACCGCCGGGCCGGCATGGACCTTGGCACCGTTGGAGCGGGCCGGGGCGCCGGCGCTGCCGGCGGCAGCGGCCGACAGCGAGGCGATGGCGTTGACCTCGGCGGCAACGGCCGGGCTGGCGCCTGCCGGTACGCGATGGACCGGTTGGCTGTCCTGCGCGGCAGGGGCCGGAGCGGCGGCCGGGGCGGAGCCCTGGGTGCGTAGCTTGAGGATCAGGTCGCCGGTACCGACTTCGGCGTCCAGCTTGACCACGATGCTCTCGACCACGCCAGCGGCGGGCGAGGGGATCTCCATGCTGGCCTTGTCGGATTCCAGGGTGATCAGGCTCTGGTCGGCTTCGACGCTGTCGCCGGCCTTGACCAGGATCTCGATGACCTTGGCCTTGCTGTCGGAGCCGATATCCGGGACGTGGACGTCCTGCACCGCTTCGGCAGCCGCAGCGGCCGGAGCCGTTGCGGGAGCCTGGGCCGGTGCCGGCTCGGCGGCAGGTGGTTCAGCGGCCTTGGCGGCAGCGGGTGCAGCACCCGCAACGCGCAGCTTAATGATCAGGTCGCCGGTGCCGACTTCGGCATCCAGCTTGACCTCGACGCTCTCGACCACGCCAGCGGCGGGCGAGGGGATCTCCATGCTGGCCTTGTCGGACTCCAGGGTGATCAGGCTCTGGTCGGCTTCGACGCGATCGCCGGCCTTGACCAGCACTTCGATGACCTTGGCCTTGCTGTCGGAACCGATGTCCGGGACGTGAACGTCCTGGACGCTTTCACTGGCGGGGGCCGTCGGTGCCGGTGCGGCAGCGGGCTTCTCTTCCGCCTTGGGGGCGGCAGCCGGTGCCTGGGCTGCGGGTGCCGCAGCGGCGGCGCCCTCGACGTCCAGTTCGATCAGGTCGTCGCCTTCCTTGAGGCGGTCGCCGATCTTCACCTTCAGGCTCTTCACCACGCCGGCCTTGGGCGAGGGGACTTCCATGCTGGCCTTGTCGGATTCCAGGGTGACGAGGCTCTGGTCGGCTTCGACGCGGTCGCCGACCTTGACCAGAATCTCGATCACTTCGCCTTCGCCGCCGATATCGGGTACGCGGATCAACTCACTCACAATGCGTCTCCTCAGCAGTCCAGGGGGTTGCGCTTATCGGGGTCGATGCCGAACTTGGCGATGGCCTCGGCCACCACTTTCGGTTCGATGTCGCCACGATCCGCGAGGGCTTCCAGTGCCGCCAGGACAACCCAGTAGCGGTCCACTTCGAAGAAGTGGCGCAGCTTCTTGCGGCTGTCGCTGCGGCCGAAGCCGTCGGTACCCAGGACCTTGAATTCCTTGCTCGGCACCCACTGACGAATCTGTTCGGCGAACAGCTTCATGTAGTCGGTGGAGGCCACGACCGGACCCTTGCGGCCATTCAGGCACTGCTCGACGTAGGTCGACTTGGGCTTCTGGCCCGGGTGCAGGCGGTTGTGGCGTTCGATGGCCAGGCCATCGCGGCGCAGTTCGTTGAAGCTGGTGACGCTCCAGACATCGGCGCCGACGTTGAACTCGTCGCGGAGGATCTTCGCCGCTTCGCGGACTTCGCGCAGGATGGTGCCCGAGCCCAGCAGTTGCACGTGGTGCGCGGCTTCCTTCTTGTCCTCTTCGAGCAGGTACATGCCCTTGATGATGCCTTCCTCGACACCGGCCGGCATGGCGGGCTGGGTGTAGGCCTCGTTCATCACGGTGATGTAGTAGAAGACGTCCTGCTGCTCTTCGGTCATCTGGCGCATGCCTTCGCGGATGATCACCGCGAGTTCATAGCCATAGGTGGGGTCGAAGGTGCGGCAGTTGGGGATGGTGCCGGCCAGCATGTGGCTGTGGCCGTCCTCGTGCTGCAGGCCTTCGCCGTTGAGCGTGGTGCGGCCGGCGGTGCCGCCGATCAGGAAGCCACGGGTACGGCTGTCGCCAGCGGCCCAGGCCAGGTCGCCGATACGCTGGAAGCCGAACATCGAATAGAAGATGTAGAACGGCAGCATCGGCTGGTTGTGGCTGGAGTAGGAAGTGCCGGCGGCGATGAAGGAGCTCATGGCGCCCGCTTCGTTGATGCCTTCCTCGAGGATCTGGCCCTTCTTGTCCTCGCGGTAGAACATCACCTGGTCCTTGTCGACGGGCTCGTAGAGCTGGCCGACGGAGGAGTAGATGCCCAGTTGGCGGAACATGCCTTCCATACCGAAGGTACGTGCTTCGTCCGGGATGATGGGGACGATGCGCTGGCCGATTTCCTTGTCCTTGACCAACTGCGAGAGGATCCGCACGAAGGCCATGGTGGTGGAGATTTCACGGTCGCCGGAGCCGTCGAGGATGGCCTTGAGGGTATCCAGCGGCGGGGTCGGGATGCTGAAGCTCTTGGCGCGACGCTGGGGCACGAAGCCACCCAGTGCGGCACGGCGCTCGCTCAGGTAACGGGCTTCGGCGCTGCCTTCCTCGGGTTTGAAGAAGGGCAGGTTTTCCAGCTCGTCGTCCTTCACCGGGATGTCGAAGCGGTCGCGGAACGACTTCAGGCTGTCGACATCGACCTTCTTGGTGTTGTGCGCGGTGTTCTTCGCTTCGCCGGCACCGGTGCCATAACCCTTGATGGTCTTGGCCAGGATGACGGTGGGCTGGTCCTTGTGGTTGACCGCCTGGTGGTAGGCCGCATAGACCTTGTACGGGTCGTGGCCGCCACGGTTGAGCTTCCAGATCTCGTCGTCGGAGAGGTCGGCGACCATCGCCTTGAGCTCGGGGGTGTTGAAGAAGTGCTCACGGACGAACGCGCCGTCCTTGGCCTTGTAGTTCTGGTATTCGCCGTCGATGACTTCGTCCATGCGGCGTTGCAGGATGCCGTCGACGTCCTTGGCCAGCAGCGGATCCCAGAAGCGACCCCAGATGACCTTGTTGACGTTCCACTGGGCGCCACGGAACACGCCTTCGAGTTCCTGGATGATCTTGCCGTTGCCGCGAACCGGGCCGTCGAGGCGCTGCAGGTTGCAGTTGATGACGAAGATCAGGTTGTCGAGCTTCTCGCGGCCGGCCAGGGAGATGGCGCCGAGGGATTCCGGCTCGTCGCACTCGCCGTCGCCCATGAAGCACCAGACCTTCTGCTTGCCGGCGGGGATGAAGCCGCGGCTTTCCAGGTACTTCATGAAGCGTGCCTGGTAGATCGCCTGGATCGGGCCGAGGCCCATGGATACGGTGGGGAACTGCCAGAAGTCCGGCATCAGCCAGGGGTGCGGGTAGGACGACAGGCCGTTGCCATCGACTTCCTGGCGGAAGTTGTTCATCTGGTCTTCGGTGATACGGCCTTCCATGAAGGCGCGGGCGTAGACACCGGGGGAGGCGTGGCCCTGGAAGTAGATCAGGTCGCCGCCGTGTTCGTTGGTCGGGGCCTGGAAGAAGTAGTTGAAGCCGATGTCGTAGAGGGTCGCCGAGGACGCGAAGCTGGAGATGTGACCGCCCAGGTCGGAGTCCTTCAGGTTGGTGCGCATGACCATGGCCAGCGCGTTCCAGCGTACCAGCGAGCGAATGCGGCGTTCCATGAACAGGTCGCCAGGCATGCGTGCTTCGTGGGTGACGGGGATCGTGTTGCGATAGGGCGTGGTGATGGCATAGGGAAGCTGCGAACCGCTACGGGTAGCGAGTTCACCCATACGGGTCATCAGGTAATGCGCGCGGTCTTCGCCTTCTTTGTCGAGAACCGATTCCAGGGCGTCCAGCCATTCCTGGGTTTCGACGGGATCGAGGTCTTGCATGGCTTGCTCCAGGGCGGAAAGGCTTCCAGAATCGGACGCCTATGTTCACTGCCAGCCTTTTGGGCGGGCAGAAGCTAATTCTTGGATTTACCGGGGGTCGAACCGGCCTTGTGTAGTTTTACTACATTTCGACGGCCGTTTCAGCACTCTGGACACAATCTTTCGTAGTAAAACTACAGATGGGCGGTGCAAGGCCAGCAACCACAGGCCCGGCGTACGCCGATCACAGGATAGACCATGAGCCTGCCCCCGCTTGTCGCCCTTCCCCCGCAATTGCAATCGCTCGCCGACCGTGCGCGCCAGGCTTTCACCTCCGCTGGGGAGGGCCTGCCGGAATCTCCGCGGCGGGTGTTCGAGGGCTGGCCCGACGAACGGCAGCAGGCATTCCAGCGGGTGTGCGCGGCCAGTGACTTCGTGGCCGAGCAGGCGCAGCGCGATCCGGCGATGCTCATGCAGCTGGCGGAATCGGGCGAGCTGGAATGTACACTTAAATCCAATGAATTGTGTACACAATTGGATTCAGTTCTTGCTGAGTGCGAGAGTGAAGATGAGCTGGCGCGCCGCCTGAGGCGCTTTCGCAACCGCCAGCAGGTGCGCATCATCTGGCGCGACCTGACCCGCCAGGCGGACCTCGCGGAAACCTGCCGCGACCTTTCCGATCTCGCCGACGCTTGCATCGACCGCGCCTATCACTGGCTCTACGAGCGCCATTGCGCGCAGTTCGGCACCCCCACCGGGCGCCGCTCCGGGCTGCCGCAGCACATGGTCATCCTCGGCATGGGCAAGCTGGGCGCCCACGAACTGAACCTGTCCTCGGACATCGACCTGATCTTCGGCTACCCGGAAGGCGGCGAGACCGAGGGTGCCAAGCGCGCCCTGGATAACCAGGAGTTCTTCATCCGTCTCGGCCAGAAGCTGATCAAGGCGCTGGACGCCATCACCGTCGACGGCTTCGTCTTCCGCGTCGACATGCGCCTGCGCCCCTATGGCTCGTCCGGCGGGCTGGTGCTCAGCTTCAATGCGCTGGAGCAGTACTACCAGGACCAGGGCCGCGACTGGGAACGCTACGCGATGATCAAGGCGCGGGTGGTCGGTGGTGACCAGCAGGCCGGCGCGCAGTTGCTGGAGATGCTGCGGCCCTTCGTCTATCGCCGCTACCTGGACTTCTCCGCGATCGAAGCGCTGCGCTCGATGAAGCAGCTGATCCAGCAGGAGGTGCGTCGCAAGGGCATGACCGAGAACGTCAAGCTTGGCTCCGGGGGCATCCGCGAGGTGGAGTTCATCGCCCAGGCCTTCCAGCTCATTCACGGCGGGCGCGACCTGAGCCTGCAGCAGCGGCCGCTACTCAAGGTACTGGCGACTCTGGAAGGGCAGGGCTACCTGCCGCCGGCCGTGGTGGCCGAGCTGCGCGATGGCTATGCCTTCCTGCGCTATACCGAGCACGCCCTGCAGGCCATTGCCGACCGGCAGACGCAGATGCTGCCGGACAACGACCTGGATCGGGCCCGCGTCGCCTTCATCATGGGCTTCGATGACTGGGCGGCCTTCCATGAGCGATTGATGTACTGGCGCGGCCGTGTCGAGTGGCACTTCCACCAGGTCATCGCCGACCCCGACGAAGACGAGGACGCCGGCCCGCAGGACGCCTGCATCGGCGGCGAGTGGCTGCCGCTGTGGGAGGACGCCCTGGATGAAGAGAGCGCCTGCCGGCAACTGAGCGAATCCGGCTTCCTCGACCCGTTGGCGGCCATGAAGCGCCTGATCGACCTGCGCAACGGCCCGCAGCTGCGAGCCATGCAGCGCCTGGGTCGCGAGCGCATGGACGCCTTCATCCCGCGCCTGCTGACCATGGCCAGCGAACACGCCAACCCTGATCTGGTGCTGGAGCGCGTGCTGCCTCTGGTGGAAAAGGTGGCCCGGCGCTCGGCCTACCTGGTGCTGCTGAGCGAGAACCCCGGCGCCCTGGAGCGCCTGATCACTCTCTGCGCCGCCAGCCCCTGGATCGCCGAACAGATTGCCCGCTATCCGCTGTTGCTGGACGAGTTGCTCAACGAGGGCCGCCTCTATCACCCGCCGCTGGCACCCGAGCTGGCGGCCGAGCTGCGCGAGCGACTGACGCGCATCCCCGAGGACGACCTCGAGCAGCAGATGGAGGCCCTGCGCCATTTCAAGCTGGCCCACAGCCTGCGAGTGGCGGCATCCGAAATCGCTGGCACCCTGCCGCTGATGAAGGTCAGCGACTACCTGACCTGGCTGGCCGAGGCCATTCTCGACCAAGTACTGACCCTGGCCTGGCGCCATACCGTGGCCCGCCATGGTGTGCCGCACCGTGCCGATGGCAGCGATTGCGACCCGGACTTCATCATCGTCGGCTACGGCAAGGTCGGCGGCCTGGAGTTCGGCCACGGTTCCGACCTCGACCTGGTGTTCATCCACGATGGCGATCCCCAGGCCGAGACCGATGGCGAGAAACCCATAGACGGCGCCCAGTTCTTCACCCGCCTGGGCCAGCGCATCATCCACCTGCTCACCACTCAGACCACCTCCGGCTCGCTCTACGAGGTGGACATGCGCCTGCGCCCCTCAGGCGCGGCGGGCCTGCTGGTGAGCTCCCTGGGCGCCTTCCAGCGCTACCAGGAGAACGAGGCCTGGACCTGGGAGCACCAGGCGCTGGTACGTGCCCGCGTGCTGGTGGGCTGCAAGCGTGTGGCAACGGCCTTCGAGGCGGTGCGCCTGGCGGTGCTCGGCCGCGAGCGCGAGCTGGACACCCTGCGCCAGGAGGTCAGCGAGATGCGGGCGAAGATGCGCACCACCCTGGGAACGCGCGAGACCGCGGCGGGAACCGCTGCGAACGCCTTCGAAACCACCGCTCCCTTCGATCTGAAGCAGGACGCCGGCGGTATCGTCGATATCGAATTTATGGTGCAATATGCGGCCCTTGCCTGGTCGCGACAGCACCCGGAGCTGGTGCGCTACACCGATAACATCCGCATTCTCGACGGCCTCGAGCAGGTCGGGTTGCTGTCCGGTGAAGCGGTCAGCCTGCTGCAGGAGGCCTACAAGGCCTATCGCTCCGCCGCCCACCGGCAGGCGTTGCAGAAGCAGCCGGGCGTAGTGAGTGGTGACCAGTTCCACGCGGAGCGCCAAGGCGTGATGCGGATCTGGCGTGAGTTGGGCTTGAGCTAGCAGCGTGCTAACTCGCCGAGCTGAATCAATCGAATCCTTGAGGAGCTGGCAAATATGTCGATGGCCGATCGTGATGGCGTGATCTGGTATGACGGCGAACTGGTGCCGTGGCGCGAAGCGACCACTCACGTACTGACCCATACCCTGCACTACGGGATGGGCGTGTTCGAAGGCGTGCGCGCCTACAACACCCCGGACGGCACGGCGATCTTCCGCCTGCAGGCGCACACCGACCGCCTGTTCGACTCCGCTCACATCATGAACATGCAGATCCCGTGGACCAAGGATCAGATCAACGAGGCCACCCGCGCCGCCGTGCGTGAGAACAACCTCGAAAGCGCCTACATCCGCCCGATGGTGTTCTACGGAAGCGAAGGCATGGGCCTGCGCGCCACCGGCCTGAAGGTCCACGTCATCGTCGCCGCCTGGAACTGGGGCGCGTACATGGGCGAGGAAGCGCTGCAGAAGGGCATCAAGGTGCGCACCAGCTCCTTCACCCGCCACCACGTGAACATCTCCATGACCCGCGCCAAGTCCAACGGTGCCTACATCAACTCGATGCTGGCCCTGCAGGAAGCCATTTCCGGCGGCGCCGACGAGGCCATGATGCTGGACCCGGAAGGCTACGTAGCCGAGGGTTCCGGTGAGAACATCTTCATCATCAAGGACGGTGTGCTCTACACCCCCGAAGTGACCGCCTGCCTCAACGGCATCACCCGCAACACCGTGCTGCGCCTGGCCGAAGAGCAGGGCCTGAAGCTGGTCGAGAAGCGCATCACCCGTGACGAGGTGTATATCGCCGACGAAGCCTTCTTCACCGGCACCGCCGCTGAAGTCACCCCGATCCGCGAAGTCGACGGCCGCAAGATCGGCATCGGCAGCCGTGGTCCGGTGACCGAGAAGCTGCAGAAGGCCTACTTCGACCTGGTGACCGGCAAGACCGCCGCGCACGCCGAGTGGCGCACCCTGGTCAAATAAATAGACAAGGCTGCAAAGTGCAAGCCGCAAGCCGCAAGCAGTGGGTACTGCTTGAAGCTTGCGGCTTGTCGCTTGAGGCCCCGAAGCTGCCTTTATGAATATTCTGATCGTTGGCCCCTCCTGGGTGGGCGACATGGTGATGGCGCAGACACTCTTCCAGTGCCTGAAAGCCCGCCATGGCGACTGCCAGATCGACGTCCTGGCACCCGAGTGGAGCCGGCCCATTCTCGAGCGCATGCCCGAGGTGCGCCAGGCCCTGAGCTTTCCGCTCGGCCACGGCGTGCTGGAACTGGCCACGCGCCGCCGCATCGGCAAGTCCCTCGCCGGTCGTTATGACCAGGCGATCCTCCTGCCCAACTCGCTGAAGTCCGCGCTGGTGCCCTTCTTCGCGGGCATTCCCAAGCGCACGGGCTGGAAGGGCGAGATGCGCTACGGCCTGCTCAACGACATCCGCAAGCTGGACAAGTCCCGCTACCCGCTGATGATCGAGCGCTTCATGGCCCTGGCCTACGAGCCCGGCGCCGAGCTGCCGCAACCCTATCCGCGGCCGACCCTGAGCATCGAACCGGCGAGCCGCGACGCGGCCCTGGCCAAGTTCGGCCTCAGCCTCGACCGCCCCATCCTCGCCCTGTGCCCTGGCGCCGAATTCGGTGAGGCCAAGCGCTGGCCGGCCGAGCACTACGCCAAGGTCGCCGAGCTGAAGGTCCGCGACGGCTGGCAGGTCTGGCTCTTCGGCTCGAAGAACGACCACCCCGGTGGCGAAGACATCCGCATGCGCCTGATCCCGGGCCTGCGCGAAGAGGTGATCAACCTCGCCGGACAGACCAGCCTGGCCGAGGCCATCGACCTGATGTCCTGCTCCGGCGCCGTGGTCTCCAACGACTCCGGCCTGATGCACGTGGCCGCTGCGCTGAACCGCCCGCTGGTGGCCGTCTACGGTTCCACCTCGCCGCTGTTCACCCCGCCCCTGGCGGAACAGGTGGAGGTGGTGCGCCTGGGCCTGGAATGTAGCCCCTGCTTCGACCGCACCTGCCGCTTCGGCCACTACAACTGCCTGCGCCAGCTCAAGCCGCGCCCGGTGATGGATGCCCTGGGGCGCCTGGTGGCCGATCCGGCCGAGGTCGCTGAATGAGGGTTTTGCTGGTCAAGACCTCGTCCCTGGGTGATGTGATCCACACGCTGCCGGCGCTCACCGATGCCGCCCGGGCCATCCCCGGCATCCAGTTCGACTGGGTGGTGGAGGAGGGGTTCGCCGAGATTCCCGCCTGGCACCCGGCGGTGGCGCAGGTCATCCCGGTGGCCATCCGCCGCTGGCGCAAGAACCTGATGCAGACCATCCGCAGTGGCGAGTGGAAGCGCTTCAAGGCGCGCCTGCGCGAGACCCGTTACGACCTGATCATCGATGCCCAGGGGTTGTTCAAGAGTGCCTGGCTGACCCGTTACGCCAAGGCGCCCGTGGCCGGGCTGGACCGCGAGTCCGCCCGCGAACCCATCGCCGCGCGCTTCTACGACCAGACCCACTCCGTGGCCTGGGGACAGCACGCCGTCGAGCGTGTGCGCCAGTTGTTCGCCAAGGCACTGGACTACCCGCTGCCGACCACCACCGGCGACTACGGGCTCAGCCGTTCGCAGCTGGCCGATGCACCGGGCAGCGCGCCTTACCTGCTGTTCCTGCACGGCACTACCTGGGACACCAAGCACTGGCCGGAAGCCTACTGGCGCGACCTCGCCGAGCGGGTTTGCGAGCACGGCTGGAACCTGCGCCTGCCCTGGGGCAACCCGAACGAGAAGGCGCGGGCCGAGCGCATCGCCGAGGGCTTGGAAAACGCCGCAGTGCTCCCCAAATTATCCCTGGCCGGCATGGCCAAGGTGCTGGCGGGGGCCCGTGCCTGCGTGGCGGTCGACACCGGGCTGGGCCACCTGGCGGCGGCGCTGGATGTCCCGACCCTGTCGCTCTACGGGCCGACCAACCCCGGCTTCACCGGTGCCTATGGGCGTTCGCAGGTGCACCTGGGCAGCGACTTCCCTTGCGCGCCGTGCCTGAAGAAGACCTGTACCTACCAGCCGACCGAGGAAGACAGGCGCCGCTTCGACCTGAAACGCGAGCAGCCCCTGTGCTTCACCCGGCTGAATCCGCAGCGCGTGGCCACCCAGCTGGAGGCCCTGCTGCTGACCGAGGACACTCACTGATGCAACTGGCATTCGTGCTCTACAAGTACTTCCCGTTCGGCGGCCTGCAGCGCGACTTCATGCGCATCGCCCAGGATTGCCAGCGCCGTGGGCACGCCATCCGCGTCTACACCATGATCTGGGAAGGCGACATCCCGGACGGTTTCGAAGTGCTGATTGCGCCGGTCAAGGCGCTGTTCAACCACAAGCGCAACGAGAAGTTCACCGCCTGGGTCGAGGCCGACCTGGCCAAGCGCCCGGTGGACCGGGTGATCGGCTTCAACAAGATGCCCGGCCTGGACGTGTACTACGCCGCCGACCCCTGCTTCGAGGACAAGGCGCAGACCCTGCGCAACGGCCTGTACCGCAAGTGGGGCCGCTACAAGCACTTCGCCGACTACGAGCGGGCCGTGTTCGCCCCCGAGTCGAAAACCCAGGTGCTGATGATCTCCGAGGTCCAGCAACCGCTGTTCGTGAAGCACTACGCCACGCCGGCCGAGCGCTTCCATCTGCTGCCGCCGGGTATCGCCGCCGACCGCCGCGCCCCGGCCAACGCCGCCGAGATCCGCGCCGAGTTCCGCCGCGAGTTCAAGCTGGCGGACGACGAGCTGCTGCTGGTGCAGATCGGCTCCGGCTTCAAGACCAAGGGTCTGGACCGCAGCCTGCGCGCGCTGGCCGCGCTGCCCAAGGCGCTGAAGAAGCGCACGCGGCTGATCGTCATCGGCCAGGACGACCCCAAGCCTTTCATCCTGCAGATGAAGACGCTGGGTATTTCCGATCAGGTCGAAATCCTCAAGGGGCGCAGCGACATCCCACGCTTCCTGCTGGGCGCCGACCTGCTGATCCACCCCGCCTACAACGAAAACACCGGGACCGTGCTGCTGGAGGCGCTGGTCGCCGGGCTGCCGGTGCTGGTGACCGACGTCTGCGGCTACGCCCACTACATCGACGAGGCCAGGGCAGGCCGCGTGGTGCCGAGCCCCTTCGAACAGGAGCAGCTGAACCGCATGCTGGCCGAAATGCTCGACAACGATAACGCCCGCAACGAATGGGCCCGCAATGGCCTGGCCTTCGCCGATGCGGCGGACCTCTACAGCATGCCGCAGCGCGCGGCCGACGTGATCTTGCAGGCGCGCCCATGAAACTGGTGCTCGCACAACCCTTCAAGGACCTGTGGGCCGGGCGCGACGCCTTCGCCGAGGTCGAGAAGCTGCAGGGCGAGGTGTTCCGTGAGCTGGAGGCCCGGCGCACCCTGCGCACCGAGGTCGACGGGCGCGGCTACTTCGTCAAGATCCACCGTGGCATCGGCTGGGGCGAGATCTTCAAGAACCTGATCACCGCCAAGCTGCCGGTGCTCGGCGCCGGCCTCGAATGGGCCGCCATCCAGCGCCTGCAGCAGGTGGGGGTACCGACCATGACCGCGGTGGCCTTCGGCGAGCGCGGGAGCAACCCCGCGCAGCAACACTCCTTCATCGTCACCGAAGAGCTGGCACCGACCATCAGCCTGGAAGACTTCAGCCTCGACTGGCAGCAGAACCCGCCGCCGCTGAAGCTCAAGCGCGCACTGATCGACGAGGTGGCGCGCATGGTGCGCGAGATGCACCGCGCAGGCGTCAATCATCGTGATTGCTACATCTGCCACTTCCTCCTGCACACCGACAAGCCGGTCACGCCCGGGGACTTCCGCCTCTCGGTGATCGACCTGCACCGCGCCCAGGTGCGCGCGAGCACGCCGCGCCGCTGGCGCGACAAGGACCTGGCGGCCCTGTATTTCTCGGCGTTGAACATCGGCCTGACCCGCCACGACAAGCTGCGCTTCCTCCAGGTCTATTTCCAGCAACCGCTGCGCCAGGTGCTGCGCGAAGAGATCGCTCTGCTGGCCTGGATGGAACAGAAGGCCGCGCGCCTGCTGGTGCGCTACCAGCGCAAGTACGTGGAAGGAGCAACGGATTGAGCGATTGGAAACTGGCGCCGGGGCTCGACGAAGGCGTCGCCGGCCTGTTCGCCGACCTCGATGCGGTGTTCGCCCTCAAGGGCGACTGGATCACCGGTGACCCGCTCTCCGAAGTGCTGCGGATCGAGCATGCGGGCATCCGCTACTACGTCAAACGCTACTGGGGGGCGGGCAAGGGCCTGCGCCGCTGGATCGGCCGGCCGCGGGTCAAGGCCGAATGGCAGAACCTCAAGAGCTTCAGCAAGTGGGGCATCCCCACGGCGCCGCTAGTGGGCTGGGGCCTGGAGCGGCGCTGCGGGCTTTTCCACCGTGGCGCGCTGATCACCCGTGAGCTGGAGCGCACCGCCGATATGGCGGCGCTGGCCTTGCGTGACGACCCGCGCCTGGACGACGCGGCCTGGGTGGATGGCGTCAGCCGACAGCTGGCCCGCGCCACTCGCGCCATGCACGGCCACCACTTCGCCCATAACGACCTGAAGTGGCGCAACCTGCTGGTCAACGACGAGGGCGAGCTGTTCCTCATCGATTGCCCCACCGGCGCCTTCTGGTTCGGCCCCTTCCTGCGGCGCCGCATCACCAAGGACCTGGCCTGCCTGGACAAGGTGGCCAAGTACCAGCTGAGCCGCACCCAGCGCCTGCGTTTCTACCTGCAGTACTGCGGGCGCCAGCGCCTGAACGTCGCCGACAAGCGGCGTATCAGGCAGATCATCGGCTTCTTCGAGGGACGCGAATGAGCGACTTCATCGCCGCCAGTGACCGCGACATCCTGGCCCGTCATGGCCTCGACAACTTCGAGGCGCTGTGGAACCTGCAGCTCGAGGCGGTGGACGCCCCCAATACCGGCCGTGGCGGCTGGAGCAGCGTGTTCCGCCTCGACCTGGGTGATGCCGCCTATTACCTCAAGCGGCAGAGCAACTACCTCAGCCGCAGCCTGGCGCGCCCGTTCGGCGAGCCCACCTTCGCCCGCGAATTCCGCAATATCCAGCGTTACCAGGTGCTGGAGGTCCCGGCCTTGCGCGCGGCCTTCTTCGCCGAGCGAGAGGTGCACGGCGAGCGCCGCGCCATCCTGCTTACCCGTGCCCTGGACGGCTGGACCGAACTGGCCGAGCTGCTGGAGCGCTGGCCCAGCCTGGACGAGGAGCCGCGCGCGGCGATCATCCTCGCCGTCGGCACGCTTGCCCATCGGCTGCATGGGGCCGGCCAGGTGCATGGCTGCTTCTACCCCAAGCACATCTTCCTGCGCGAAAGCGGCGGCCACTACGAAAGCTGCCTGATCGACCTGGAGAAGACCCGCCCGCTGCTGCTGGGGCGTCGTGACCGGGTCAAGGACCTGGAGCCGCTGGTGCGCCGTGCCAACGCCTGGGGCGAAAGCGAGCTCCGCGAATTGCTGGTGGCCTACCTGGGCGCCGAGCACTCCAGCAGCGATATCGATACCTGGGTCCGCCGCCTCGGCGCGCGTCGCCGCAACAAGGAGCGTCGCGCTTGAAGCTGGCCGAACTCGCCGGTGCCGGGCGCGCACCGAACCTGCCGTTGGCCGTGGACGCTGCGGATGGCCTGGAGCTGGTCCGCCTGTTCCGCGTGCTGCCCGGGCAGCGTTATGTCGGCCTCGCCCGCTGGCGGGGCCGCGAGGTGCTGGCCAAGCTGATGGTCGGCGCCAAGGCCGAGCGTCATTACCAGCGGGAGTTGGCCGGCGCAAAACTGCTCGCCCAGCAGGGGTTGCCGACGCCGGCTCTGCTGGCCGAAGGCTTTGCCGCGGGGCAGGGCGGCTGGCTGCTGTTCGACTACCTGGAAGGCGCTAGCAGCCTGTGGGACGAGTGGCGCGCGGTGGAAGCCGAGGCGCCGCTCTCCGATGGCCAGCAGGCCGTGCTGGGTGAGGCGCTGGCCCTGATCGGGCAATTGCATGGCAAGGGGCTGGTCCAGGAAGACCTGCATCTGGACAACATCCTTCGCCACCAGGGCGCGCTGCAGTTGATCGACGGTGGTGGCGTACGCGGTGAATCCCCCGGGCAGAGCCTGGCGCGGGATAAGGTGCTGGCCAACCTCGGGGTGTTCTTCGCCCAGCTGCCGGCGGACCTCGACCCCTTCCTCGAAGAGTTGCTGGTGCACTACCTGCTGGCCAACGGCGAGCACGCGTTGCCGCTGGAGATGTTGCAGAAGGAGATCGCCCGGGTACGCCGCTGGCGCCTGCGCGACTTCCTCGCCAAGGTCGGCCGTGATTGCAGCCTGTTCAGCGTGATCGGCTCGGCCTTCGGTTTCCGCGCCGCCCGGCGTGATGCGCTGGATGCTCTGTCGCCGTTGCTGGACGACCCCGACGCGGCCCTCGCCGCCGGTCGTCTGCTCAAGGGCGGCGGCACCGCCACGGTGGCGCAGGTGGAAGCCGGTGGGCGGCAACTGCTGCTCAAGCGCTACAACATCAAGGGCCCGCTGCATTGGCTGAAGCGCTTCTGGCGCCCCAGCCGTGCCTGGCACAGCTGGAAGGAGGGCAATCGCCTGGCCTTCCTCGGCATCGCCACCCCGCAGCCCCTGGCCATGATCGAGCGCCGCTGGTGCTGGCTGCGCAGCCGCGCCTACCTGATTACCGAATATCTGCCCGGGCACGATATAATCGCCCGTTTTCAGGAAGCCCAGGCCGATCCGCAAGGCAATGGCTTGCCGGCCGAAGCCGATCTGCAGGCGCTGGACCGCTTGTTCGCCGCGCTGATCCGTGAGCGCATCAGCCATGGCGACCTCAAGGGACACAACCTGTTCTGGCAGAACGGCGCCTGGTGCCTCATCGATCTGGATGCCGTGCAGCAACACCGAAGCGAGCGCAGTTTCGCCCGGGCCTACGCCCGCGACCGTGCCCGCTTCCTGCGCAACTGGCCCGCCGATTCGGCGTTGCACCAGTTGCTGGACCGACGTTTACCGAAAGACAGCTTGAAGCCGAGTGCTTGAAGCTGGAAGAAACAGCCCCCTGGGCCGTGAACCATATGACCGCTGGCGCCTCGGGCTTCCCGTTTCAGGCTGCCAGCTGCTTTCAAGAGGCTTAACACTGTGGCACTGACGATTCTCGGCCTTTCTGGCGCCCTCAGCCATGACCCCTCCGCCGCGCTCTACATCGACGGCAAGCTGATCGCGGCCGCCGAAGAAGAGCGCTTCGTGCGCGACAAGCACGCGAAGAACCGCATGCCCTACGAATCGGCCAAGTTCTGCCTGGAGCAGGCCGGCATCAAGCCTTCCGACGTCGATGTGGTGGCCATTCCCTTCGCCCCCATCAGCCTGTTCGGCAAGGCCCGCTGGCAGTACGCCAAGCGCTACTGGTACGCCCCGGACCGCGCCCTCGACGCGATCCTCATGGGCAACCGCCGCTACAAGCGTTACCGCAACAAGATCGTCTGGTGCCTGGAGCAACTGGGCTTCGACGCCAAGAAGGTGAAGATCGAGCCGGTGGAGCACCACCTGGCCCACGCCTCCAGCGCCTATCACTGCTCCGGCTTCAAGGAGAAGACCGCGATCCTCGGGATTGACGGCAAGGGCGAGTACGCCACCACCTTCTTCGGCTGGGGCGAGAACGGCAAGATCCACAAGATCAAGGAATTCTTCGACCCGGATTCCCTGGGCGGCCTCTATGGCGCGATCACCGAATACCTCGGCTTCGAGATGCTCGACGGCGAGTTCAAGGTCATGGGCATGGCGCCCTACGGTGACGCCGCCAAGTACGATTTCTCGCGCCTGGCCAAGTTCGAGAACGGCGAGCTGGTGATCAACACCGAATACGCCAACGTCATCGGCTTCCGTCGCTACAAGGAAAACGGCAAGGGCTACTACTTCTCGCCCAAGCTGATCGAGTGGCTCGGCCCGAAACGCCAGGGCGATATTGCCGACGACCCCTACATCCACTACGCCGCCAGCATGCAGGCCCTGTTCGAGAAGCTGGCGCTGGAGATGATGGAGTACTACCTCGGCGACATCCTCCGCGAGACCGGCAAGATCGCCTTCGCTGGCGGCTGCGCGCTGAACGTCAAGCTGAACCAGAAGATCATCGCCCGCCCGGATGTGAAGGAGCTGTTCGTGCAGCCCGCCTCCGGTGACGCCGGCACCGCCGTCGGCGCCGCCGCCTACATCTCGCACAAGCGCGGCGTACCGGTGGAGAAGATGGAGCACGTCTACCTCGGCCCGGCCTTCTCCAACGAGGACGTCATCGCCGCCTGCGCCAAGCATCCGAACAAGCCGGTGTTCAAGCGCATCGAAAACACCCCGCAGCGCATCGCCAGCATCATGGTCGCCGGCAACCCGGTGGCCTGGTTCCAGGGCCGCATGGAGTTCGGCCCCCGCGCCCTGGGCGGTCGCTCCATCATCGGCTGCCCGAGCATCCCCGGCGTCGCCGACCGCATCAACGAACAGATCAAGTTCCGCGAGCGCTGGAGGCCCTTCTGCCCGTCGATGCTCGACACCGTGGCGCCGCAGATGCTCAAGGTCGACCACCCGAGCCCGTTCATGACCTTCACCTTCGAGGTCAACGACGAGTGGAAGGAGCGCGTCTCCGAAGTCGTGCACGAGGACGGCACTTCCCGCGCCCAGGTGCTGGAGCGCCGCCACAATCCGCGCTGGTATGACCTGATGAAGGAGCTGGAGAACCTCACCGGCAACGGCGTCTCCCTGAACACCTCCCTCAACCGTCGCGGCGAGCCGATGATCTGCTCGCCCACCGACGCGCTGAACATGTTCTACGGCTCCGATCTGCAGTACCTGATCATGGAGGATGTGTTGGTCGTCAAGGATGGCGTGGATTGGTATGACAATGTCGGATAGTCCGCTGCTCAGCGTCATCATCCCGGCGTACAACTACGCCAGGGTGCTGCCGCGAGCGGTCGAGTCGGTGCTCTCCCAGGCCGATGGCGATGTAGAGCTCTGGGTCATCGACGATGGTTCCAGCGATGACACCCCGGCTGTATTCGAAGCACTGGCGACTCGCTACGGCGAACGCTTCCATGGGGTCCGTCAGGAAAACGCCGGCCCCTCCGCTGCGCGTAACCATGGCGTGCGCCTTGCCAGTGGCCGTTTCGTACTGCTGCTGGATGCCGACGACGAGTTGGCGCCGGGTGTGCTGTCCCGGCTTAGCGAGCAGTTGCGTGCCCACCCCGATACCGGTCTGTGGCTGGCTGGGCACGTAGCGGTTCAGCCTGATGGCCGCGAGCGCGAGCACCCTGTTTCCGAGGTGCCGAACGACCTACAGCAGCGTCTGTCCGCCTACCTGTTGGACAAGACCATTGCCATCAGTCACGGCGCCTGCGTATTCAGGCGCGACCTCCTGCTCCAGCGCCCCTATCCGGAGCACCTGCGGCACAGCGAAGATATCCCCGTATTCGCCTACACCCTGGCCCTGGGCCCGGTGAGACGCCTGGACTTCTCCCTCGCACGTATCCACAAACACCCCGGCAGTTTGCGGCACAACGCCGAGGCCGCGCGGAAGGTGGATCTGAAACTGGTGGATGAGGTATTCGACAGGTTGCCCGCAGTTGGGCAAGAGCTGCGTCAGCGCTACAAGGCGCAGCGTTGCCTGTCGTTGTTTCGTACCTGCATGCTGGCCGGCGACCAGGACGGTGCCCGCTACTACTATTGTGAGGCGCTGCGAGTCGATTGGCGTGTGCTGTTCAAACTTTCATACAGCCGCAAGGCCTTGCGCTTGTGGCTGGGAGCCAAGAAGAAGTCGGTATGAGTCAGCGCCGTATCAAAGTTCTACAGTTGCAGAACTACTATAACGTTAACGCCTCGGATCTTGCCGAGCAGATTGTCCAGGCCTTGCCGGCCGAGCGCTATGACGTCACCACAGCATTCCTGCGCGGTCGTCCTGGCCCCGGTGAGCCCGTGAGCAAGGCTGGCCGCTCTATCTATTTTGGTTACCGCCAGTCTCAGGTGAGTGGGCTGCGCCTGCGTGCCCTTTGGGCGCTTTACAAACATTGTCGTGAAGAGAGATATGACGCGGTAATTGGCCACCGATTCAAACCGGTGAATATGCTGATGCTGCTTAACAAGCTGCTCGGTTTTCGTGCCTGCATTGGCGTTGCCCATGGATTCGGCGAGTACGACCGCTCCTTCCGTTGCTGGACTGTACGCCAGTTGGTGACATCGAACTGGCGGCTGGTGGGTGTGTCGCGTGCTGTGCGCAATTATTTGGTTGATGCCAAGGCCGGTTTCACTTCGGCGAACACCTGCCAGATCAACAATGCCATCGACATCGACCGTGCGGAAGGTTTGCAGCTACCCCGTGCGAGTGCGCGCGAGCTGCTTGGCTTGCCGGCGGATGCTTTCGTGTTCGGGGCCATTGGTCGTCTGGTACCGGTCAAGGGTCATGTTCATTTGCTGCGTGCTTTTGCCGAAATCAAGGATGAGTGGCCTGGTGCGCTGCTGGCAATCATCGGTGAAGGTCGTTCGCGTGCCGAATTGGAGGCCGTGATTGCAGAGCTGGAGCTTGATGGGTGCGTTCGGCTGCTAGGGGCTCGGGATGATGCGCTGCAGTACGTGCGGGCATTCGATAGCTTTGTCATGCCGTCCCTCAGCGAAGGCCTGCCCTTGGCGCTGCTGGAAGGTATGAGCGGCCACTTACCTGTGATTGGCTCGGATATTCCCAGCCTCAAGCCGATTCTGGAGGATTGCGGTGGTCGCATCTTTCCGACACGCCAGCATGTTGCATTGGCGGAGCACTTGCGGGCGGTAATGGCTCTTACTGACTCGGAGCGCATCGCGGAGGGCGAGCGGGCCTACGGTTATCTCCGCCGCGCCCATTCGATCGAGGACTTCCGCCGCCAGTATCGAGAGTTGTTGGCGGGGTTGCTGGAAGGAGGCCGAAATGACTGAGACTCAGGATTCGCCTCTGGTCAGTGTGATCATTTCCTCCTACAACCATGGTCACTACATCGAAGCCTGTATCAACAGCGTGCTGGCTCAGACCTATCCTGGCATTGAGTTGCTGGTAGTGGATGACGGTTCTAGCGATGACAGCGTTGCGCGCATCCGCAGGATGCAAGAGGAGCACGGCTTCGACTTCGTCGCTCGTGAGAACAAGGGGTTGGCCCATACCCTCAATGAACTGGTAGCACGCTCGAAGGGCAGCCTGATTGCTCCTTTCGGCTCCGATGACGTGATGCTGCCCGAGCGTCTGGCACTGCAAGTGGCTTATATGCAGGACAAGCCGGAGGTAGGTATCTGCGCCGGCAATATATGCACTATTGATGGGCAGGGCCGAACGATTCCCGGAAAGGATCGCGATCGCCCCCTGCGTCGCTTGGATTTCGAGGACCTTTTCAATGCCAGAAAGGACGGTGCTCCGGCGCCGACACTGCTGTTTCGTCGCGATGCTCTAGAGGCGGTTGGCGGGTTCGATCCAGCGATACGCTTGGAGGACCTGCTGATCGAATTGAAGATTGCCCGCGCCGGCTACTTCATCGACATTTTGCCTGATGTACTGGCCCTCTACCGGGTGCACGACACCAATACCTACAAGAACCGGCGCATGATGATCGACGCCGTGCTTGCCACATATGCCCATTTTGGCGATCACCCGAACTATGCCGAGGTTTGTGCGCGCTTTATCAACTCGATGCTGCTGAAGACGGCGCGTGATGACAAGCCGCTGGCTCGTGAACTGCTGGGGCGCCTGCCGTTGCGCTATTGGAATGGCAAGACCCTTAACGCACTTGGCCGCCTCTACCTGGGCTAGCCGGGCAGAGTTGTCTTGGACAGGTCACGTTCGAAGCGCACTGCGGCCGTCTGGCCGCAGCTAACCGCGTAGCCACGAACCCAGGCCTGGCGATGTTCGCTAAGCAACCAGCCGGCATCTTCCTTGTAACGAAGAATGTGCTGCAGGTTACGCCGGCGCTTCCAACTCGCTAGCGGTTTAGTGGCAATCTTCATGTCTGATAGATCTATGAGGCCCAGTTCGCCGTCGGGCAGCTGCAGCACGTTGCCTAGGTGCAGGGATCGGAAGTACACCCCCAACTGGTGCAACTTGCCCAGGAAGGTGCCGAATAACTCGACTTCCTGCTCCCGGCTCGCCGTATCAAGGTGGCGCCAGCGGTTCCTGAGGGTATCTCCGGGGAGAGGGCTATAGATCACAGCGTTCAGTTGCAGCTCCGGGATCAGTAGCAACTGTTGGATCTTCGGAGTGACGATGCCGAGCTTGCGAAGGCGCTCGGCATTGTTCGCGAAACGCCGAGATGGCGGAGACCAGAGTGCAGAGCTGAGCATGCGCTTGCGTCGGTACAGCTTGAGGAAGTCCCCGTTTTTCAGGCGTGCCACCTTCAGGCCATGGCCATCACCCTCAATGGCTGTCGAGTCGGTCAGTAGTTCCTGCAGTTCTGATGCACTCAGGTTTTTCATTCTTTACCCAGGCCTCGCTTTTGGATGGCCAGGGCGATCACCAGGCTCAGCGGAATCCAGATAAGGAACCAGCTCTCATTGGGGCGAGATAGGAAGCTGCTGCCTTCGGTCATGCCTGCTGCCAAGCCATAGACCACCAGCGCTGAGGCGACCTGGAAAGCCTTGTCCTTACGTTGGCGCAGGCAGTGCCACAGGCCGAGGCCATGCAGCACAAGCCAGAAACCCAGCCCCACGAGGCCCAGTTCGAGAAGCACCGCGAGTTCAACGTTGTGTGGGTCGCTCAGTATGGTGCTCAGGCCTTCGATTATGAAGACGAATCGGTTGTCGTAGCCGTGCCCGAGCCAGAGGTGGTCCTGAGCCTGACGCAGGGCGTCTGCCCAGATTTGCGGGCGGAAGGAGCCACCGCGCTGCAGTAGCAGGTCGGGGAAAAAGGCTAGGCACAGCCCACCTGTCACTGCAATGGTGAGTATCAGCAAGGCGGCACGGCGGGGTGTTATAAGCAGCATCCATAGGCTGGTTACAACCAGTGCCATCAGTGGCGTGCGCGAGCCAGTGGCGAGTAGGGCCAGCAATATCGGCAGAGTCATGAGTGGCGCTAGCCACTCCTGGCGGGCATCGCGGCTAAGCCAGGTTGCGATCCAGTAAGTGCAGAACATACCCAGGACATGAGAGGTGAGCAGCGGGTTACGCAGGGCGCCGGTACCTATCAGGCGGTTCTCGGGGGGCGGCTCCAGCAGAAACCAGCCCAGACTCACGAGTGCGGCAAAGGCGACGAGCATGGCTGCGGTGCGCAGGGTGCTCAGCAATAACTCGCGACTTTCCAGGGCGATCAGGCTACAGGCGGCCATAAATAAAAGCAGATACAGCGGCCGCTTGACCAATCCGCCAAAGCTATCGTCAGTACCGGACCAGGCGAGGGTTGTAAGCGTCCAGGCCGATAAGACAAGGAAGACAAGCACCATGGGTTCATGTAGCAGGTCGCTGCAGCGACGAGGTGCCAAGGCAAGAGCCAGCAGGGCGGGGAAGGCGATCAGGGCATAGAACACCTTGGTGTAGGCACTGCCGTTGGGCAGCCAGAACAGCCCGGTGAGCAGTACCAGATAGCCGAGCACCAGCCAGCGCTTGACGATGAAAGAGCTAAGAGACTGCCACCGGGACTGTGAGAGCATGAAAGAAGCCTGCACCTGAGAAGGTCTATTTCCGTGAAAAGGGCTGCATCTTAGTCCAACAACGGTGGCTAGGCACGCTGTGGTAAGCTCTCCGCCTTTTCTGCCACCCCCAGGCTGAGCGAATGACCGAGCAACAACTGACGGAATCCCAGCCGTCCAGCATGAAGATCTACCTGCGACTGCTGAGCTACGTCCGTCCCTATATCTGGCAGTTCGTGCTGAGCATCGTCGGCTTTGTGATCTTCGCCACCACCCAGCCGATGCTGGGGGCGATCCTCCAGTATTTCGTCGATGGCCTCAACGACCCGAGCGTGGTGCTGTTCCCCAATGTGCCGGTGTTGCGCGACCTGCAGTTGCTGCAGATGGTGCCGCTGCTGATCGTGCTGATCGCCGCCTGGCAGGGTGTTGGCTCGTTCCTCGGCAACTATTACCTGGCCAAGGTTTCCCTCGGCCTGGTGCACGACCTGCGCGTTGCGCTGTTCAACAACCTGCTGGTGCTGCCCAACCGCTACTTCGACAACCACAACTCCGGGCACCTGATCTCGCGCATCACCTTCAACGTCACCATGGTGACGGGGGCGGCGACCGATGCGATCAAGGTGGTGATCCGTGAGGGCATGACGGTGGTCTGCCTGTTCGCCTACCTGCTGTGGATGAACTGGAAACTGACCTTGGTGATGGTGGCGATTCTGCCGTTGATCGCCTTCATGGTGACCACGGCCAGCCGCAAATTCCGCAAGCAGAGTAAGAAGATCCAGGTGGCCATGGGTGACGTCACCCACGTGGCTTCCGAGACCATCCAGGGTTATCGCGTGGTGCGCAGCTTCGGCGGAGAGCCTTACGAAGAGGCGCGCTTCCTCGACGCCAGCCAGAGCAACACCGACAAGCAGTTGCGCATGACCAAGACCGGTGCCATCTACACGCCGATGCTGCAACTGGTGATCTTCTCCGCCATGGCCGTGCTGATGTTCCTGGTGCTGTTCCTGCGTGGGGACGCGTCGGCGGGCGAGCTGGTGGCCTACATCACCGTGGCCGGAATGTTGCCCAAGCCCATCCGCCAGCTGTCGGAAGTCAGTTCCACGGTACAGAAGGGCGTGGCGGGTGCCGAAAGCATTTTCGAACAGCTGGATGAGGTGCCGGAGACCGATACCGGTTCCGTCGAGCGCGAGCGGGTCGTTGGCCGGCTGGAAGTACGGGACCTGAGCTTCCGCTACCCCGGTACCGAGAAGGCCGTTCTGGATAGCATCAGCTTCACCGCCGAGCCGGGGCAGATGATCGCCCTGGTGGGCCGCTCGGGTAGCGGCAAGTCCACGCTGGCCAACCTGATCCCGCGTTTCTACCAGCACAGCGAAGGTCAGATCCTCCTCGACGGTGTCGAGGTCCAGGACTACCGCCTGCGTAACCTGCGCCGGCATATCGCGCTGGTCACCCAGCAGGTCAACCTGTTCAACGACTCGGTGGCCAACAACATCGCCTATGGCGACCTCGCCGGTGCGCCGCGTGCGGATATCGAGCAGGCGGCCGAGGCGGCCTATGCCAGCGAGTTCATCGAGAAGCTGCCTCACGGTCTGGACACCGACGTCGGCGAAAACGGTGTGCTGCTGTCCGGTGGCCAGCGCCAGCGCCTCGCGATCGCCCGGGCGTTGCTGAAGAACGCACCGCTGCTGGTGCTGGACGAAGCTACCTCGGCGCTGGACAACGAATCCGAGCGCCACATCCAGAAGGCGCTGGATCGCGTGATGGATGGTCGTACCACCCTGGTCATCGCCCATCGCCTCTCCACCATCGAGAAGGCCGACCTGATTTTGGTCATGGACCAGGGTCGCATCGTCGAGCGTGGCAACCACGCCGAGCTGATTGCCCTGGATGGCTATTACGCGCGCCTGCATGCCAACCAGTTCGCCGAGGACAAGGTCCAGGCGGCGGAGCGCGGTTGAGCCGTCGATGTGTCTGAGATGAAGTTTCCATTCCCAGGTACCGGGCTGTGCTGAACCTGATACGCGCCTGCCGTGAGCGCGGCTGGTATTCCCTGAGTGCCGCCGACTACGCCGCCGTCTGGGCGCGTTTCGGTGGCAGCCTGATGACCCACCCGGATGTGGTGGAGCGGCTCTCCGCGATGGCCGGCATTCCGGTGCGCTACCTCGGCTGGTTCGAGGGTGACGAGCCGGTGGCGGCCATCCCCACCTGGGGCCGTTATCTCGCGCTGTCGCGGGACGTGCTCAAGCGTGCTGGCAAACGCCACCTGTTCGACCTCGGTAACGCCGAGGTCATCCTGCCGGCGCGCCCTGATAGCGGCGCCGTCCTACGCCATCGCAGCAGCTACCTGGGTGAGCCCAACCGCAGCCGCTTGCTAGGATTGCGCCTGCAGAAAGAGTCGCTGGCGCTGTGCCGTGCTCCCGAGGAGTTTTCCAAAAAATTCCGCTATAACCAGCGCCGCGAACTGCGTTTGCTGGAGGAGGCGGGCGGCACCTTGCGCCCGGTCGCTGAACTCAGCGCTGCCGAGTTGGCCACTATTTATACCGACCTGTTCGAGCGCCGCTGGGGGTTCGATGTGCCTGGCAAGGGGCATCTGGAAGAGGTGTTCGGGCTGCTCCGGGAGTTCCTCAGCGGCAGCCTGTTAATGCTGGAGGGAGCGCCCATCGCCGTTCAGGTGGTGTACAGGGTGGAATCTCCAAAATGGATCAGCGCCGAATACATCAACGGCGGCGTCGATCCACAAAGCCGGGACTTCAGCCCCGGCAGCGTTCTCAGCTTCGTCAATACGCAGGCCGCCTGGGAGGATGCCCGGGCCAGAGGCAAGGCCCTGCGTTATTCGTTCGGGCGCGCGGATGTGGAATACAAGGATCGTTGGTGCAACAAGGTTCCCGTCTTTCGGGTGTGAGTGAATGGAAACACGCAAGCAACTGCTCCTGCGCCGTCATCGGCGCCATAAGCGTTTGTTCATGTTTGGCGCCCTGCTGGTCTTGGTGGCGCTGGACTGGTTCGGTTCCTGGAGCACCACGCCAGTGCTTCTGGTGCTCGGCTGGATAGCCCACGAGGCCTGGTTCGCCGACCACCTGTTCTACTCCCCCCGTGACGACTATCAATACTGTTTCCCGGCCGGCATCGAGCCGCTGCCAGTGCACCTGGTGGACGGGCGCGTCGAGGCGGCAGCCGGAAATCTGCCGGTGGGCGTCGATACCCTGATGCTGGAGGTCAATATCCGCTGCGGCTGGCTTGGCCGCTGGCTAGACCCTCATGTACTGATCGACTGCGGTGAGTGCACCGATCGCCAGGATTTCGAGCGCGGGGTGAATGGGCGCCGCTACCTCAATCTTTCCGGTGCCCAGGCCGCGCTCGCCGCTGGGACCTTGCGTCTGCGCGGGCGCTTCTGCCGCCTGGCTCCCGATGCTTCGCTCTATGCCTTCAGCAACCCCGATTACGCCAAGCAGAAGGTGCTGGTCATCGCGCCCCATGCGGACGATGCCGAGCTGGCGGCCTTTGGCCTCTATAGCCGCTGCAGCGATGTGCATATCGTCACCCTGACCCAGGGCGAGATCGAGGCCCAGGTGTATCGTCGCCTGGGGCTGGACAGCGCCGCCGCAGCGCGCCTGAAGGGGCGCCTGCGTAGTTGGAGCAGCCTGGCGGTGCCGCTCTGGGGTGGCGTGCCGGCCACCCGCTGCCTGCAGCTCGGCTACTACTGCCTGCGCCTGGAGGCCATGGAGGCTGAGCCGGAGCGTGCCTTCGCCTCGCTGGAGTCGGGCGAGACGGATATCCGCAGCGTGCGCCGCTTCAATGCCCTGGCCCTGCCCGGCGACCTCGACGGCGCATCGAGCTGGCGCAACCTGGTGGGCGACCTGGCGGCCCTGCTGGCGCGCCTGCAGCCCGACGTGGTGGTGGTGCCGCATCCGCAGCTCGATCCGCACCCGGACCATATCCAGGCCAGTCGCGCCCTCGACCAGGCCATCGAGCAGAGCGGCTGGACGCCCGCCGTGCAGCTGCTCTACGCCAACCACCTGGTGGACAACGACCGCTGGCCCATGGGCCCGGCGGGTGGTGGCATCGCCTTGCCACCCTGCATCGATCCGCTGCCGGCGGATGCCCTGTGGAGCCCCGTGCTCTGTGAACAGGCACGTCTGGACAAGGCCCAGGCGCTGGCCATGCAGCATGACCTGCAGGTGCCGCTGTCGTTCAAGAAGCGCCTGCGCCGGACCATCCAGTGGCTGCTCGCCGCGCGGCGCTGGCCGGAGAGCGGTGAGGACGACTTCTTCCGCAAGGCAGTGCGCCGCCACGAGCTTTTCTGGGTGAGACGCCTTTCCGATTGACGGCCTCCGGCGACGGGGCGGGTCAGCTGCTATGTTATGATCCGCGCCGTTTTTCCATGCTCCTGGAGTCTTCATGAAGCTCACCATGCCCCGTTTCGATCTGGCCCCCGTTCTGGTGGTGGGCGATGTCATGCTCGACCGTTATTGGCATGGCGGCACCTCGCGTATTTCCCCTGAAGCGCCGGTGCCCGTGGTACGTGTCGACCAGATCGAGGATCGCCCGGGTGGTGCCGCCAACGTGGCGCTGAACATCGCCGCCCTCGGCGCGCCGGCTGCCCTGGTGGGCGTGACCGGTGAGGACGAGGCCGCCGCCAGCCTGCTCGCCAGCCTCGGCGCCGCTGGCGTCGACGCGCGCTTCCAGCGCATCCCCACGCAGCCGACCATCGTCAAGCTGCGGGTCATGAGCCGCCACCAGCAACTGTTGCGCATGGACTTCGAAGAGCCCTTCGAGACCGACGCCGAAGCACTGGCCGTCGAAGTCGAGCGCCTGCTCTCCGGGGTCAAGGTGCTGGTGCTCTCCGACTACGGCAAGGGCGCGCTGAAGAACCACCAGGCGTTGATCCAGGCCGCCCGTCGCAAGGGCATCCCGGTGCTGGCCGACCCCAAGGGCAAGGATTTCGGCATCTACCGCGGTGCCAGCCTGATCACCCCCAATCTCAACGAGTTCGAAACCATAGTCGGGCGTTGCACCGACGAGGCCGACCTCGTCGCCAAGGGCGCGCAGCTGATGCGTGAGCTGGACCTCGGCGCGCTGCTGGTGACCCGTGGCGAACACGGCATGACCCTGCTGCGCCCGGACCAGCCTGCCCTGCACCTGCCGGCCCGCGCCCGTGAGGTGTTCGACGTCACCGGCGCTGGCGACACCGTGATCTCCACCCTGGCCGCCAGCCTGGCTGCCGGCGAGGACCTGCCCCAGGCCGTCGCCCTCGCCAACCTGGCCGCCGGCATCGTGGTCGGCAAGCTGGGGACCGCCGCCATCAGCGCACCCGAGCTGCGCCGTGCCGTGCAGCGCGAGCAGGGCTCCGAGCGCGGTGTGCTTAGCCTGGACCAATTGCTGCTGGCCATCGAGGACGCCCGCGCCCACGGCGAGAAGATCGTCTTCACCAACGGCTGCTTCGACATCCTCCATGCCGGCCACGTGACCTACCTCGAGCAGGCCCGTGCCCAGGGTGATCGCCTGGTGCTGGCGGTCAACGACGACGCCTCGGTCAGCCGCCTCAAGGGCCCCGGCCGGCCGATCAACTCGGTGGACCGGCGCATGGCCGTGCTCGCCGGCCTCGGTGCCGTCGACTGGGTGGTGAGCTTCAGCGAAGACACCCCCGAGCGCCTGCTGGGCCAGGTCAAGCCGGACATCCTGGTCAAGGGCGGCGACTACGGCATCGAGCAGGTGGTGGGTGCCGACATCGTCAAGGCCTACGGCGGCGAAGTGCGCGTGCTCGGCCTGGTGGAGAACAGCTCCACCACCGCCATCGTCGAGAAGATCCGCAGCCGCTGATCCTCCCCCGGGTGGGTGGCCGTCGTGCCACTCGCCTGCGTCCCGTCGGTCATAGGCGCGCCCATTCGCGGCGCGCATCATCGAGGCATCCTCACCCCGCGTGGAGCGAGATGCCCATGAGTACCGATGCACAGGGACGCGCCCTGTCCGTGCTGAACCGCGTTGCCCAGGCCGACTGGCCGGACCGGTTCAAGCTGCGCAAACCCTTCGAGAAACTTCTCTTCACCGGCAGCCGTGCCGGCTTCCAGATGGTCGCCGAGCGTTCCGGCAAGGCCGCCAAGAAGCCGCGTGCGGCCGATCCGGATGCGCTGTTCGACCTGTCCCTGTCCGACGAGCAGCAGATGATCCGCGAGATGCTCCAGGGTTTCGCCCTGGAGGTGCTGCGCCCGGCTGCCCATGATGCCGACGCCCGTGGTGCCATCCCCGCCGAGCTGCTCAATCAGGCGCTGGAGCTGGGCCTTGCCCACTATGGCGTGGGTGAGGTGCACGGCGGCATGGCCGGCGAGCGCACCGTCATCAGCAACGCGCTGATCGCCGAGGCCCTGGGGCGGGGCGACCTGTCCCTGGCCGCCTCTCTGCTGGTGCCGCTCTCCGCCGCCAACTGCATCCGTCGTTCCGCCTCGCCCGAACAGCAGGCCCGCTGGCTGCCGGCCTTCGTGGGCGAAGAGCGCCCGCCGCTGGTGGCCATCGCCGTCAGCGAGCCGGGTTTGCTGGCCGATCCCCATCGCCTGGCCACTAAGGCGCGCCGCAAGGGCAAGCACTACCAGCTGTCCGGTGAGAAGAGCCTGGTGCTCGAGGGGCTCAACGCCAGCCAGCTGATCGTCGCGGCCGAGGCCGAAGACGGCCCGGCGCTGTTCCTCGTGGAGGGCGGTGCCAAGGGGCTGGAACGCCAGGCTGAGCCCGGCATGGGCCTGAAGGCCTGCTCCACTGCGCGGGTGCAGCTCAAGGGCGTCAAGGTGCCGCTGGAGAACCGCCTGGCCGCGGCCGATTTCGATTACCAACGCTTCCTCGATCTCACCACCCTGGGCTGGTGCGCACTGGCCCTGGGCACGGGGCAGGCGGCGCTGGATTACGTGGTCACCTACTGCAACGAGCGTGTCGCCTTCGGCGAGCCCATCAGCCATCGGCAGGGCGTCGCCTTCATGGTCTCGGACATCGCCATCGAGCTCGACGCCATGCGCATGATGGTCTGGCGTGCCTGTGCCCGGGCCGAGCGCGGCGAGCCGTTCCAGCGCGAGGCCTACCTGGCGCGGCTGCTGTGTGCCGAGAAGGCGATGAAGATCGGCACCGACGCGGTGCAGCTGCTCGGCGGCCATGGTTTCACCAAGGAACACCCGGCCGAGCGCTGGTACCGAGACCTGCGTGCCGTGGCCATCATGGCCGGCGGCTTGCACCTTTAAGGGGATGACGATGAACCTTGAAACCCCGAAGAAATTCCGTGGCCTGGCCAACCAGGCGCACCAGGTGGCGGCCAACTATTTCCGCCCCATCTCGCGCAAGTACGACAAGGCCGAGCATGCCTATCCCAAGGAGCTGGATCTGCTGGCGGCGCTGCTGGACGGCATGAACGCCGGCTCCCCCGACGCCGTTGGTGCCACCTCCGCCAGCAAGCGCGGCAGCGGGCAGGTGGAGGAGGGCGTGCGCAACGGCGGCAACCTCTCGGCGCTGCTGGGCGTGATCGAACTCTGCTGGGGCGATGTTGGCCTGTTGCTGGGCATGCCGCGCCAGGGGCTGGGCAACGCCGCCATCGCGGCGGTGGCCAACGAGGAACAGCTCAAGCGCTTCGGCAGCACCTGGGCGGCCATGGCCATCACCGAGCCGGGTTGTGGCTCCGACTCCGCAGCCATCCGCACCACGGCGGTGAAGGATGGCGACCACTACGTGCTCAATGGCGAGAAGATCTTCGTCACCTCCGGCGAGCGCGCCGACGCGGTGGTGGTCTGGGCGACCCTGGACAAGAGCCTGGGCCGCGCAGCGATCAAGTCCTTCGTGGTGGAGAAGGGCACGCCCGGCATGAGCGTCACCCGCCTGGAGAAGAAGCTCGGCATCAAGGCCTCGGACACCGCGTCCATCAGCTTCAGCGATTGCCGGGTGCCGGCGGCCAACCTGTTGGGCAATGCCGAGATCGATGTGCAGAAGGGCTTCGCCGGGGTCATGGAGACCTTCGACAACACCCGCCCGCTGGTGGCCGGCATGGCCATAGGCGTGGCCAAGGCCTCGCTGGACCGCACCCGTGAGCTGCTGAAGAAGGCCGGCTGCAAGTTCGACTACCGCAAGCCGCTGCTCAGCGTCAGCCATGTGGAGGCGACCCTCTACCGCCTGGAAGCCGAATGGGAGGCTGCGCGCCTGCTGACCCTCAAGGCCGCGTGGATGGCGGACAACAAGCTGCCCAACTCCAAGGAGGCCTCCATCGCCAAGGCCAAGGCCGGGCGTGTGGCCAACGAGGTGACGCTCAAGTGCGTGGAGCTGGTTGGCGCCCTCGGCTACGGCGAGGACGAGTTGCTGGAGAAGTGGGCGCGGGATTCGAAGATCCTCGACATCTTCGAGGGGACCCAGCAGATCCAGCTGCTGATCATCGCCCGTCGCCTGCTGGGCAAGAGCTCAAGCGAACTCAAGTGATTCTGTTGTAGTGCCCGATTGACCCCGCTTCGGCGGGGTTCTTTTTTGGGGCGCCGTGCCCGCCAGGGGCTTCAGCACGCCAGGCGCTTGGCCTGCTCGGCGGTGCCGACGCGGGCTAGCCAGTCCTTCCAGCGGATGCGCTCATCGCGCACCAGCCAGCCGTCCTGCTCAGCGAAGCTTTCCGACAGCCAGATGCCCCGGGTGCTGGCGGGCTTGAGTTCGCCATTGCGCAGGGTCAGCAGTTCACCGGTGGGTTTGCCGTGGTCGCGGGCCAGCAGGTAGATGTCCGGGCGGCGACGCTCCAGCGCGGCCACCAGCTCGCCGTCGCGAAGGCTCTCATCGACGTGGAAGAAGCTCAGCTGGCGGGCGTCGCGGGGCAGCTCCAGGCTCATGTCGTAGACCAGCTGCAACGAGGCGGTGGGCAGGTGCACATAGGCCCGAGGGCGTTCCAGCAAGGTCAGGCTGCCGCTTTGCACCGGGCGTGCGGCGCCGGACAGCGGGCTCAGGCGGAAGTGGCTGGCCTCGCGATAGTGCAGTTGGCGCTGGTAGGGCGTGGGCAGCCAGGTATCGGCGAAGCGCCCGCCGAGCCAGCCTTCGGGCGTCTCGATCAGGCATTCCTCGGCCACTTCCTGGATGGCGGTGAGCAGCGGCAGGTTGAGCTCGTGGGCCGGCACGTAGCCAGAGATCAGCTTGAGCACGGTGTCGCCGCGGTCCAACCGGCGCTGGCGCACCAGCACCCAGTATTCGCGGCCCTGCAGCTCCAGGGTCAGGCGCACGGAGACGCCCAGGTTGGCCAGCTCGACAGCGAAACGCTGGCTGTCGGCGATCTCCACCGGGCGCCGGCGGCGTTCGAGCATCTGGGTGAAGTTCAGCGGCAGCCCCAGGGCCTGGTAGGCCAGGCCATCGGCCGTGGCCTCGACATGGAGGGGCAGGGTCTTGAACGCCCCCGGGTCTTTACGGGCGAGTATTCGCGGCATGTCGGCTCCTTCTTGCGTCGGGGTCGGCCGCAGTTGCGGCGCTCTAGGGACGGCCTTTCAGCACCTCGGCGGCCGTCGTGACATTGTGGGACAGGTGCAGCGGATTGATGGTTCCGATGATGGCACTGCCGACGCCCGGGTGGCCGAAGATCAGCTCGAAGCTCGCCTTCACCGGGTCGACGCCGGCTCCCACGCAGGCGTGGCCGCTGGCCAGGCCCTTCTTGATCAGGATGCCCTTGGCGTGACTGGCAGCATAGTCCAGCACCGGCTTCTCGCCCTGCTCGGCGAGGTTGTAGGTGACCATGGCGCAGTCGCCGCGCTCCAGCGCCAGCAGGCCGCCTTCCACGGTCTTGCCGGAGAGGCCGAAGGCGCGGATCTTGCCCTCGCGCTTGAGCTCGGCGAGCGTCTCGTAGGCGCCGCTGTCCTGCAGGATACGCAGGTCGTCGCCGTCGGAATGCAGCAGCAGCAGGTCGATGTAATCGGTCTCGAGGCGCTTGAGGCTGCGCTCCACCGAGCGCCGCGTGTGCGCCGGGCTGAAGTCGTGGCTGGACTGGCCCGCCTCGAACTCCTCGCCGCTCTTGCTGACGATCACCCAGTCCTGGCGCTGGCCGCGCAGCAGCGGGCCGAGGCGTTCCTCGCTGCGGCCATAGGCCGGTGCGGTGTCGATCAGGTTGATGCCCAGCTCGCGGGCCAGGCCGATCAGGCGGCCGGCTTCGTCGTCATCGGGGATGGTGAAGCCGGAAGGGTATTTGACGCCCTGGTCACGGCCCAGCTTGACGGTGCCCAGGCCCAGCGGCGAAACCACCAAGCCGGTGTCGCCCAGGGGGCGGTGCAGGTGATGCAGGCTGCTCTGGCTCACAGCAGTTCCTCCCATACCGGTTGCGCCAGGCTCGGGCGCGGCAGTTCGGGCAGGGGCGGCTGCTGTGTCGGTTGCACCCCGTCGCGCTCCAGGGCAGCGATCACCCGGTCGGCGAAGTCCGGGGCCAGCGCCAGCTTGGTCGGCCAGCCCACCAGCAGGCGGCCCTGGTCGGCGAGGAAGGCGTTGTCCGGGCGCACCAGGCCGGATTGGCTCGGTTCGGCGCGGTCCACCCGCAGGGTCGCCCACTGGGCCGCGGAGAGGTCGATCCAGGGCAGCAGGTCGTGCAGTTCCTTCTCGGCGGCGGCGATCTGCTCGGCTTCGTTGCGTGCGACGCCATCGGCTTCGGCGATGTCGCCGCCCAGGTACCAGACCCACTGGCCATCGGCGGCAGGGTGGGTGGTGACGGTGACGCGCGGTTTGGGGCCGCCACCGAGGCAGTGGGCGTAGAGCGGCTTCAGGCTGGGCGCCTTGACCATCACCATGTGCAGCGGGCGGCGCTGCATGCCGGGCTGCTGGATGCCCAGGGCCTGCAGCAGCGCCTCGTTGCCGGCGCCGGCACTGAGCACGATGCGCTGGGCGCGGATGGCGCGGCCATCGACCACCAGCCCGACGAGTTCGTCACCCTCGCGCAGCGGTTCGATGTTGTGGCCCGCCAGCAGGCCGTCGCCGGCGAGGTCCGCCAGGCGCTGGATCAGGCTCGGCACGTCGAGCACCAGTTCGGCGAGGCGGTAGACCTTGCCCTTGAATTTCGGGTGTTGCAGCGCCGGGGGCAGGGCGTCGCCCTTGACCTGGTCGACGCGGCCGCGTACCGCCTTGCTGGCGAAGAAGCTGGTGATGTTGCCGGCCAGCGAGCCGGGCGACCACAGGTAATGGGCGTCGGACAGCAGGCGCACCGGGCGCAGGTCCAGCTCGCCGTTGCCGGCCAGGGCTTCGCGCCAGCGGCGGGGCATGTCGGCGATGGCTTCCGAGGCGCCGGTCAGCGCGCCATGCAGGGCGTACTTGGCGCCGCCGTGGATGATGCCCTGGGACTTCACGCTCTGGCCGCCGCCGAGGCTGGCGTTCTCCACCAGCAGGGTGGAGTAACCCTGGCCGCGCAGGCGTGCGGCGAGCCAGAGACCGGCGACGCCGCCGCCGACGATGAGGACGTCGGTGCTGAGAACCTGGGACATGGAAGCTGCCTCGAAGAAAACCGGCGCGCAGTATAACGCGCGCCGTGAGGCGGGGCCGACGTGGATCAGTGGCCGGTGCTGTTGGAGAACAGCTGGATCACCACCACGCCGGAGACGATCAGGCCCATGCCGAGCATGGCCGGGAGATCCAGCTTCTGCTGGTAGAGGAAGACCGCGGCGATGCTCACCAGGACGATGCCCAGCCCCGCCCAGATCGCATAGGCGATGCCCACGGGGATGCTTTTCACCACCAGGCTGAGCATCCAGAAGGAGATGCTGTAGCCGATCACCACCAGCAGCAGCGGAACGGGTTTGCTGAAGCCGTCGAGGGCCTTCATCGAGGTGGTGGCGATCACTTCGGCGGTGATGGCGATGGCGAGGTACAGATAGCCGGTCATGATGGCCTCCTTTGAAATCAGGCTGCCGATTCTAGTCATCTGGATGATGGGATAAAGTGATTACCTATCTGAATAGGAGATAGGTCATGCAGTGGAACCTGGAGCAGATCCGCCTGTTCGTCAGCGTCGCCGAGGGCCACTCGTTCTCCTCGGCGGCACGCCGGCTCAACCGCGTGCAGTCGGCGGTCAGCAGCGCCATCGCCCTGCTGGAGGCGGATCTCGGCGTCACCCTGTTCGAGCGCAGCAGCGGGCGCCAGCCACGCCTGACGGCCGCGGGCAGCACCCTGCTGGAGGAGGCGCGAGAAGTGTTGCGCCAGTGCGAGCGCCTGGAGGGCCGCGCGCTGGGGCTGGTGCGGGGCGAGGAGGTGCGCCTGCGCCTGGCCCAGGATGAAGCCATGCCCTACCAGCCGGTGCTCGACAGCCTGGAGGCGCTGGCCCAGGCCTTCCCCCTGCTGGAGGTGCAGCTGGCCAGCGGTGCCCAGGGCGATGTGGCGCGCAAGCTATTGGAGCGCCGCGCCGACCTGGGCCTGCTGTTCCACCACGAGCAGATGCCCGAGGCACTGGAGCGCCAGCGCCTGGGCACCATCGAAATGGTCACCGTCTGTGGCGTCGGCCATCCCCTGGCGGGCGTCGGCCATGTCGACCGCCGCGAGCTGGCCCGGCATCGCCAGTTGCTGATGGCGCCCCAGGACAGCCGCTACCCCGGCGGCGAGCAGCTCAGCCCGTCGATCTGGCGTACTGACAGCTTCTACACCATGGCCGAGCTGCTGATGCGCAACCTCGGTTGGGCCTGGCTGCCACGCCACGTGGTGCAGTACCCGACCTACCAGAACCAGCTGGTGGAGCTGAGCAGCGACTGGACGCCGCCGCCGCTGGTGGTGGAGCTGGTGTGCCGCCGCGACGAGGCGCTGGGCCCGGCGGCGCTGTGGCTGGCCGACTGCTTCGCCGAGCACCTCAAGGCCGTCGGCTGATCCCGGGCCCGTGCTCTGATAAGCTCCGCGCCCATGAATCGCACCCTCTATACCCTGCTGTTCCACCTCGGCCTGCCCCTCATCGCCCTGCGCCTGGCCTGGCGGGCCTGGCGCGCGCCGGCCTATGCCCGGCGCATCGCCGAGCGCTTCGCCTTCGGCCTGCCGCCCCTGCAACCGGGCGGCATCTGGGTCCATGCGGTATCCGTGGGCGAGAGCATCGCCGCGGCGCCGATGATCCGCGCCCTGCGCGAACGCCACCCGCAACTGCCGATCACCGTCACCTGCATGACCCCCACCGGCTCCGAACGCATCCGCGCGATGTTCGGCGACCAGGTGCAGCACTGCTACCTGCCCTATGACCTGCCCTGGGCGGCGGCGCGCTTCCAGCGCCTGCTCAAGCCGAAGCTGGCGGTGATCATGGAAACCGAGCTGTGGCCCAACCATATCCACCAGTGCCACACGCGCGGCGTGCCGGTGGTGCTGGCCAATGCGCGGTTGTCCGAGCGTTCCGCCCGTGGCTACGCACGCTTCCACAAGCTGACGGCGCCCATGCTCGCCGAGCTGAGCTGGCTCGCGGTGCAGACCGAAGCCGAGGCCGAGCGCTTCCGCACCCTCGGAGCCCGTCCCGAAGCGGTGACGGTGACCGGCTCGATCAAGTTCGACCTGCGCATCGACCCCGAGCTGCCCGTCCGCGCCGCCGACCTGCGCCGGCAGTGGAGCGCCGAGCAACGCCCGGTCTGGATCGCCGCCAGCACCCATGCGGGGGAGGACGAGATCATCCTCGCCGCCCATCGCCAACTGCTGGCCGAGCGCGCCGATGCGCTGCTGCTGCTGGTACCCCGTCACCCGGAGCGCTTCAACCCGGTATTCGAACTGTGCCGCCGCGAAGGTTTCGCCGCCGTGCGTCGCTCCACCGGCGAGCCGCTGACCGCCGCGACGTCGGTGCTGGTGGGCGACACCATGGGCGAGCTGCTGTTCCTCTTCGCCCTGGCCGACATTGCCTTCGTCGGTGGCAGCTTGGTGCCCAATGGCGGGCACAACCTGCTGGAACCCGCGGCGCTGGGCAAGCCCGTGCTCAGTGGGCCGCACCTGTTCAACTTCCTCGACATCGCCGCGCAGTTGCGCGACAACGGCGCCCTGATCGAAGTGGCCGACGCCGAAGCGCTGCAGAGCGCTGTCGCCAGCCTCTGGCGCGACAGCGCTGCCGCGACCCGCATGCACGATGCCGGGCTGGCGGTGCTCAGGGCCAACCAGGGGGCGCTGGAGCGGTTGCTCGCGGGGCTCGCCCGCCTGCTGGGGTGAGCCCGGGCCAGGCCCGTCTCAGAAGGTCGGCGGGGTGATGATCCAGAGGATCAGCGTGTCCTTGTCGCCGGGGTTGCCGTAGCGGTGGGGCTCCTGGCTGGAGAAGGCGAAGCTGTCGCCTTCACCCAGCAGGAAGTGGCGTTCGCCGACCCAGAGCTCGAATTCACCGCTGAGCACATAGCCCGCTTCTTCGCCCTCGTGGCTGTAGCTCTCTTCGCTGTAGGTGCCCGGGGGGAATCGCGAGTGGAGGATTTCCAGCGAGCGGCTCGGTTGTGGGCTGAGCAGCTCGTCGGTGATGCCGTCGTCGTAGTGCAGGCTCATGCGGCTGTTCTTGCGCACCACATAGCCTTTGTCCGCGTCGGCGGTGGGGGCTTCGCTGGCGAAGAACCATTGGATGGTCACGCCCAGGCTGCGGGCGATGTTGAACAGCGTGGGGATCGAGGGATAGGCCAGGTTGCGTTCCAGCTGGCTGATGTAGCCGGCGGTCAGCGAACTCTGTTCGGCCAGCTCGGCGAGGGTCATGTCGCGGCGCTTGCGCAGGGCGCGGATGCGCGTACCGAGGAACTGGCTCTCGGGCGCATTGGCGGTGCCGGGCGACGGCAGGCTGGGGCTCATGATCCCTCCGGTCCTTGGGGCTGGGCGGAGGGCTGGCCCCGCGCGAACGCGGCATTGTAAAGCAGGCGCGGGCCCGTCGCGCCCTAGATTTCCCAGGCCGCCTGCAACCCCTCGAATATGGCTTCCTCCGCCGTGCGTGCGGCCAGGCAATCACCGATGCGCTGGAAGGGCACCAGGCCTTCCAGGGTCGCCCCCAGCTCATCCAGCGGCTGGTGGCCCTGGCACAGCACCAGGGTATCCACGGCCTCGAACAGCATGGGCTCGCCGCTGGCGGTGTGCATCATGTAGACGGTGTCGTCATCGCAGCCATAGAGCCGTGCATAGGGCGTGATGGGGATGCCGAGGCGGTGCAGTTCGCCCACCATCTGGTCGCGCACATAGAGGGGCAGGCTTTCGCCGCAGTGGGTGCCATTCACCGCCAGATGCACCCGGTGACCGTTGCGCGCCAGGTGCTCGGCGATGCCGGGGCCGATCCAGTCGCAACGCCAGTCGGCGACCATCACCGAAGGGCCGAGCTGCACCTCGCCCCTGAGCACCTGCCAGGCATCGACCACCTGCAGAGCACCGCCGCGCTCGAAATCCGGCCAGTAAGGCGTGGCGCCCGTGGCGATGATCACCTGGTCCGGGCGCTCGCGCTCCACCAGGGCACGGTCGACGCGGGTACTGCGCACCACCTTCACGCCGGCCAGTTCCATTTCCCGCTGCAGGTTGGTGGCGGCACCGCCGAACTCACTGCGCCGGGGCAGCAGTTGCGCCAGCAGCACCTGGCCGCCGAGCTGCGCAGCCGCTTCGAACAGGGTCACCTCATGGCCACGCTGCGCCGCCACGGCGGCGGCCTTCATGCCGGCTGGGCCGCCGCCGACCACCATGATGCGCTGTGCCCGAGTGGCTCTGGCCGGCTGGCCATAGCGCAGCTCGCGGCCGGTTTCCGGGTGCTGGATGCAGGAGATCGGGTAGCCCTTGTGGAAGTGGCCGATGCAGGCCTGGTTGCAGGCGATGCAGGCGCGCACGTCCTCGACGCGGCCGCCGACGGTTTTCTCCGGCATCAACGGGTCGCAGATCAGGGCGCGGGTCATGCCGCAGACATCGGCCTGGCCGTTGGCGATTATCTGCTCCGCTTCCTGGGGCTGGTTGATGCGCCCGGTGACGAACAGGGGGATGTGCAGTCGTGCCTTGAACCAGGCCGCGGTCGGCGCGAGGTAGGCCGCCGCGATGGCCATGGGCGGCGCGATGTGCACGGCGCCGCCGAGGGAGGCGGAGGTGCCGGCTACCAAGTGCACGTAGTCCAGCTCGCTTTCCAGGGCGAGTACGGCCTGCAGCGATTCATCCTCGCTGAGCCCCTGCGGATCGCGCTCGTCGGCGGAGATGCGCAGGCCGACGATGAAGTCCTCGCCGCCGGCCTGGCGAACGGCCGCCAGCACCTCGCGGAGAAAGCGCAGGCGCGCGTCGAGGTCGCCGTTGTAGCCATCCTCGCGGTGGTTGACCCGGGGGTTGAGGAACTGGGCGGGCAGGTAGCCGTGGCTGGCCACCACTTCCACGCCATCGAGGCCGGCCTGGCGCAGACGGCGGGTGGCGGCGCCGTAGCCGGCGACTATCTCGTCGATCATCCGCTGGTCGAGCGCCCGGGGCATTACCCGGAAGCGCTCGTTGGGGCTGACCGAGGGCGCATAGGCCACCGCCAGCAGGCCACTGGCGGTCTCCATGATCTCCCGCCCGGGGTGGAACAGTTGCGACAGCACCAGGGTGCCGTGGGCCTGGCAGGCTTCGGCCAGCTGGCGGTAGCCCTCGATGCAGGTGTCGTCGGTGGCCATCAGCACATGCGACGTGTAGCGGGCGCTGTCGTGCACCCCGGCCACCTGCAGCACGATCAGGCCCACGCCGCCCTCGGCTCGGGTGCGTTGGTAGGCGATCAGCGCGTCGTTGACCCGGTTGTCGGTGGGCAGGCTGGTGTCGTGGCCGCTGGACATGATGCGGTTCTTCAGGCGCTTGCCACGGATGTGCAGGGGTTCGAACAGGTGCGGGAAGGCGTGCATGGCAATCCTCGTCGGGGCTGCTGGAATTCTTATTAATCCATTACTGATTTACCCATAGTAAAAAATCAACTTGTTTTTTAACTGAGCGACAACTAGCGTGATGCGTGCCCCCTGACGGGCCATCCCTGCACAACAAGAACAATGGGAGAACCTCATGCGACACGACTCTTCGCGCCCTTCGCGCGGCTTCCCGAACCTGCCTCTCATTACCCTGCTGGCCGCGCTGATGCCCGCCGTGGCGGCCCAGGGCGCACCCGACATGGTGGTGGTCGGCTACGGCGGTGACGGCCAGAAGGCCCAAGACGAGGCCTTCTTCAAACCCTTTGTGGCCGAGGACGGCAAGCCGCTGATTCAGAGCGAATACAACGGCGAGATGGCGCGCATCCGGGTGATGGCCGATACCGGCCACGTCGATTGGGACCTGGTGCAGATCGAAGGGCCGGACCTGGTTCGGGGCTGCGAAAGCGGGATGTTCGAGCGGCTGGACTGGCAACGTATGGGCGGCAGTGAGCGGCTGATCGAGGATGCCGTCCAGGAGTGCGGCTCGGCCGCGCTGGTGTGGGGTGTCGCCCTGGCCTATGACGCCGACCGGCTGAAGGCTGCGCCCACGTCCTGGGCCGATTTCTGGGACCTGGAGAAATTCCCCGGCAAGCGCGGGTTGCGCAAGCGTGCGGTGTACAACCTCGAGTTCGCCCTGCTGGCCGATGGCGTGCCGGTGGCCGACGTGTACAAGGTGCTCGCCAGCCCGGGCGGCGTGGACCGTGCTTTCGCCAAGCTCGACCAGATCAAGCCGCAGATCCAGTGGTGGGAGGCGGGCGCACAACCGACCCAATGGCTCGCCGCTGGGGACGTGGTGATGACCTCGTCCTATTCCGGGCGCGTGGCGGCGGCCCACCAGGCCGGGCGCAACCTCGACCTGGTGCTGCCGGGCAGCCTTTACGGCATGGATTACTGGGCGATCATCAAGGGCTCCCGGCATGCGCAGCAGGCCGAGCGACTGATCGCCTTCGCCAACCGCAAGGCGCCGCAGCTGGAGTACATCCGCCGTATCCCCTACGGGCCGACCAACCGCGATGCTGCCGCCGCGCTGGACTCTGAACAGGCCCGCTGGATCCCGGTGACGCCCGATGCGCTGGCGGCGAGCCTGCCGATGGATGTGGAGTTCTGGGTCGATCATGGCGAGGAGTTGGAGGAGCGCTTCAACGCCTGGGCGGTACGCTGATAGGGTGCCCCTTGCCCGGCCCACCTCGGCGGTGGGCCGCTTCCTTTTCGATCGACCCTGGAGCCTTCCATGACGCCGCTGCACGCCCCGCTGCCCCCATCGTCCTGCTCCCCCGAGGAGCGCGCCCTGCGCCAGCAACTGGCCGCCTGCTACCGGCTGATCGCCCACTTCCGCATGACCGACCTGATCTTCACCCACATCTCGGTGCGGCTACCCGGGCCGGAGCATCACTTCCTGATCAACCCCTACGGGCTGATGTTCGACGAGATCCGTGCCAGCGACCTGGTGAAGATCGACCTGCAGGGCAAGGCGGTGGAACCCACCCGCTACAAGGTCAACCCGGCGGGCTTCGTCATCCACAGCGCCATCCATGCCGCCCGCGAAGATGCCCAGTGCGTGTTGCACACCCACACCCGCGCGGGCTGCGCCGTGGCCGCTCAGCCGGCCGGGCTGCTTCCGGTGAACCAGATTTCCATGGAGTTCTACGGCCGCGTCGCCTACCACGACTACGAAGGCGTGGCGCTCAACCTCGATGAGCAGAAGCGCCTGGTGGCGGACCTGGGTGACAAGCCGGTGATGATCCTGCGCAACCACGGCCTGCTCACCGTCGGCGAGACGCCGGCCCAGGCCTTCCTGCGCATGTACTACCTGGAGAAGGCCTGCGACATCCAGGTGGCGGCCCAGGCCGGCGGCGAATTGCTGCTGCCGCCCCATGAAGTCTGCGAGCACACCCAGCGCCAGTTCAACGAGCCCGCGCAACCGGCCGGGGAGGGCGAGCTGACCGACCCGGATGCGATGGACCTGGCCTGGCAGGCGCTGTTGAGGCTGCTGGAGCGGGTGGCGCCGGATTATCGGGACTGAGGGTGCATACTACGGGCTAAGCCGTAGGTCGGGTGCAACCCGACTTGCCCCTGTGCATGGTCATCGGCGGGTTTCACCCGCCCTACATGTGTCTGGAAAGGCGCCCATGAAAAAGCCCGGCACGAGCTGGGCTTTTTCATGGGGCGGGACGACTCAGTAGTCGGCCTTGTTCTTCAGGCTGGCTTCTGCGGCCTTGGCCAGGTCCGGGGGCAGGAAGTCCTTGTCCGGGTCGTAGTCGGATTTGAGGAAGCTGGCGAGGGCTTCCAGGTCCGAGGGGGCCAGGGTGCCGGCGGCCTGCTTCAGGCGCAGGTTGTCGAGGATGTAGTCGTAGCGTGCGTTGTTGTAGTCGCGCACCGAGCTGTACAGCTGGCGCTGTGCATCGAGCACGTCGACGATGTTGCGGGTACCGACCTGGTAGCCGATCTCGGTGGCTTCCAGGGCGCTCTGGTTGGAGATGATCGACTGCTTGCGGGCCTTCACCTGCTCCACGTCGGTGTTCACCGCGCGGTGGTAGTTGCGGGTGTTCTGCACCACCTGGCGACGCAGGCTTTCGCGCTGCTGCTCGGTCTGGCTCAGGCGCTGGTAGGACTCGCGCACCTGGGAGCTGGTCAGGCCGCCGCTGTAGATCGGGATGTTCAGCTGCAGGCCGATGGTGCGCTGCTCGACGTCGCTGCCGTAGCGCACCGGGCTGGAACCGGTGTTGCTGAAGCCGAGGCTGTCGTTGTCGCCTTTCTGGTACTGGGCGACGGCGTCCAGGGTCGGTGCGTGGCCGGCCTTGCGCTGGCGCAGGGTTTCTTCGGCGGCGTCGACGGCGTAGTTGCTGGCCTGCAGATTGAGGTTCTGCTGGGCGGCGGTGTCGACCCAGGCCTTGGCATCGTTCGGCGCGGGCACCACCACCGGCAGGGTGTGCTGGATGCCTTCGATGGAGGCGTATTCGCGGTTGGTCAGGGTGACCAGGGCCTGGAAGGCGTCATCCACGTTGCGCTCGGCGATGATGCGGTTGGCGCGGGCGGTGTCGAAGCCGGCCTGGGCTTCCAGCACGTCGGTCTTGTCGGAGAGGCCGACATCGAAGCGCTCGTTGGCCTGGTCGAGCTGGCGCTTGAACGCCGCTTCTTCAGCCTTGGTGGACGCCAGGTTGTCCTGGGCGCGGAGCACGGCGAAGTAGCCTTCGGCGGTCTGCAGGATCAGGTTCTGCTGGGTCGCGGAGAATTCCAGGGAGGCCTGCTCGGTGCTGGCCTCGGCGGCCTGCAGCTGGAACCAGCGGTCGGCGCGGAAGATCGGCTGGCTCAGGCTGGCCTGGTAGGCGATGCCGCTGCGGGAGCTGGTGGCCGACGGCTCATCGAGCTTGGTGCGGGTGTCGTTGGCGGTGGCGCCACCATTGATCTGCGGCAGCAGGCCGGAACGGGCCTGGGGCACGGCTTCGCGCACGGCTTCGAAGTTGGCGCGCGCGGCGGCGAGATCGGCGTTGTTGTCTACGGCGTCCTTGTAGACGGTCACGAGGTCCGTCTTGGCTGACAGCGGGGCCTCTGCTGCCCAGGCGCTACCCGCGAAAGCGGAGGCCACGGCAACAGCCAGTGAGAGTCTGCGCAGCATGATCAATCCTAGATTCAGTGAAGTCGGGCAAGGCTACGGCTGCCATGGTACGCGGTCAAGACGGCCCCATGGCGGGGTCAGTGTAGTTTGCAACACGTTATGTTGCTTGCCGGGAACAATGAATGCGCGACGCGGTCCGGGCGTCGGTTTCGGACGGACTGGTCATTTATTTCTGACCTTGGGGTTGGTTTTGTTCGGGGGGCTTGTTTAGACTGGCCGCGTTCTTGTCGGGGTGCCTCGAATCGGAGGCTGAGATCGGAAAGTTCCGGATCCCGTTGAACCTGATCAGGTTAAGGCCTGCGTAGGGAACAAGATGCGCCTCCCCCGCCTTGCAGCATTCTTGGGAGGTTCCTCTCGGCACCGGTCCCGGTGCACTCTGCCTTTCAGGTTCGCTCCGACATCACCCAGGAGCTAGCCGATGACTGCAAAACAACAAGCGAACCTGAGCGAGAGCGCCCAGGTCGACCAGCAATCCATCCAGCCTTTCCCCCGTTCCCAGAAGATCTACGTGCAGGGTTCGCGCCCGGACATCCGCGTGCCGATGCGCGAGATCAGCCTGGACGTGACCCCCACTGCCTTCGGCGGCGAGATCAACGCCCCGGTGATGGTCTACGACACCTCCGGCCCCTACACCGACCCGAGCGTGACCATCGACGTGCGCAAGGGCCTGGCCGACGTCCGCTCGAAATGGATCGATGACCGTGGCGACACCGAGCTGCTCGCCGGCCTGTCCTCCAGCTTCGGCCAGGAGCGCCTGGCCAGCCCCGAGCTGACCGCCATGCGCTTCGCCCACGTGCGCAACCCGCGCCGGGCCAAGGCCGGGCGCAACGTCAGCCAGATGCACTATGCCCGCCAGGGGATCATCACCCCGGAGATGGAGTTCGTCGCCATCCGCGAGAACATGAAGCTGGCCGAGGCGCGCGCCGCCGGCCTGCTCAAGGAGCAGCACGCCGGGCACAGCTTCGGCGCCAGCATCCCTGCGGTGATCACCCCCGAGTTCGTGCGTGACGAAATCGCCCGCGGCCGCGCCATCATTCCCGCCAACATCAACCACACCGAGCTGGAGCCGATGATCATCGGCCGCAACTTCCTGGTGAAGATCAACGGCAACATCGGCAACTCGGCCCTGGGCTCCTCCATCGAGGAAGAAGTGGCCAAGCTGACCTGGGGCATCCGCTGGGGCTCGGACACGGTGATGGACCTGTCCACCGGCAAGCACATCCACGAGACCCGCGAGTGGATCATCCGCAACTCGCCGGTGCCCATCGGCACCGTGCCGATCTACCAGGCGCTGGAGAAGGTCGGCGGCATCGCCGAGAACCTGACCTGGGAGCTGTTCCGCGACACGCTGATCGAGCAGGCCGAGCAGGGCGTCGACTACTTCACCATCCATGCCGGCGTGCTGCTGCGCTACGTGCCGCTGACCGCCAAGCGCGTCACCGGCATCGTGTCCCGTGGCGGCTCGATCATGGCCAAGTGGTGCCTGGCGCATCACCAGGAGAACTTCCTCTATACCCACTTCGAGGAAATCTGCGAAATCATGAAGGCCTACGACGTCAGCTTCTCGCTGGGCGATGGCCTGCGTCCGGGCTCCATCGCCGACGCCAACGATGCCGCGCAGTTCGGTGAGCTGGAGACCCTCGGCGAGCTGACCAAGATCGCCTGGAAGCACGACGTGCAGTGCATGATCGAAGGCCCCGGCCATGTGCCCATGCAGCTGATCAAGGAGAACATGGACAAGCAGCTGGAGTGCTGCGACGAGGCGCCGTTCTACACCCTCGGCCCGCTGACCACCGACATCGCACCCGGCTACGACCACATCACCAGCGGCATCGGCGCCGCCATGATCGGCTGGTTCGGTTGCGCCATGCTCTGCTACGTCACGCCCAAGGAGCACCTGGGCCTGCCGAATAAGGATGACGTGAAGACCGGGATCATCACCTACAAGATCGCCGCCCACGCCGCCGACCTCGCCAAGGGCCACCCGGGCGCGCAGATCCGCGACAACGCCCTGAGCAAGGCGCGCTTCGAGTTCCGCTGGGAAGACCAGTTCAACCTCGGCCTCGACCCGGACACCGCGCGCGCCTTCCACGACGAAACCCTGCCGAAGGACTCGGCCAAGGTGGCGCACTTCTGCTCCATGTGCGGGCCGAAGTTCTGCTCCATGAAGATCACCCAGGAGGTGCGCGACTACGCCAAGGAGAATGGCCTCTCCGAGGAAAGCCGCGCCATCGAGGCGGGCTTCCAGGAGCAGGCGGCGCGCTTCAAGGACGAAGGCTCGGTGATCTACAAGCAGGTCTGACCGACCTCGCGGCTACAGCCAACGGGCCCGGCGCAATGTGCCGGGCCTTCTGCGTTCAACCTTCAGGGCCTTCGTCATCGTGACCACTCCCAGCTACTCGCCGACCCTGCCGGTTCCCGCCGGCCAGCGCGTATTCGGCGCGCGTGATCTGTTCTCCCTCTGGTTCTCCCTCGGCGTCGGCCTGATGGTGCTGCAGCTCGGCGCGCTGCTGGCGCCGGGGCTCGGCCTGGCCGGCTCACTGGCGGCCATCGCCTGCGGCACCGCCGTTGGCGTGTTGTTGCTGGGCGCTGCTGCGGTGATCGGCAGCGACACCGGCCTCTCCGCCATGGGCACCCTCGGCCTTGCCCTGGGCAAGCGCGGCGCAGTGCTGCCGGCGCTGCTCAACCTCCTGCAGCTGGTGGGGTGGGGCGCATTCGAAATCATCGTCATGCGCGATGCCGCCAGCCTGCTGGCCGGCCGTGCCTGGGGCGAGGGCAGCGCCTTGGCCTCGCCGGCGCTCTGGACCCTGTTCTTCGGCGCCCTGGCCACCCTGCTGGCGGTAACCGGCCCGCTCACCTTCGTGCGCCGCGTGCTGCGCAAGTGGGGCATCTGGCTGCTGCTGGGCGCCTGCATCTGGCTGACCTGGAACCTGTTCGACAAGGCCGACCTGGGCGCCATCTGGGCGCGTAGCGGCGACGGCTCGCTGCCCTTCGCACTGGGCTTCGACATCGCCATCGCCATGCCGCTGTCCTGGCTGCCGCTGATCGCCGACTACTCGCGTTTCGGCAAGCGCGCACGCAATGTGTTCGGCGGCACCGCCCTGGGCTTCTTCCTCGGCAACTTCTGGCTGATGAGCCTGGGCGTCGCCTACACCCTGGCCTTCGCCCCGAGCGGCGAGGTCAACGCACTGTTGCTGGCACTGGCCGGTGCCGGCCTGGGCATCCCGCTGCTGCTGATCCTGCTGGACGAGTCGGAGAACGCCTTCGCCGACATCCATTCGGCGGCGGTTTCCAGCGGCATCCTGGTGCCGGTGAAGGTGGAGCACCTGGCCCTGGCCATCGGCGCGCTGTGCACCTTGATCGCCTGGTTCGCGCCGCTGGCCGAGTACCAGAACTTCCTGCTGCTGATCGGCTCGGTGTTCGCGCCGCTGTTTGGCGTGGTGCTGGTGGATCACTTCGTGCTGCGTCGCCGTCGCGAGGAGCTGGCACCGCGCCGGGCCCTGCGTTGGGACACGCTGACCGCCTGGGCCTGCGGTGTGACCGTCTACCACCTGCTGGCGAACTTCATGCCCGAGGTGGGCGCCACCCTGCCGGCGCTGCTACTGGCCGGCGGGCTGCAGTTCGTGCTGGGCTCCCTCAGCCGCGGCCGGGGAAGTATTGCGGCTTCAGTATCCCGTTGAGTTGCGGGTAGGGGATGGTCAGCTCCGGGTGCCCGCCGGCGTAGGGCGCGATGCTGTAGACGTCGTACTTGAGCAGCAGCGCGCCACGGCCGAGGGCGATGTGCTCGGTGCGCTGGAAGGGCCAGGTGCTCGCGTATTCCGGATCCTGGTCCAGCTTGTTGGCGACCAGCCAACGCTGGTGGGCCTGCTCGGCGAGCTTCCAGAACTCGGCTTCCTGGCCGGGGATGAGCATGTCGCGCAGGGTCAGCACCTTGTCCAGCGTGCGGTCGTAGTTGATCAGGCCGCGCCCGGGCATGCCGTGGGCGCCGCCGGTGGCCAGGTAGCTGGACAGTTCGATGATGGTCAATTGGTCACGTTGTTCACGCACCTTGGCTTGCAGGTAGCTGGCCCAGCCCGGTTCGGCGCGTTGCAGGAAGTCCTTTTCGTAGGACTGCAGGGAGGCCGGCAGCGGTGCATCCGGTGCGTCGGCGGTCATGCGCAGCAGGCGCTGGGTCACCAGTTCGCTGAGCTGCGGGTGATCGGGAAAGCTGATGACGTCGATGTTCACCAGCGGGCAGCTGTCGCCCTGGCAACCGGGCTTGAGGTGCTCCCAGGCATCGCGCTTGACGGCCAGGCCGCTGTCGCCGGGCGTCAGGGCCTGGCAGGCGCCGAGGAGGAGGGCGAAGCCGAGAAGGAGCAGTTTCTTGTGCATCGGGATTGAATTCGTCATCGGGTGGGGAGTCGTTATGGATTGCGAGCTTCGACTGCCTGGTGCGGTTCGAGTTCGCTCGCGGGGGGCCATGATCCCAGCCGCGAATCCATCTGCAAAGAGGCTGCGCAAGGCGAGTCGCCAGAGTAGGATGCGCGAAAAGCGGGACCATCAGATCGAGTGAGACGCAGATGATAGATACCTTCAAACCCGGACCGGACGCGGTCGAGATCATCAAGCGCGAAGAATGCTTCCGTGGCTTCTATCGCCTGGATCGCCTGCACCTGCGTCATCGCCAGTTCTCCGGGGAGATGGGGCCGACCCTCAGCCGCGAGCTCTTCGTGCGCCACGATGCCGTGTGCGTGCTGCCCTACGACCCGCAACGCGACCAGGTGGTGCTGATCGAGCAGTTCCGCGTCGGCGCCATGCAGAAAAGTGCCAACCCCTGGATGCTGGAGCTGGTGGCCGGGCTGATCGACAAGGACGAGGAGCCGGATGAGGTGGCCCGCCGTGAGGCCGTCGAGGAGGCCGACCTGACGCTGACGTCGTTGTGGCCGATCACCGCCTATTATCCTTCTCCAGGGGGATCGGACGAATTCGTGCATCTCTACGTCGGGCGCTGCGACAGCGGCGCTGCCGGTGGCGTGCACGGTCTGGCGGAAGAGGGCGAGGACATCCGCGTCCACGTGCTGTCCTTCGCCGATGCCCTGGCCGCGCTGCGCGACGGCCGGATCATCAACGCCGCCGCCATCATCGCCCTGCAATGGCTGGCACTGAACCGGGATGAAGTTCGGGGGATGTGGACGTGAATCTGTTGCGCGATCGCTACCGGGTGGACCTCGTCGGGCTGCAAGCGGCCTGCGAGGCGAACTATGCCCGGCTGATGCGATTGCTGCCGCACATGCGCGAAGCCCAGTCTTCGCGCCGCGTGGCCCTCAGCCAGGGCGAACGCCTGGTGGGGGTGCTGGCGCTGGATGTGGTCGAAGCCTGCCCCTACACCACCACGCTCAAGGTGCGCCAGGAGCTCAGCCTGCCCTGGCTGCCGTCCCCGCAGCTGGAGGTGCGCGTCTACCACGATGCGCGCATGGCCGAGGTGGTCAGCGCCGAGAATGCCCGGCGCCTGCGCAGCTTCTACCCCTACCCGAACGCCGATATGCACCAGCCCGACGAGAAGAGCCAGCTCAACCTTTTCCTCGGTGAATGGCTCAGCCATTGCCTGGCCTGTGGCCACGAACTGGAACCCGTGCTTTAGAAAATCCGCCCCCTGCCGATTTCCTGGCGCTCGCTAATGTGATCCAGTCCCGGTTCTCGGGTTTACCGTTTCACGCCTGAACCACCATAATTCACATGATTTCGCCCAAGGAGACCGCCTTGTCGAGCGCGTCCACTCTCGCCATTGATTCATCGGTGCTGCTGGTGCAGCTTTCCGATAGTCATCTATTTGCCGAAGAGGACGGACGACTCCTGGGCATGAATACCTCCGACAGCCTGCAGCGGGTGATCGAGCGGGTACTGGAAGAACAGCCACGCATCGACCTGGTGCTGGCCACCGGCGACCTGTCCCAGGATGGCAGCATCGAGTCCTACGAGCGCTTTCGCGATCTGTGCTCGGTAATCCCCGCCAACAGCCGCTGGTTCCCCGGCAACCATGATGAAGTCCAGGTGATGGAGCAGGTCTGTGCCGGCACCGACCTGCTCGAACCGATCATCGACTTCCCGGCGTGGCGCGTGGTGTTGCTGGATTCCACCATCAGCGGTGCCGTGCCCGGGCACATGCCGCCGGAACAGCTGGAGCTGCTGGAGCGCGCCGTGAGCGAGGCGCCGGACAAGCATGTGCTGATCAGCTTCCACCATCACCCGGTGCCCATCGGCTGCCGCTGGATGGACCCGATCGGCGTACGCAACCCGGATGCCCTGTTCACCGTGCTGGACCGCTTCCCCCAGGTGCGCGCCGTGCTCTGGGGCCATGTGCATCAGGAGTTCGACCAGATGCGCAAGGGCGTGCGCCTGCTGGCGTCGCCTTCCACCTGCGTGCAGTTCGCGCCGGGCAGCGAGGAGTTCCAGGTCGACACCGAGGCGCCGGGCTACCGCTGGCTGCGCCTGCGGGACGACGGCGTGCTGGAAACCGGCGTGTCGCGGGTGACCGGTATCGACTTCGAAGTGGATTACAGCGTCAAAGGTTATTGACCTTCGCGCTGCGGCACGGCAAGAAGTACAGCTTGCCCGCCAGACTTGCAGGATGCCGCGTGTCGACCGAACAACCCTCCCTTCTCTATATCCACGGCTTCAATAGCTCGCCCGAGTCGCAGAAGGCGCGCCAGCTCAGCGCGCTCATGCAGCGCCTGGGCCTGGTCGAGCGGCTGCGTGTGCCGGCCCTGCACCACCAGCCGCGCGAGGCCATCGCGCAACTCGAGGAGGCCCTGGCCGCGCTGGGTCGGCCGACGCTGGTAGGCAGCTCCCTGGGCGGCTACTATGCGACCCACCTGGCCGAGCGGCACGGGCTCAGGGCCGTCCTGATCAACCCGGCGGTGGCCCCGCACCGGTTGTTCGATGGCCAACTGGGACCGCAGAAGAACTATTACAGCGGCGAGACCTGGGAGCTGACGCAGGCGCATGTGGATGCCCTGGCCGAGCTCGAGGTACCGCCCCCGCAGGACCCGGCCCGCTACCAGGTGTGGTTGCAGACGGCCGACGAAACCCTGGATTACCGCCATGCCGAGCGCTACTACCGCGCCTGCGCCCTGCGCATCGAGGCCGGTGGCGACCATGGTTTCCAGCAATTCCCTGCCCACCTGCCGGCCTTGCTGGCGTACGCCGGTTTTCCCGCCCAGTTATGGCGTGATATCGACTTTTCCACCCTTTGACGAAGAGACCCCATGGCCCAGCAGAACGCTTATAACGCAGACGCCATCGAAGTCCTTTCCGGCCTCGACCCGGTGCGCAAGCGCCCGGGCATGTACACCGACACCAGCCGGCCCAACCACCTGGCCCAGGAAGTCATCGACAACAGCGTCGACGAGGCCCTGGCCGGGCACGCCAAGAGCGTGCAGGTGATCCTCCATGAGGACAACTCGCTGGAAGTGATCGACGACGGCCGCGGCATGCCGGTGGACATCCACCCCGAAGAGGGCGTGCCCGGTGTCGAGCTGATCCTCACCAAGCTCCACGCGGGCGGCAAGTTCTCCAACAAGAACTACCAGTTCTCCGGCGGCCTGCACGGCGTGGGCATCTCGGTGGTGAACGCCCTCTCGACCCAGGTCGAGGTACGGGTCAAGCGCGATGGCAGCGAATACCGCATGACCTTCGCCGACGGCTTCAAGTCCAGCGACCTGGAAGTGATCGGCAGCGTCGGCAAGCGCAACACCGGCACCAGCGTGCATTTCTGGCCCGACGCCAAGTATTTCGATTCGCACAAGTTCTCCGTCAGCCGCCTCAAGCACGTGCTCAAGGCCAAGGCCGTGCTCTGCCCGGGCCTCTCGGTGACCTTCGAGGACAAGGCCAGCGGCGAGCGCATCGAGTGGCACTACGAAGACGGCCTGCGCTCCTACCTGGTCGATGCCGTCAGCGAGTTCCAGCGCCTGCCGGACGAGCCCTTCATCGGCAACCTGGCCGGTGACAAGGAGGCTGTGGACTGGGCCCTGCTGTGGTTGCCCGAGGGCGGCGAATCCCTGCAGGAAAGCTACGTCAACCTGATTCCCACCGCCCAGGGCGGCACCCATGTGAACGGCCTGCGCCAGGGCCTGCTGGATGCCATGCGCGAGTTCTGCGAATTCCGCAACCTGCTGCCCCGTGGCGTCAAGCTGGCCCCGGAAGACGTCTGGGAGCGCATCGCCTTCGTCCTCTCGATGAAGATGCAGGACCCGCAATTCTCCGGCCAGACCAAGGAGCGCCTGTCCTCCCGCGAGGCCGCCGCCTTCGTCGGTGGCGTGGTCAAGGATGCCTTCAGCCTCTGGCTCAACGCTCACCCGGAGCTGGGGCTGCAACTGGCGGAGCTGGCCATCAGCAACGCCGGGCGTCGCCTCAAGGCGGGCAAGAAGGTCGAGCGCAAGAAGATCACCCAGGGCCCCGCATTGCCGGGCAAGCTGGCCGACTGTGCCGGCCAGGACCCGATGCGTTCCGAGCTGTTCCTGGTGGAGGGTGACTCCGCCGGCGGCTCGGCCAAACAGGCCCGCGACAAGGAGTTCCAGGCGATCATGCCGCTGCGCGGCAAGATCCTGAACACCTGGGAAGTGGATGGCGGCGAAGTGCTCGCCAGCCAGGAAGTGCACGACATCGCCGTGGCCATCGGCGTCGACCCGGGCACCCCGGACGTCGCCCAGCTGCGCTACGGCAAGATCTGCATCCTCGCCGACGCCGACTCCGACGGCCTGCACATCGCCACCCTGCTGTGCGCGCTGTTCGTCCGCCACTTCCGCCCGCTGGTGGAAGCCGGGCACGTCTACGTGGCCATGCCGCCGCTGTACCGCATCGACCTGGGCAAGGAAATCTACTACGCCCTGGACGACGCCGAGCGTGACGGCATCCTCGACCGCCTGGCGGCCGAGAAGAAGCGCGGCAAGCCCCAGGTCACCCGATTCAAGGGCCTGGGCGAGATGAACCCGTTGCAGCTGCGCGAAACCACCATGGACCCGAACACCCGCCGCCTGGTGCAACTGACCCTGGAAGACGGCGAGGGTACCCACGAGATGATGGACATGCTGCTGGCGAAGAAGCGCGCCAGCGACCGCAAGTCCTGGCTGGAATCCAAGGGCAACCTGGCCGAGGTCCTGGCGTGAAGGCGAGCTTCCTTCTCGCCCTGCTGCTGGTCGCCTCGCCTCTCTGGGCCGCGTCGCCTATCGAGGAGCTCAAGCTCAGTGCCGAGTACCCGGTGGAGGGTGTCGCCGAAGGCAACCTTTCCGGCATCGCGCTTTGCGGCAAGGAGCTGCTGGTGGTGTCCGACCGGATCGACGACCGTCTGTTCCACCTGACGGCGGTCGACGGCGTGATGCGTGCGGAGGCCGAACTCTTCGCCGCGCCGCCGCCGCCCGAGAGCGGTTTGCCCTGGGGCGTGCGTGCGCGCACCTGGGCGATGAACCTGGTGCGTGGCAACGAGCTGGATTTCGAAGGCATCACCTGTGACGCCGCCGGCAATCGCTACCTGGTCAGCGAAGCCCATGCTGCCGTGCTGCAGGTGAACGCCGTGGGCAACGCCGAGTGGCTGCGCCTCTCCGCAAGCCTGGTTCGCCAGGCGCGCGCCAGCGGCATGCTGCTGCACTTCAATGCGTTGCTGGAAGGCATCGCCATCGACCCGGCTGGCGAGCGCCTGTGGCTGGCGGCCGAGCGTGAGCGCCGCGGCCTGATGGTGCTGCACAAGAAGCCGTCCACCTGGGCGTGCGCCGGTGGTTGCGTGCTGTTCAGCGAGGCCGGCGAGGACATCCCTCCGCCCGACCTGGGCCGGGCCGTGCCCATGTCCAAGGACTTCTCCGACCTGGCGCTGCACAAGGGCAAGCTGTTCACCCTGGAGCGCCACGCCCACCGCATCTGCCGCCGCGACCCGGCCAAGGGCAGCGTCGAGCGGTGCTGGTCCTTCGCTGCCGAGGCGCTCACGCCGCCTCGCCGTTATGAGGTCGATTGGGGCCTGGCGGAAGGGTTGTGGGTGGACGCCGACGGCGCCTGGATCGTCCTCGACAACGGCGGCAAGGCCCGCGCCGATGGTGAGCAGCGGCCCATCGTCTGGCGCTTCGCCAAACCCACTGGAGGCTGGGAAGCGCCATGAGTGAGCAAGCGCCGGGCAAGCGCGCGGGGAGGGTCATGCTGATCCTCGCCTGGGGCATCGCCATGCTCCTGGCCACGCACTTCTTCGGTCGCTGGGAAGATGGCCAGCGCAACCCCAACCAGGTGCCCGAGTCCGTACGCGGCGACGGCTATGTGGAAGTGCGCCTGGCCAGCAGCCGCCAGGGCCATTACCTGATGAATGGGCGCATCGACGGCCAGCAGGTGACCTTCCTGCTGGATACCGGTGCCACCGCCGTGGCGGTGCCCGAAGCCCTGGCCGGCGAACTGGGCCTGGAGCCCGGCGAACCCATCACCCTGAGTACCGCGAACGGCCGCAGCAGCGGCCATCGCACCCGGCTGCGCGAGCTGCAGCTGGGGGAGATCGTCCTCGCCGACGTGCCCGCGATCATCGCCCCGGGCATGGACGGCGACGAGGTGCTGCTCGGCATGAGCGCCCTCAAACAACTCGAATTCACCCAGCGCGACGGCACCCTGGTGCTGCGCCAACACATGTCACCGTGAGGCACGCATGAGCGAACCCCTCGATCTGAGCCTGGAAGGCGTGGAGCGCCGCTCCCTCGCCGAGTTCACCGAACAGGCCTATCTCAACTATTCCATGTACGTGATCATGGACCGCGCCCTGCCGCACATCGGCGACGGCCTCAAGCCCGTGCAGCGGCGCATCGTCTATGCCATGGGCGAGCTGGGCCTGGACGCCGACTCCAAGCACAAGAAGTCGGCGCGTACCGTCGGCGACGTGCTCGGCAAGTTCCACCCCCATGGCGATTCGGCCTGCTACGAGGCCATGGTGCTGATGGCCCAGCCCTTCAGCTACCGCTACACGCTGGTGGATGGCCAGGGCAACTGGGGTGCGCCGGACGACCCCAAATCCTTCGCCGCCATGCGTTATACCGAGGCGCGCCTGTCGCGCTACTCCGAAGTGCTGCTCACCGAGCTGGGCCAGGGCACCGTGGACTGGGGCCCGAACTTCGACGGCACCCTGAACGAGCCGCTGGTACTGCCGGCACGCCTGCCGAACATCCTGCTCAACGGCACCACCGGCATCGCCGTGGGCATGGCCACCGACGTGCCGCCGCACAACCTGCGTGAAGTCGCCGCTGCCTGCGTGCGCCTGCTGGACGAGCCGAAGGCCACCGTCGAGCAGCTGTGCGAGCACATCCCCGGGCCGGACTACCCGACCGAGGCGGAAATCATCACGCCGCGTGCCGACCTGCTGAAGATCTACGAGACCGGTCGTGGCTCGGTGCGCATGCGCGCGGTGTACCAGATCGAGGATGGCGACATCGTCGTCACCGCGCTGCCGCACCAGGTCTCCGGCGCCAAGGTGCTGGAGCAGATCGCCGCGATGATGCAGGCCAAGCCCTCCAAGGCGCCGCAGATCGCCGACCTGCGTGACGAGTCCGACCACGAGAACCCCTGCCGCATCGTGATCATCCCCACCAGCAGCCGGGTGGATCACGAAGCGCTGATGCAGCACCTGTTCGCCAGCACCGATCTCGAGTCCACCTACCGGGTGAACATCAACATCATCGGCCTGGACGGCAAACCCCAGGTCAAGGACCTGCGCACCCTGCTCACCGAGTGGCTGACCTTCCGCGTCGGCACCGTGCGCCGGCGCCTGCAGTTCCGCCTGGACAAGGTGGAGCATCGCCTGCACCTGCTGGAAGGTCGCCTGATCGCCTTCCTCAACCTCGACGAAGTGATCCGCATCATCCGCACCGAGGACCAGCCCAAGCCGGTGCTGATGGAGCGCTTCGGGCTCACCGAAGTCCAGGCCGAGTACATCCTCGAGACCCGCCTGCGCCAACTGGCCCGCCTGGAGGAGATGCAGATCCGCGGCGAGCAGGAAGAACTCGCCAAGGAGCGCGACAAGCTCCTGGCCCTGCTGGGCAGCGAGACCAAGCTGAAGAAGCTGGTGCGCAAGGAAATCCTCGAGGACGCCGAGAAGTACGGCGACGACCGCCGTTCGCCCATCGTCGCCCGCGCCGAGGCCAAGGCCCTCACCGAGCACGACCTGCTGCCGAACGAGAAGGTCACCGTGGTGCTCTCCGAGAAGGGCTGGGTGCGTTCGGCCAAGGGCCACGAGATCGACGCCACCAGCCTGTCCTACAAGGCCGGCGACGAATTCAAGGCCGCCGCCCCGGGGCGCTCCAACCAGTACGCGGTGTTCATCGACTCCACCGGCCGCAGCTATTCGCTGGCGGCCCATACCCTGCCGTCCGCCCGTGGCCAGGGCGAGCCGCTGACCGGCCGCCTGACCCCGCCGCCGGGTGCGACCTTCGAGTGCGTGCTGTTGCCCGAGGACGATGCGCTCTACGTGATCGCCTCGGACGCCGGCTACGGCTTCGTGGTCAAGGGCGAGGACCTGCAGGCCAAGAACAAGGCTGGCAAGGCCCTGGTCAGCCTGCCCGCCGGCGCCCGGGTGGTTGCGCCGCGCCCGCTCACCAGCCTCGAAGAAGACTGGCTGGCGGCGGTGACCACCGAAGGCCGCCTGCTGCTGTTCAAGGTCGCCGACCTGCCACAGCTGGCCAAGGGCAAGGGCAACAAGATCATCGGCATCCCCGGCGATCGCGTGGCCAGCCGCGAGGAATACCTGACCGACCTGGCGGTTTTGCCGGCCGGCGCTACGCTGGTGCTCCAGGCCGGCAAGCGCACCCTTTCGCTCAAGGCCGACGACCTGGAGCACTACAAGGGCGAGCGTGGTCGCCGTGGCAACAAGCTGCCGCGTGGCTTCCAGCGCGTCGATGCGCTGCAGGTCGAGGTGCAGGGCTGAGCCTGCACCTGCCGCTCGTCGGCTGCCATTCGACGCACGAGGCTGGAGTCATCCGTCACATTGGCGGATGATATGTCCCCTCGGGCCGAACGCGGTTGTGGCGGGCGCCCCGAACGTCAATGAATCCGATTGCGGGTCGCCGTGCGGCGGCCCTGGGTGAGAAAGATGAAACGTCTTCCCTTGTTGGCGCTGCTGACCAGCCTTCTGGGCCTGGGCGGTTGCGTTCACAACGCGCCGGTACCCATGTACCAGCTCGACAGCGGCACCGCCGAACTGCCGGACCAGTCCGCCGGCATGGCCGTGCTGCTCGGGCCGGTTTCGGTTGCCGACTACCTGCAGCGCGAAACCCTCCTGCAACGCCAGCCCGACGGCAGCCTAACCGCCTCCACCGATGGTCGCTGGGCCGGCAGCCTGGCCGGTGACATCGACCAGCTCCTGCTGCGCCAGCTGTCCTGGCGCCTGGACAGCCAGCGCCTGGTCCTGGCCCCCGCCAACCCCGGCTTCACGCCCGAGATCCAGGTGCTGCTGAGCATCAGCCGCCTCGATTCCGGTCCCCAGCGCCCTGCGGTGCTGGAAGCCCAGTGGCGCGTGCTGGACAAGGCCGGCCAGCTGCGTGACAGCCGCCTGGTGCGCCTGGAACAGCCCCACAGCGGTACCGCCGCCGACCAGGTGCGCGCCCAGAGCCAACTGCTGCAACAACTGGCCGAGCAACTGGCCGGTGCGGTCAAGCCCCTCGCCGGCCAGCCCGCCGCTGCCGCCGAAGAGCCGCGCAAGGCCACTGCCGCCCCGGCACGTGCCCGTGAGCCCGCTCCGCCGAAGATCCCCATGGCGGCCCCGGTGCGCACCGATGTGGAAGTGTTCCGCTTCTGATCGCCGCAGATGCACGAAAAAGCCCGCTTGATGCGGGCTTTTTCATGGGCTGCGAATTGTGCTGATCAGCCGGGCGTTCACTCGGCGCGGCGCTTGCCGAACAGGCGTCGCAGGCCGAAGCCGCCGAGAGCCAGGACCAGGCAGGGCAGGCCCACCCAGCGTGCTTCGGAGAGCAGCACGTCCAGGCCGCGCTGGGTGAAGAAACCACCGATGAAGGGCGACACCTCGATGGGACGCCAGGGCAGGAAGTAGCGCTGCAGGTCCCAGGGCCAGAACCAGGCCACGCCCAGGCCGCCGTCGGTCAGGGCGTCCAGCAGGCTGTGGCTGAGGGTCGAGAGCCCGACGAACAGGCCGGCTTTCAGCGGGCCGCAGCGCAGCAGCGGGGCGATCAGGGCGCCGAACAGGGCGCAGCAGCCGGCGAACAGCAGCGAATGGCTGAAGCCCCGGTGGCCGAAGGCGTCGGCGTAGGCGATGCCCAGCTTGAAGGCGGCGACGTCGGCGTCCGGCAGGCAGGCGAAGAACAGCCCGGCCAGGAGCAGGCGCGGCGGGATCACGCGGCTGCCGAGGGCGATGCCCACCGCGAGGACGGGCAGGGGATGGGTGATCAGGGTGGTCATGGCGCCTTCCTTGGCGCCGGGGGCTCAGCGGCGCCCGGCGTCGTGCATGCGGGCCAGCTGGCGTTCCAGCAGCGAGGGGTAGGGATCCAGCAGGCGTTCGACGCAGCAGGCGCCTTCCGGGCTGGCGATGGGGCGTACACGGGCACGCTGGCGCACCAGGCCGTCGTCGGCGATGGCGCGTTCCACCAGCAGCAGGTTGCGGCTGTGCTGGCTCAGCGCCAGGGCGTTCTGGGTGGTGTCATCCAGCAGCAGGTCGCCCTGGCCTAGGCCGGCGAGGCTGTCGCCGAGGGTCAGGCCGAGCTGCAGCTGCAAGGTGATGCCACTGTCGGCCACTTCGATCTGCAGGGCGTGGCCGAGGGCACGCAGCAGCTCGCCGCAGCAGAGCGCGTGGGTCAGGTGGTCCTCACCGCTGTCGGCACTGTGGAACAGCATCAGGCTGCTGCCATCGTTGAGGGTGTGCAGTTCGCTCTGGTAGAGCTGGGCGGCCTGGTCGAGGCAGTCACGGTAGCGTTGCAGCAGGTCCAGCAGGCGGGTGCGGGGCAGGCGGCGCAGTTGGTCCTGGGCGCCCAGCTGGACCGCCAGCACGGCGCTGCGATGCAGCTCGTCGCGCGCTTCGGGCTCGGCTTCCGGCTCCGGGGTCGCCACGACGGGCCGCGCTTCCTCGCGCGGACGCAGGTCGGCGAAGGGGTCGTCCTCGTCCGGGGTGAACAGGCGGCTGGGGCGCTCTTCCTCGACGGCGTCGCTGTCGTAGCTGTCATCGCGCAGGTCGCGGATCTCGAAGGCCGGCTCGTCGTCCTGCTCTTCGGGGAAGTCTTCTTCCTCGTCCAGGTACTGTTCTTCGATCTCGGGTTCCGGCTCGGGCTCGGGCTTCTCCGGCACCAGGCGTGCCTGCAGCTGGCGGGCAAGGTCGCCGATTTCGTCCTGGCGGCCAGCGCCGGGTGCGGGGTCGTCCGGGTCGCGCAGCCACACCCGTAGTTGCAGCAGCGGCGTGGAGATGTGCCGGCCGAGGCGCAGGCTGAGGGACAGCGCCAGGGCCAGGAGGATGAGGCTGAGCAGGCCCATGCTCTGCAGGCTGATGGTCATGGGCTGCTGGAACTGCTGCATGTCCAGGCTCAGGCGCAGGTGCCCGGCTATCACTTCCTGGAAGGTGATGGGCGTGGAATACAACCCTTCGACCTCACCCAGCAGGCCCTGCTTCGGGCGCGAGCCGGCTTCGGCGAGGATGCGGTTGTCCACGCTGTAGATGGCCGCATGGGCCACCAGGGGGTTCTTCACCAGATTATTGAGCAGCACGTTGAGGCTGAGGATGTCGTTGGACACCAGCAGCTCGGTGGCGGAAGCGGCGGTCTGCGCGGTCAGGCTCTGGCCCAGGGCGTCGGCCTGCTGCTGCATCGCCTGCTTGAACTGCATGCCCATCACCCAGGCGTAGATCACCAGGGCCAGGGCTACCAGCAGGAGGCTGTGGCTGGCGATGCGCAAGGCGATCGGCACACGGCGCTGGCGCAGGGCGTGGAAGATCAGCAGGAAGAAGTTGTCGGGTTTGACGGGCGTAGGCCGGTTCACAGAGCTCGGCTCTTCTCGGACGGAATTGTGGCGCAGTATAACGGCGCCCCCTAGCAGGGCAAAGCGCCCGGCATGCTCGTCAGACCGTGAAAGTGGGTAGAATGTGCGCCTTTTCCACTGCGGGAGGTGCGCCTTGCGCGAAATAGTCCTGATCAACATCACCGGGGAAGACCGTCCCGGCCTCACCGCCGCGATTACCGGTGTACTCGCACAGGGCGGGGTGAACATCCTCGACATCGGCCAGGCGGTCATCCACGACACCCTGTCGTTCGGCATCCTGGTGGAGATCCCCGATACCGAGCAGGCTTCCTCCGTGCTCAAGGACGTGCTTTTCACGGCCTACAAGCTGGACCAGCAGGTGCGTTTCACCCCGGTTTCCGAGGAGGATTACCAGGTGTGGGTCGGTGGCCAGGGCAAGCCCCGGCACATGGTGACCCTGCTGACCCGCAAGGTCACCGCCGAGCAACTGCAGCGCGTCAGCGCCATCACCGCCAAGTACGGCCTGAACATCGACCATATCGATCGCCTGTCCGGGCGCATGCCGCTGGACATGCCGGCGAGCCAGGGCAAGGGCTGCATCGAGTTTTCCGTGCGCGGCGAGCCGGCCGACCCGGTGGCGCTGCGTGCCGAATTCCTCAGCGTGGCCCAGGAGCTGAACGTCGACATCGCCTTCCAGCGCGACTCGGTGTTCCGCCGCAACCGCCGCCTGGCGGTGTTCGACATGGATTCCACGCTGATCGAGGCCGAGGTGATCGACGAGCTGGCCAAGGCCGCCGGCGTCGGCGAGCAGGTGGCAGAAATCACCGAGCGCGCCATGCGCGGCGAGCTGGATTTCCGTGCCAGCTTCAAGGAACGCCTGGCGCTGCTCAAGGGCCTCTCCGAGGACGTGCTGGAAGAGATCGGCGCCTCGCTGCGCTTGACCGAAGGCGCCGAGACCCTGTTCGCCGAGCTCAAGCGCCTCGGCTACAAGACCGCGATTCTCTCTGGTGGCTTCAGCTACTTCGCCAAGCAGCTGCAGGCCAAGCTGGGTATCGACTACGTGTTCGCCAACGAGCTGCAGATCGAGGACGGCAAGCTCACTGGCGTGGCCGTCGAGCCGATCGTCGATGCCCAGCGCAAGGCCGACCTGCTGCGTGAGCTGGCGGAGAAGGAAGGGCTGCGCCTGGAGCAGACCATCGCCGTGGGCGATGGCGCCAACGACCTGCCGATGCTGGCCCTGGCGGGCCTGGGCGTGGCCTTCCGTGCCAAGCCGCTGGTCAAGCAGTCGGCCAAGCAGGCCATCTCCACCCTGGGGCTGGATGGCATCCTCTACCTGCTGGGCTTCCGCGACCGCGACGGCCTGGAGTGAGTGCTGCTTGAACGAGAAAGCCGCCCGAGGGCGGCTTTTTCTTTGGGCGGTTGGAAAGGCGGCTTATTCGTCGCCGGACGAGAAGTCGTAGTCCATCGACTGGCTCGGGCCCTGCAGGTAGTAGCCCTGGATGTAGTTGACCCCGGCCTGCCAGAGGGTGGCCAGGACACTGGCGCTCTCGACATAGGGCACGATGGTCAGCTTGGCCTGGGAGTGCAGGCTGGCGAGCAGGGTCTTCAGCGCTTCCTGGCTTTCCGACTTGCTCAGGTCCTGGGTGAAGGAGCCATCCACTTTCACGAAGTCGATGTTCAGGTGCTTGAGCGTGTTGAACGGGTTGAGCGCGCAACCGAACTGGCTCAGGGCGACCTGGCAATGCAGCTCGGCGAGGCCCTGGGTCAGTGCCTTGGCCTGCTTCAGGTAGGCGATGGCGTCCGGCTCGCTGAACTGGAAGATCAGCGCATCGGACGGCAGGCGTGCGGCCTTGAGGGCGACGCTGAGCCACGGTAGCAGGGTCTGGTCCTGCAGGCTGACGCCGGACAGGTGCACGAACAGGCGTGTGCTGTGGCCCTTGGAGCGGTGCTCGGACAGCAGCTTGATGGAGTTGAGGATCACCCAGCGGTCGATCTTCTCGGCCAACCCGGCTTCCCGCGCCGCGCCGAGGAAGTCGGCTGGCGGTACTTCGTCGCCCTGGGGGCTGAGCAGGCGCAGGAGGACTTCGTAGTGTTCGAAGTTGTCGCCGCGCAGGCTGATGATCGGCTGGAACAGCAGGCGGAAGCTGTTGTTCTCCAGGGCCTGCTGGACCATGGCCACCAGGCTGCCGCGGTTGGCGGCGGCGGCCAGTTCGCTGGCCGGGTTGTACAGGCGCACTTCGTTGCCGTCGGTGATCTCGTCCGCGCAGCGATGGGCGCGATCGATCACTTCCTGGGCCTTGGGCGTGGTTTCGTTGAGGCCGGCGACACCGATGGACAGGCTGAACTGCACGGTGCGGCCGCTGACGTCGAACAGGTGGCCTTCGACCTTCTTCAGCAGCGTACCCAGGCCTTCGCGGGCCTGCTCCGGGGTGATGCCCGGTTGCAGCACGCTGAACACGTCGTCACCGAAGCGCGCCAGTTGGGCGTCGGCCGGGAAGTGGGCGCGCAGCAGGTTGGCCAGGTCGGTGAGCAGCAGGTCGCTGCCGGCGATGCCGACATCCGCCTGCAGGCCGGAGTAGCGGTCGACGCGGATGTAGGCGAGGGAGGCGGGCTGGCCGGCATTCACCGCGCGGTCGGCGGCGGCGTCCATCAGCTCGCTGAAGTGGTTGCGGTTGTAGAGGCCGGTGACCAGGTCCTGGCTGCTGATCTCGCGCAGCTTCTCTTCCAGCTCGGCGCTGGCCGTTTCCGCGCGGATCACCACCTGGATGCAGGGCTCGCCGTCATAGGTGGCGGGGGAGAAGCTCATGCGCGCCTGGAAGCTCTGGCCGTCGACCTTGGCGCCCGAGCAGGTCAGCTCGGCGCTGCCGTCGCCACTGCGGTAGTTCTTGAGGAAGTCCTTGAACACCACCTGGTCGCAGCTGGCGATCAGGTCGATCATCGGCATGCCTTCCAGCTCTTCCGCATCCTCGTAGCCGAACATCTCGACATAGGCGCGGTTGGCGTAGATGTGCATGCCGTCGTGGACGTAGGTGATGGCGTCCACCGAGCTGTCCAGCAACAGCTGGCAGCGCTTCTCCGCTTCACGCAGGCTCACTTCGGCGGCGCGGCGGGAGCGGCGTTCTTCGAGGTTGGCCAGTTCGCGGTTGGCGACCAGTACCAGGCGCTCGTCCTCGCCCTGGGGCAGGGCATCCTGGGCGCCGAGGGCCAAGGCTTCGGTGATCAGGTCCGAGTCGTTCTCCGTCACCAGCTGGATGAAGGGAATGTCCTTGGCCTGACGACGAATGGCATTGAGGGCTTCGCCAGGGGAGAGGTTGTCACTCTCGGGGGCGGCGATGAGCAGGTCCCAGCTCTGCTGGAGGACCTCGGCGAGGTCATCGCTGGAGACGAGGCGATGCACGCGGGTCGCACGACCCGAGTTGCGAAACAGGCTGACCAGGCGCTCGGCTTCGTTCTGCGAGTCTTCCAGGATCAGCAGACGGATGGTTTTCTTTTCGATTGCCATGGCGTGTGCTTAGACCGCGCCGAACGGGCGCTAATAGGCGACAAATGGTGATGGCACGGGAATCTACAGCGACTTCCAGAGGGAGTCAAAATCTTCCTCCCCGGCAGTGCTTTGCTCGCTGGAAGCTGTGACGGGCTTCCCGGGATTCTCGCTTTCCTGCTCGAACGCGCGGTATTCGAACTGGTTGAAACTGCCGGTGGTGGTCTGGCGGCTGGTGAGCACGGCGCGACGTTCCTTGCCGTGGATATTGATCTGCACCTTGTTGCCTTCCTGGAAGGGCAGGCGCGGGGTGATCAGGGTAGCCGGGCGCGAGATGGCGCTGATTTCCGGCAGCAGCAGGGCGCGCAGGTAATGGCTGTGCTGGTCGGCCTTGCGCAGCAGCTGCAGGCCACAGGCCTGGGCGTGGGGGGCGATCAGTTCGATGCCCATCTGCGTGCCGCCACCGCGGACCTGGCGGATCCAGCGCACCACGGCAACGCTCCAGCCCTGGCCGGGGGCGTCCTGCACACCCAGGAGCTCGCCGGCCTGCAACTGGCTGGGGACTTCCTTGGGCCAGCTCAGGCAGTAACCGCCCGGGCTGTGGTTGACGATGGTCAGGGCGAAGGTCGGGTAGCTCTCTGCGCTGGGGGCTGCTGCGGCGTGCTGCGGCGAGGTGTCGCCGCTGACCACGGGCTTGCTGTACTGGATCTCTTCGTAGGGCAGGCCGGCTTCCCAGTTCTGGTTGGGTTGGGCGTCGAAGGCGTTGCCCCAGATATCGCCCTCGTCCTTGTTGATCGGCTTGAACACGGCCTGGCCGACTTCGACCGGGAGCTTGAGGATTTCGCTGAACGGCTTGCTGCCGGAGATGAAGAAGTGCAGGGCGCTCATGCCGATGCACAGGGTCAGGGTGCCGCGGCCCGGGTTGCGCTGGAAGGTGCGCTCGGAAATGTCGCCCCACGCGGAGCTGAGGTGCTGCAGCAGGTCCAGGGTGATGCCTTCGGGAACCTGCAGGCGCGCCTTGTCACGGCTTTCGTTGGGCAGCAGCAGGTATTCCTTGATCGCGTCCACCAGCGGCAGCGGGTCGATGCCCAGCAGGTTGGGCAGCTCGCTGTCCTGGAACAGCGACTTGTAGCGCGGCGGGCCATCCACCTGGGTGGCGACGGCGAACAGCGTGGTCGGTTCGTTGCCGCGCTGAAGCCTTACCAGGCCACTCCAGGGCTCCAGTACTTCGGCAAGGCGGGCGATGTTGTTCTGGCGCATCTGGTTGCAGCGCGAGCAGCCCAGCAGCAGGGCCACGAGGTAGGTCTGCTCGACGCTCAGGCCTTCGGTGTGACGGGCCAGGTTGTCGCGGATGATGGCGCGCTGGACTTGGCGGGAGACGGCAATCTGGTAGAGCTGATGCAGCTCCAGCCACAGGCCTTCGGGCACGGGGCAGTAGAGCTGGCTGGCGCGGATCAGTGCACCGTTGAGGCTGTGCATGGCCCGCTGCAGGGCGATGGTCAGCAGTTGCGCGCCTTCCTTGGACTGGCGCGACGATTCCTGGGCAACGATCTGCTTGTAGCCGATGGCCAGGTGGTTCTGCAGGGCCTGGCAGAGGTTGGCGACCTTGCGCGGTCGCTCGTCGAGGACGATGGCCTGGTTGAGGAAGTGACGCTCCAGGTGCTGGCAGACGTAGTAGACCTCGGGGCGCAGCAGTTCGAGCAACTGCAGGCGGTTTTCACTGGCGGTGACGAGCTGGTTGAGCTCCACGAGGGCCTGGTAGAGCTGGCGCGCGGTCTCGCCGAGGTTGGCCTTGGGCAGTCCGGAAATCCAGCGTTTCAGATCACGCGGGGAGGCATCGCAGAAGGACAGGCTCTGCTTGTTCGGAGTAGGAACACGCAATAACAGGTGGGGACTCTGTTTGTCCATGTAGCTCGAATACTCCAACTGCAGCGGGCAAGACGTGCGGAAATTTCACTCGCACTCTAGCAGCATCCCTTGCGGCCCGCAGCCCGTCGCGGGGTTGGTATGGCAAAGTGCTGCTACGGACTGGACGGCGAGCCGGGCGGCTGCACTGCAAGGTTGGACATTCGGTCGCAGCCTTGCGTTCAACCCGGCCCGCCCGGTTTATCAGGCCTGCGCGGGCTGTGCCAGCAGTTCGCCCATGCTCACCGCGCTGCCGGCGGCGAGGCCTTCGGCCCAGCGGATCTGCTGCGGGCCGAAGAGCACGATGGCGGTGGAGCCCAGCTTGAAGCGGCCCAGCTCGGCACCCTTCTCCAGGCTGATCGGCGCACGTGCGGCTTCGTCGTAGCGGAAGGTCTTCAGCTCGCGCTTGGGGGGCGTTACCAGGCCAGCCCAGACGGTCTCGATGGAGGCGACGATCATCGCACCCACCAGCACCACGGCCATCGGGCCGCGCTCGGTGTCGAACAGGCAGACCACGCGTTCGTTGCGGGCGAAGAGTTCGGGCACGTTCTCGGCGGTGCTCTGGTTCACCGAGAACAGGCGGCCGGGCACGTAGACCATTTCGCGCAGGGTGCCGCCCAGGGGGGCGTGCACACGGTGGTAGTCGCGAGGCGACAGGTAGATGGTGGCGAAGTCACCGCCCATGAAGGGCGCGGCGCGCTCGGCGTCACCGCCCAACAACTCCAGCACGCTGAAGCTGTGGCCCTTGGCCTGGAAGATACGGCCGTGCTCGATTGGGCCGAGCTGGCTGACCGCACCGTCGGCCGGGCAGAGGATGGCGCCGGGCGTCGGGTCGAGCGGGCGCGCGCCCTCTTTCAGCGCCCGGGTGAAGAAGGCGTTGAAGTGTTCGTAGGCGGTGAGGTCTTCGACCAGGGCTTCGCTCATGTTCACCTGGTAGCGGCGGGCGAACCAGGCGGTGAAGGCGTTCTTGAACCAGCGCACGCGGCACTCTGCCACGCAGCCGGCCAGGCGCGAGAGCAGGTGATGGGGCAGCAGGTATTGGCTGATGATGAACAGGCGTTCTTTCATGGGTGTTCCTTGTTTACCGGAGGCTCAGGCCTCGACAGGGGTATCCGGGTGGTTGCCCCACTCCGACCAAGAGCCGGCGTAGCCCTTGACGCGGGGGTAGCCCAGCGCCTTGGCCACCAGGTAGGTGAAGCCGGAGCGGTGGTGGGTCTGGCAGTGGGTGACGATTTCCTTGTCCGGGGTGATACCGAGCGATTGCAGGATCTCGGCGATGTCTTCGCGGATGCGCAAAGCGCGCTGCGGGTCCATGCCGGCGGTCCATTCGAAGTTCACCGCGCCGGGGACGTGCCCACCTTTGGCCGCCAGCACCTTGGTGCCGGCGTATTCGCCGGGGCCGCGCGCGTCCCAGATGGCCAGGTCGGCGGCGCCGAGGCGGCTCTGCAGGTACTCGCGGGTGGCGGTGGGCTCGTCGTGGATCACCAGCGGCAGCGGGCCGCCAGCCGGGGCTGGAGTCTCGGTCGCGGTGGCGCGGCCATCGGCCAGCCAGGCGTGTAGACCACCGTTCAGGTAGTGGTAGCGACCATGGCCGATCACATCCAGCAGCCAGATGAAGCGCCCGGCCCAGCCACCGCCTTCGTCGTCATAGACCACATAGGTGGCGTCGCTGCTCTGGCCCAGTTCGCCGAACAGGGTTTCGAGGTCCGCCTTGGCGGGCAGCAGGCCGGGGGCCGGGGCCTGGCCGAGCTGGGTGCGCTTGGGGGCGACGAAGCGGGCGCCGGGAATGTGGCCTTCGGCGTAGCGCGCGGCGCTGGTCAGGTCCACCAGGATCAGGTCGGGCGCATCGAGTCGAGCTGCCAGGTCGGCCGGTTCGATCACCAGTGGCAGGCCGGAAAAGGCGGACATTGAACACTCCGGAAGAGAATGAAAGAGGCGGATTGTAGCGGAAAGGTCAGCGCCCGCGCGTAGCAAAGCTGGCCAGGGCGCGCTCGATGCATTGCACGGTCTTTCCGAAGGCCTGGAGGCTGACGTCGGCGAAGGGCTGGCCGCCCTGGTCGGCGATCAGCAGCAGGGCGACGCGGCCATTGGCAGGGATGGAGCGCAGCAGCACGTGGTCGGCCGGGAACAGTGCCTTGAGGTTGCCGGGTATCAGCGCGGAGTACTGTGCGGCGTTCTCCGGCGTCAGGCGCAGTTGGCCGGGTTGCGCGAGCAGGCGGCGCAGCACCTGGCTCTGGGTCGGGTCCAGCTGCAGGCCGGCGGCTTCCCTGGGCAGCCCGGCACTTTGCTGCACCGCCAGCCGGCTCTGGGTGCGGTCGGTGAGCAGGATCAGGCAGCGGCGCATGCCACAGGCTGTGAGGGCGTCGCGGGCACAGCCGGTGAGCTGGACGATGTTGGCGAAGGGGCTGGGCTCCTTCAGCAACTGACCACAATGCTGGCGCCATTCGCTGAGTGCGGCGGCGGGGGGCGGGGTCGGCTTCACTTCCTCGGTCGGCCAGCGGCTGCAATCCCAGGGCCAGATCAACGCCTGGGCCGGGTGCCAGAGGTCACTGCGCGCGTGCTTGCGGGCGCTGTCGGCAGCGTGCTGGTGGATGAGCTGCTGCAGCTCGGTCAGCGGCAGTTGCATGTAAAGGCCGGTGAGGCGCTGCCAGCGCAGGCTGTGGTCGCAGGCCCAGGAGTCGTGGGCGGAGACCGCCAGCCCGTTGGCCAGCAATACCGTGTTGCCCGGTTGGGTGAGCCAGCGGCGCAGGGCCGGGTCGGCATCGAGCATCTGCTGCTGGTGCAGGGGGTGCTCGTTGTCACGGGCGATGTGCAGGGCCTTCACCAGCATGCGCCGGTCGGCGTTGAGCAGGCGGTAGCCGTAGGTGATCCAGTCCGGCAGCTTCCAGTGTTCGGCCAGGGCCTGGCACAGGCGCAGCAGTGGCACGCCGAGCAGTTCGAGCTCCACCTTGCGTGCCGGCTCGCCACGGACGATGACGCGGGTTTCCCAGGCGGCGAAGAGCTGCGGATGCAGGGCCAGCAACGGCCAGAGCGGGGACAGGAACAGCAGGCTGTTCCAGTGGATTTCCTGCCACAGGCGCGCCAGGCGGGCGGCGAACAGACCGCTGGCCTGTTGCGACGCGTGCTGGCTGATCAGTTGCAGTTGGCGCAGTGCCAGAGGGATATCGGCTTCGTTGACGGCTGGCAGGCGGTTGAGCAGTTCTTCCGAGCGCTTCAGGCCAAGGCGGGTCAGTGCCACTTCCAGGCTTTCCGCCGGGCTGTCGAGGGAGGAACCGGCGCGGTTGGCCTCACGCATGATGCTCAGTGCCAGGCCGGGACTATCCTGAATCAGGTCAGCGATCTCGCGCATCGAACGGCGGCTGTCGCCCAGGGCGCGGCGCACCCGTTCATGGCTTTCCGCCGGAATCGGGAGGCGGACACCGTCGAGTTGTTTGATCCAGGCGTCGAGGCTGCTGGGTGGGGGCATCTGCGTCTTCATGAGGTTTGAGCCAAACTGGCTTTTCGCCTTAACTGGCTATAGTCTGGCGCATAAGTTCCGATAATTAGAAGGGTTGTTTTCATAACCCTATTACTGACCCTTCAAGTCTCACTTTATGGCAAAAATAATCGGCATCATCGTCGTATTCGCCACCGTTCTCGGCGGATATGTCCTTTCCCACGGTAAGATCGGTGCCCTGATACAGCCTTTCGAGGTGTTGATCATCGGTGGCGCGGCGCTCGGGGCCTTCCTCCAGGCCAACCCGGGCAGCACCTTCATGCATGTGCTGAAAAAGTCGCTGAAGATGTTCGGCTCGCGCTTCACCCATGCCTTCTATCTGGAAGTGCTGCGCCTGCTCTACGAGATTCTCAACAAGAGCCGCCGCGAAGGGATGATGGCCATCGAGGCCGATATCGAAGACCCGGCTGCCAGCCCGATCTTCAGTAAGTACCCGGGCATCCTCAAGGATGCCGGGATGGTCGCGTACATCAGCGACTATTTGCGCATCATGTCTTCCGGCAACATGGCGCCCCACGAACTCGAAGGCTTGTTCGACATGGAACTGAACAGCCTGAAGGAAGACCTCGAACACCCCTCCCACGCCGTTACCCGCATCGCCGATGGCCTGCCGGGCTTCGGTATCGTTGCGGCGGTACTGGGTATCGTGGTGACTATGGCGCTGCTCGGCCAGGTCGAGCAGTCTGCGCTGGGCCAGCACGTGGGGGCGGCCCTGGTGGGTACCTTCCTCGGTATTCTCGCGGCCTACGGTTTCTTCGGCCCCTTGGCCGTCTGCCTGGAGCACGACGCGAAGGAAGAGCTCAACGTCTACGAAGCCATCAAGGCTTGCCTGGTTGCCTCGGCGTCCGGGATGCCTCCGTCGCTGGCGGTGGAGTTCGGGCGCAAGGTTCTATACCCCGCACATCGCCCGAGCTTCAGCGAGCTCGAGCAGGCCGTTCGCGGTAGCTGACCGGGGCTGAACCATGGATAACAACCAGCCGATCATTGTCAAGCGGGTCAAGAAGATCGCCGCTGGGCACCACGGCGGTGCCTGGAAGATCGCCTTCGCCGACTTCGCCACGGCGATGATGGCGTTCTTCCTGGTGCTCTGGCTGATGTCCTCGGCCACACCCGAGCAGAAGAAGGCCATTTCCGGCTACTTCCAGGACCCCATCGGCTTCACCGAAAGCGCCAGCCCCTATGTGATCGACCTCGGCGGTACGCCGACGCCGGCGCCGGACCGCACGCTCAACCCAGAACTGAAGGACGCCCCTGACGCCCAGGAGGCGGCGATCGACTCGACCAACAAGCAGGTCGACGCCAAGCAGGTGGAAACCCTGGCCGACCAGATCGAGAAGGAACGCCTCGAGATGCTGCTGCAGGAGTTGCAGAACAAGGTCGACGAGAACCCCGAGCTGCGCAAGTTCAAGGACCAGATCCTGTTCGAGATCACCCAGGATGGCTTGCGCATCCAGATCATGGACGCCGCCAACAGGCCCATGTTCGACCTCGGCAGCGCACGCCTGCAGCCCTATTTCGAAGACATCCTGCTGATCATGGCCGAGACCATCAAGGCCGTGCCGAACAAGATCAGCATCAGTGGCCACACCGATGCCAAGCCCTTCGCCGGGGCTGGCGAGTTCGGCAACTGGGAACTTTCCGCCGGCCGCGCCAACGCTGCTCGTCGGACCTTGGTGGCAGGCGGTTACCCCGATGATCAGGTCGCCCGGGTGGTGGGCTATGCCTCCTCGGCGTTGTTTGATCGCGAGGACCCCTTCAACCCGGTCAACCGGCGCATCGATATCATCGTGCTGACCAAGAAGGCCCAGCGCGATATCGAAGGCTCCCATGGCGACCAAAACGCACCCGCTGAAGAGGGTACGCCGCCGGCTACGCCTGCCAGCGGCACTCAGCCCGCCATCCCGGGTGCGGCTTCGGGAACCCAGGCCACGCCGCCGGGCGTCGCCGCGCCGCTGCAACCCCAGGAACTGCAGCAGAAGCTGAACATCTTCGAGGACGGCGTGCTGAAGATGGACGAGAACAAGCAGCCCTGACCGGCAGCCGCCCTGAATGAAAAAGGCCACGCGATTGCGTGGCCTTTTCGTTTACGGCGCCTGTCAGTACTCGGGTTCCGGCAGGCTTTCGAGGATGTGCCGGTAGCTCGACATGCGCTGGGGCTGCACGCGGCCGTCCTCCAGCGCCTTGAGCAGGGCGCAGCCGGGCTCGCGGTCGTGCTTGCAGTCGCGGAAGCGGCAGGTGCCGAGCAGGTCGCGGAACTCGATGAAGCCGGCTTCCACGTCGTGGCGGCTGACGTGGCCTAGACCGAATTCGCGGATGCCGGGGGAGTCGATCAGCTCGCCGCCGCCGGGGAAGTGGAACAGCCGCGCGGTGGTGGTGGTGTGGGTGCCCTTGCCGGTCAGCTCCGAGAGCGGGCCGACGCGGGTGTCGACACCGGGCAACAGGCTGTTGACCAGGGAGGATTTACCGACGCCGGACTGGCCGACGAACACGCTGACGTGGCCGTCGAGGCGTGTCTGCAGGTCCTGCATGCCACCGCCGCCGTGTGCCGAGACTTCCAGCAGCGGATAGTCGAGCTGCCGATAGACGCCCAGCAGCGAGTCGAGCATCGCGCTGTTTTCATCGTCCACCAGGTCGGCCTTGTTCAGCAGCAGCAGCGGCTGGATGCCGGCATGCTCGGCGGCCACCAGGTAGCGGTCGATGAGGTTGGCGTGCGGGTGGGGCAGGGGAGCGAAGACGATGACGATCAGGTCGACGTTGGCCGCCACCGGCTTGAGCAGGCCGCGCATGTCCGGCCGGCACAGCTCGCTGGTGCGCGGCAATTGCGCGACGATCACGCCGCTGCTCTGGTTGCCCGAGCGCCAGACCACGCGATCGCCGGTAACCAGCGCTGGCAGGTTGGCGCGCAGGTGGCAGCGGAAGACCTGGCCGGCGATCTCGCCTTCCAGCGCCTCGACCTCGACCTGCACGCCGAAGTGGGCGATTACCAGGCCGGTCTGTTCGGGGCCGAGATCGCCGCCTTCCAGCTCGTCGAGCGCGCGTGATTCGCGCTTGGCCGCACGGGCGGCGCGCTCTTCCTGGATCTTCTCGATGCGCCAGCTTTGCCGGCGGCTGAGGTGGCGTTTGGCCATGGAACTTCCACTGATTGAAAACGGCGGCGAGTTTAGCACGGGCAGCCCGGCGCACCGGGCTCTAAGCTAGAATGCGCGCCTTGCCTTGGAGAGCGAACATGCAGAACGCACAGAACCTGATCTGGATCGACCTGGAAATGACCGGTCTCGATCCCGATAACGACGTCATCATCGAAATGGCCACCATCGTCACCGACAGTGATCTCAACGTGCTCGCCGAAGGCCCGACCATCGCCGTGCACCAGAGCGACGAGATTCTTGCCGGCATGGACGAGTGGAACACCCGCCAGCATGGCCAGAGCGGCCTGACCCAGCGCGTGCGCGAGAGCCGCATCAGCGCCGCCGAGGCCGAGGCGCAGACCCTGGCCTTCCTGGAGCAGTGGGTGCCCAAGGGCAAGTCGCCGATTTGCGGCAACAGCATCTGCCAGGACCGCCGCTTCCTCTATCGCCATATGCCCAAGCTGGAAGGCTACTTCCACTACCGCAACCTGGACGTCTCCACCCTCAAGGAACTGGCCGCGCGCTGGGCGCCCCATGTGCGTGACGGCTTCAAGAAAAGCAGCACCCACCTGGCCCTGGACGACATCCGCGACTCCATCGCCGAACTGCGTCACTACCGCGAGCACTTCATCAAGGTCTGAGCCGTTTCAGGCGGCCTGGTGCCGGGCGAGGGCCCACTCCACGTGTTCGCGCACCAGTTCCGAGGGGTGCTCGCGCCGGGCACGCAGGGCCTCCAGCACCGGGATGGTCGAGGGGGCGTTGCCCAGGCCGACCGCCAGGTTGCGCAGCCAGCGTTCGTAGCCGGCGCGGCGTAGCGGCGAGCCTTCGGTGCGGGCGAGGAACTCCTCCTCGTTCCAGGTGAACAGCTCCGCCAGGGCCGCATTGTCCAGGCCGTGGCGGGGCTGGAAGTCGCCCTGGTCGGTGGGGCGGGCGAAGCGGTTCCAGGGGCAGACCATCTGGCAATCGTCGCAGCCGAACACGCGATTACCGATCAGCGGGCGCAGCTCTTCCGGGATCGAGCCCTTGAGCTCGATGGTCAGGTAGGAGATGCAGCGCCGCGCGTCCAGCTGATAGGGCGCGACGAAGGCAGCGGTGGGGCAGATGTCCATGCACGCTGAGCAGCGCCCGCAGTGTTCACTGCCGTGGGGGGCATCCACCGGCAGCGGCATGTCGACGAAGAGTTCGCCGAGGAAGAAGTAGCTGCCGGCCTTGCGGTTGAGCACCAGGGTGTTCTTGCCGATCCAGCCGAGGCCCGCCTGTTCGGCGATGGCCTTCTCCAGTACCGGTGCGCTGTCGACGAAGGCGCGATAGCCGAAGGGGCCGATGGCCTGCTGGACCCGCTCGGCCAGTTGCTGCAGGCGCTTGCGGATCAGCTTGTGGTAGTCGCGGCCCAGTGCGTAGCGCGAGACGTAGGCCTTCTCCGGCTGCCCCAGTACCTGCGCCATGCGCGTGTCGCCGGGCAAATAGTCCATGCGCAGAGAGACCACCCGCAGTGTGCCGGGGACCAGCTCGTCCGGGTGGGAGCGCTTGCTGCCGTGGGCGGCCATGTAATCCATCTCGCCCTGGTAGCCCGCGTCCAGCCAGCGCTGCAGGTGCGCCTCGTGCTCGCCCAGCTCCACCCCGGTGATGCCCACTTGCTGGAAGCCGAGCTCGCGTCCCCAGTCCTTGATGGACTGCGCGAGGTCGGCGAGTTGTTCGGGGGATAGGGGCATGCTGGAGGGAAACCGCAATCGAGGTGCGTATAATTCTGCCAGACCTAGCCCTGAACGCCGAATCGCATGCCCGACCCAATCGATGACCTGCCGCTCGCCCTCTATTCATCTGCCCAGGTGCGCGAGCTGGATGCACGCCTGATCGCCGCCGGTACGCCGGGGTTCGAGCTGATGCAGCGTGCCGCCCATGCCACCTGGCGCGCCCTGCGTCGCCGTTGGCCGAATGTGGGTGAGCTGACGGTGCTGGCCGGCCGTGGCAACAACGCCGGGGATGGCTACCTGATCGCTGCGCTGGCCCTGCGCGCGGGTTGGCGTGCCCAGGTGCTGGCCGTGGGTGATGCTGCTGCACTTGAAGGCGACGCCGCGCTGGCACGGGATGAGGCGCTGAGCGCCGGTGTGTCCATCCTGCCGTGGAACGAGACGGCAGACCTGCAGGGCATCGTGGTCGATGCGTTGCTGGGGACCGGGCTCGCCGGTGAGGTTCGCGAGCCTTATGCCGAGGCCATCCATTGCATCAATGCCAGCCATCTGCCGGTGCTCGCGGTGGATGTCCCTTCCGGCCTCTGCGCCGATACCGGTCGTGTGCTTGGCGTTGCGGTGCGCGCCGACCTCACCGTGACCTTCATCGGCCTCAAGCTGGGCTTGTTTACCGGCGCGGCACCTGACCGGGTCGGCGAACTGGTTTTCGACGGCCTGCAGGCGGACGAAGCGATCGTTGCCAGCCAGCTGTTCGTCGCCCGGCGCCTGGCCGTCGATGGGCTCGACCTCCTGGCTTCGCGCCCGGCGACTGCTCACAAGGGACGCTACGGCCGCCTGCTGGTGGTGGGCGGCGACCTGGGCACCGGTGGTGCAGCCCTGCTCAGCGCCGAAAGCGCGCTGCGCAGCGGGGCTGGCATGGTGTCGCTGGCCACCCGAGGCGAGCACGTTGGTGCTGCGCTGTCGCGCATGCCCGAGGTGATGAGCGTGGGGGTGGCGTCCGCCAACCAGCTGCGTGGCCTGGCAGCTGCGTCCAACGTATTGGTGGTTGGCCCCGGGCTCGGCCAGGGTGCCTGGGGGCGCAGCCTGCTGAGCGCCGTGATTGCGCACGAGGTGCCCCAGGTCTGGGATGCCGATGCCCTCAACCTGCTGGCCGCGGGTGGGGTCGTTCTGCCCGAGGGTTGCGTGATCACGCCGCACCCGGGGGAGGCCGCGCGGCTGTTGGGTACCAGCATCGCCGAAGTCCAGAGGGATCGCCCCGCCGCCGCCCTCGCGCTTGCCCGTCGCTATCGCACCACCGTGGTGTTGAAGGGCGCCGGCAGCCTGATCGCGGGCGTGGATGGCCGCCTGGCGCTCTGTGATCGCGGCCATCCCGCCATGGCCGGGGCCGGGCTGGGGGATGTGCTCGCCGGCGTCATCGGTGCCCTGCTGGCCCAGGGCATGGCCCCGTTCGAGGCCGCTTGTCTGGGCGTCTGGCTGCATGCCAGCGCTGGCCAACTGCTGGGCGCCCAGGGGCGTGGGCTGGCAGCCAGTGACTTGATTCCTACCATTCGTCAGCTGCTCGAGGAGTGCTCGCCGTGCCTGAGTTGAATCTTTTTGCCGACGGCGAAGACGCCATGCTGGCGCTGGGCGCGCGCCTGGCGCAGGCGACCGGAGGCCGCGGCATCATCTACCTGCACGGTGACCTTGGGGCCGGCAAGACCACGCTGTCGCGCGGCATCCTGCGTGGCCTGGGCCATGGCGGTTCGGTGAAGAGCCCCACCTTCACCCTGGTGGAGCCCTACGAGATCGGCGAGTTGCGCGCGTTCCACTTCGACCTGTATCGCCTGGCCGACCCGGAAGAGCTTGAATTCCTGGGTATCCGTGACTATTTCGAGGGCGATGCGCTGTGCCTGATCGAGTGGCCCCAGAGGGGCACCGGCATTTTGCCAAAGGCCGACATGGACATTACCATTAGCCCCCATGCAGGCGGCCGTACGCTGCATCTGTCGCCGCATACCGAGCGCGGCGAGTCCTGGTGCGCCGCCTTGGCCACGGGAGTATGAACAAGAGAATGGGGTGGGGTATGCGCTCGCGCGCGCTGTTTGCCGGGATTGGGGTTCTGCTTGCGGTGTTTGCCGCTGATGTCCTGGCCGCTGCGGAGGTTCGTGGCGTTAGGCTTTGGCGCGCCCCTGACAATACCCGGCTGGTGTTCGACCTGTCTGGCCCCGTGCAGCACAGCGTGTTCACGCTGGCAGCACCTAATCGCATCGTCATCGACATCAGCGGCGCCCAGCTGGCCACCAAGTTGGAGCAACTGTCGCTGAGCAATACACCCATCACCAGTGTGCGCTCCGCCCAGCGCAGCCCCACCGAGCTGCGTGTGGTGATAGACGTATCCGCCGCCGTCGTGCCCAAGAGCTTCTCCCTGGCGCCGAACCAGCAGTACGGCAACCGCCTGGTAGTGGACCTGTTCGACCAGGAAGCCGCTGCCAATGAGGCTTCCACGCCCCAGGTCGCCGTGGCGCCGAGCACGCCGCAGCCGCCGGTATCTCCGACCCAGCCAGCCACCAGCAAGCTGCCGCCGGTACCCGGTGGCAACCGCGACATCATCATCGCCATCGACGCCGGCCACGGCGGCGAAGACCCGGGCGCCCTCGGGCCCAAGGGGCAGCATGAGAAGGACGTGACCCTGGCCATCGCCAAGGAGTTGCAGCGCCAGATCAACCAGGAGAAGGGCTTCCGTGCCGAGCTGGTGCGTACCGGCGACTACTTCATCCCGCTGCGCAAGCGCACCGAGATCGCCCGCAAGAAGGGCGCGGACCTGTTCGTCTCCATTCACGCCGACGCCGCGCCCAGCCGCAGCGCCTTCGGTGCCTCGGTGTTCGCCCTGTCGGACCGTGGCGCCACCTCGGAGACCGCCCGCTGGCTGGCCGACAACGAAAACCGTTCCGACCTGATCGGCGGTGTCGGCAGCGTCAGCCTGGATGACAAGGACCGCATGCTCGCAGGGGTGCTGCTGGACCTGTCGATGACCGCGTCGCTGTCCTCCAGCCTCAACGTCGGGCAGAAGGTGCTGACCAACATCAGCCGCGTCACGCCGCTGCACAAGCGCCGCGTCGAGCAGGCCGGCTTCATGGTGCTGAAGTCCCCTGACATCCCGTCGATCCTGGTGGAAACCGGCTTCATCTCCAACCACAACGAATCGCAGAAGCTGGCCAGTGCCGGTCACCAGCAGGCCCTGGCGCGCTCCATCCAGGGCGGCATCAAGCAGTTCTTCCAACAGAACCCGCCGCCCGGCACCTACATCGCTTCCCAGCGTGACCAGGGCAAGATCGCCGCCGGCCCGCGTGAGCATTTGGTCACCTCCGGTGAAAGCCTCGCGCTCATCGCCCAGCGCTACCAGGTGAGCCTCGCGGCCCTGCGCAGTGCCAACGGCCTGAAAAGCGACAACATCAAGGTCGGCCAGACCCTGGACATTCCCGCCACCGCACTGGCTGCCCAGCCATGAGCGAGCTGCGTCGCATCCAGCTGTTGAGCCCACGCCTGGCGAACCAGATCGCCGCCGGCGAGGTGGTCGAGCGCCCGGCCTCGGTAATCAAGGAACTGCTGGAGAACAGCCTCGACGCGGGCGCCCGGCGCATCGACGTCGAGGTCGAGCAGGGCGGCATTAAGCTGCTGCGGGTGCGCGACGACGGCGGTGGCATTCCGGCCGACGACCTGCCGCTGGCCCTGGCACGCCATGCCACCAGCAAGATCCGTGACCTCGAAGACCTTGAGCGGGTGATGAGCCTGGGCTTCCGTGGCGAAGCGCTGGCGTCCATCAGTTCCGTCGCGCGGTTGACCATGACCTCGCGTACCGCCGATGCCGAGCAGGCCTGGCAGGTGGAGACCGAAGGGCGTGACATGGAGGCCCGTGTGCAGCCTGCCGCGCACCCGGTGGGCACCTCGGTGGAAGTGCGCGACCTGTTCTTCAATACCCCGGCGCGGCGCAAGTTCCTGCGTGCCGAGAAGACCGAGTTCGACCATCTGCAGGAAGTGATCCGGCGGCTGGCCCTGGCTCGCTTCGATGTCGCCTTCCACCTGCGACACAACAACAAGACGGTCTTCGCCCTGCACGAGGCGAAGGACGAGATCACCCGCGCGCGGCGCGTGGCCAGCGTGTGCGGCCCGGCCTTCCTCGAACAGGCGTTGCCGATCGAGGTGGAGCGCAACGGCTTGCACCTGTGGGGCTGGGTCGGCCTGCCGACCTTCTCCCGCAGCCAGGCGGACCTGCAGTACTTCTACGTGAATGGCCGCATGGTGCGCGACAAGCTGGTGGTGCACGCGGTGCGCCAGGCCTACCGCGATGTGCTCTACAACGGCCGGCACCCGACCTTCGTTCTGTTCCTGGAGGTGGACCCGGCCGTGGTGGACGTCAACGTGCACCCGACCAAGCACGAAGTGCGCTTCCGTGAAAGCCGCATGGTCCATGACTTCCTCTACGGCACGTTGCACCGTGCGCTGGGCGAGGTACGGCCTGAAGATCACCTGGCTGCCCCCGCGGCCGTGGGTGGGATGGTCCGGGCCACCGGGGCCGAGGCGGGTGAATTCGGCCCTCAAGGTGAAATGAGCCTGGCCGCGACCGTTCTGGAACAGCCGGTCAGCCAGCCGGCCTGGACGCCATCGTTCGGTGGCGCAGGGGCCGGCTACCAGGCACCACGACCCTCACCGGTGCTGGGCACCGCCGAGGCGCAGGGCGCCTACCGTGAATATTTCGCGCCCATGACGGGCCAGTCCGCCGGCGTATTGCCGGATAGCCAGGGCGATATCCCGCCGCTGGGCTATGCCCTGGCGCAGCTCAAGGGCATCTACATCCTCGCCGAGAACGCCCAGGGGCTGGTGCTGGTGGATATGCACGCGGCCCATGAGCGCATCACCTACGAGCGTCTGAAGGTCGCGATGGCCAGCGAAGGGCTCAAGGGGCAGCCGCTGCTGGTGCCCGAGTCGCTGGCCGTGAGTCAGCGTGAGGCCGACTGCGCCGAGGAGCATGGCAGCTGGTTCCAGCGCCTGGGCTTCGAGCTGCAGCGTCTTGGGCCTGAAACCCTGGCCATCCGCCAGACGCCCGCATTGCTCAAGCAGGCCGAAGCGACCCAACTGGTGCGCGACGTGCTCTCCGACCTGCTGGAGTACGGCACCAGTGACCGCATCCAGGCTCACCTGAACGAGCTGCTGGGCACCATGGCTTGTCACGGCGCCGTGCGGGCCAATCGCCGCCTTACCCAGCCCGAAATGAACGGCCTGCTGCGCGACATGGAACACACCGAGCGCAGCGGCCAGTGCAACCATGGCCGCCCCACCTGGACGCAGCTGGGCATGGATGACCTGGACAAGCTCTTCCTGCGTGGCCGCTGAGATGGGGCAGCCCCTGCCACCGGCCATCTTCCTGATGGGCCCCACTGCCGCCGGCAAGACCGACCTTGCCCTGGACCTGGCGCGCCACCTGCCTTGCGATCTGATCAGCGTCGACTCGGCGCTGGTCTATCGCGGCATGGACATCGGTACGGCCAAGCCCGAGAAGGCCATTCTTGAGGCATTTCCCCATCGTTTGATCGATATCCGCGACCCGGCGCAGAGCTACTCTGCCGCCGAGTTCCGCAGCGATGCGCTGGCCGCCATGGCCGAGATCACCGCGAAGGGGCGTATCCCCCTGCTGGTCGGCGGCACCATGCTCTATTACAAGGCGCTGCTGGAAGGCCTGGCGGATATGCCCAGTGCCGACCCGGCCGTGCGCGCGGGGCTGGAGGCGCGCGCCGAGCGTGAGGGTTGGGAAGCGTTGCATCGCGAGCTGGCGGAGGTGGACCCGGAGTCCGCTGCGCGCATCCACCCGAACGACCCCCAGCGGCTCACCCGCGCCTTGGAGGTGTACCGGGTGAGCGGGATGACGATGACCGCACATCGTCAGCGACAGGCGTTGCAAAATCCCGACTCGGGCCCCTCTGGCCGGGGGCAATTGCCTTATACTGTCGCCCACTTGGCGATCGCTCCGACGCAGCGCCAGGTGTTGCACGCGCGAATCGCGCAACGATTTCGTCTGATGCTGGAACAGGGCTTTGTCGAAGAGGTCGAAGCTCTGCGCGAAAGACGTGACTTGCACGCCGGACTGCCGTCTATAAGAGCTGTCGGTTATCGCCAGGTATGGGAATACCTGGACGGCGACCTGACCCGGGCCGAAATGGAAGAGCGAGGCATCATTGCAACGCGCCAATTGGCCAAGCGGCAGTTCACCTGGTTACGTAGTTGGGCTGATATACATTGGCTGGACAGCCTGGCTTGCGACAATCTGCCGCGCACCTTGAAATACCTGGCGTCGGTCTCCATATTGGGCTGAGACCTCACCAGTTACCGTCTATCCTTGGGGGTAGGGCGGCCTAACTTTCTCGTCATTTGACAACTAAATCGATTTATATCCCTACAGGAGTGCGGCATATGTCAAAAGGGCATTCGCTACAAGACCCTTACCTGAATACCTTGCGTAAGGAACGCGTACCGGTTTCCATCTATCTGGTTAACGGCATCAAGCTGCAAGGCCAGATCGAATCCTTCGACCAGTTCGTGATTTTGCTGAAGAACACTGTCAGCCAGATGGTCTACAAGCACGCAATCTCCACCGTGGTACCGAGCCGTCCCGTGCGTCTGCCGAGTGCCACCGAGCAAGAAAACCCCGAGCCTGGTAACGCCTGATAGGAGTCTGCATTGTTTTTCGAACGCCCTGGTGGTGGTGAACGGGCCATCCTGGTTCATCTGGACGGCCAAAATCCCGAGGCGCGAGAAGACCCGCAGGAATTCCAGGAGCTGGCTCGGTCGGCTGGCGCCGACACGGCAGCATTCATTTCCGTGTCGCGCCACCAGCCGACGGCAAAGTATCTGATCGGCACTGGCAAGGTCGAAGAGCTGCATGACCTGGTCAAGGCCGAGCAGGTCGAACTGGTCATCTTCAACCACACCCTTTCGCCCAGTCAGGAACGCAACCTCGAGCGAGCGCTCGAATGCCGCGTTCTCGATCGCACCGGCCTGATCCTCGATATCTTCGCCCAGCGCGCCCGCACCCATGAGGGCAAGCTGCAGGTGGAGCTCGCCCAGCTCGAACACATGAGCACGCGGCTGATCCGCGGCTGGACCCACCTTGAGCGGCAAAAGGGTGGTATCGGCCTGCGTGGGCCGGGTGAAACCCAGCTCGAAACCGACCGCCGTCTGCTGCGTGTGCGCATACGCCAGATCAAGCAGCGTCTCGACAAGGTGCGCAGCCAGCGCGAGCAGGCTCGCCGCGGGCGCAAGCGTGCCGATATCCCTTCCGTTTCCCTAGTTGGCTACACCAACGCCGGCAAGTCCACGCTGTTCAATGCCGTGACCTCGTCCGAGGTCTATGCTGCGGACCAGTTGTTCGCCACGCTCGACCCGACGTTGCGTCGCCTGGATCTGAACGATTTCGGCCCCATCGTGCTGGCCGATACCGTGGGCTTCATCCGTCACCTGCCGCACAAGCTAGTCGAGGCCTTCCGGGCTACCCTTGAGGAGTCCAGCAACTCCGACCTGCTGCTGCACGTGATCGATGCCCATGAGCCTGAGCGCATGGCGCAGATCGAGCAGGTCATGGCGGTGCTGCATGAAATCGGTGCCGATGGCTTGCCGATGCTCGAGGTGTACAACAAGATCGACCTGCTCGATGGCATGGAGCCGCAGATCCAGCGGGACGCAGATGGCAAGCCTGAACGGGTCTGGCTGTCGGCACGTGATGGTCTCGGGCTCGATCTGCTCAAGCAGGCGATTGCCGAGTTGCTGGGGGATGATCTGTTCGTAGGTACCCTGAGGCTGCCGCAGAAGCTGGGCAGGCTCAGGGCTCAGTTCTTTTCCCTTGGCGCGGTGCAGAGCGAGCAGCACGATGAGGCGGGTGACTTCCTCCTGGCGCTGCGTGTACCGCGTGTGGAGCTCAATCGCCTGGTCAGCCGTGAAGGCTGGAAGCCGCAGGAGTTCCTGGAGCAACACACTTTGCAATAAAGCCCGCGGGTGCGCTTTTTGCCGCGGGTGGCGGGCTTTCGGTAGCATTGGCGGGCGTGCCGTGGGTGCGTCTTTGCTTTATCAGTATGGAGAGCGCTATGGCTTGGAATGAGCCGGGTGGCAACTCGAACAATCAGGATCCCTGGGGTGGACGCCGTGGTGGCGATCGCAAGGGGCCGCCGGATCTGGACGAAGCCTTCCGCAAACTGCAGGACAGTCTCAATGGGTTGTTCGGCGGCAAGAAACGTGGTGGTGGCGAAAGCGGTGGCAAGGGCGGCGGCTTCGGCCTGATCGGCATTGCCCTGTTCCTTCTCGCCATGGTCTGGCTCTACAGCGCCGTGTACGTGGTCGATGAGCAGGAGCAGGCCGTGGTGCTGCGCTTCGGCAAGTACTACGACACCGTCGGCCCGGGCCTGAACATCTATTTCCCGCCCATCGATCGTAAGTACCAGGAAAACGTCACCCGCGAGCGTGCCTATAGCAAGCAGGGTCAGATGCTCACCGAGGACGAGAACATCGTCGAGGTGCCGCTCACCGTCCAGTACAAGATCACTGACCTGCAGAAGTTCGTACTGAACGTCGACCAGCCTGAAGTCAGCCTGCAGCACGCCACCGAAAGCGCGCTGCGCCACGTGGTCGGCTCTACCGAGATGGATCAGGTCCTGACCGAGGGGCGCGAGCTGATGGCCAGCGAGATCAAGGAGCGCCTGCAGCGGTTCCTCGACACTTACGGCACCGGCATCACCGTCACCCAGGTGAACGTGCAGAGCGCAGCCGCCCCGCGTGAGGTGCAGGAAGCGTTCGACGACGTGATCCGCGCCCGTGAAGACGAGCAGCGTGCCAAGAACCAGGCCGAAGCCTACGCCAACGGCGTGATCCCCGAGGCCCGTGGCCAGGCGCAGCGCATCATCGAGGACGCCAACGGCTACCGCGATGAAGTCATCTCCCGTGCCAAGGGTGAGGCGGATCGCTTCACCAAGCTGGTGGCCGAGTACCGCAAGGCGCCGGAGGTCACGCGTCAGCGCCTGTACCTCGACACCATGCAGGAAGTCTTCAGCAACACCAGCAAGGTGCTGCTGACCGGTGACAAGGGGCAGAACAACCTGCTCTATCTGCCGCTGGACAAGATGATCGACAACCGTGGTGGTAGCGGCAGTGCCGTTCCCGGCGCAGCTGCCAGTGGCGCCGCCGATCTCGGGGCGCGCGTCACCACCGATCTGCAGCAGCGCGATCTGCGTTCTAGGGAGAGTCGCTGATGGGTAACAAATCGCTGATCGCCCTGATCGGAGCCGTTGTCCTCGCCCTGGTGGCCTGGAGCAGCTTCTACATAGTGGCGCAGACCGAGCGCGCGGTGCTCCTGCAGTTCGGTCGTATCGTCGAAGCCGACGTCAAGCCGGGTCTGCATGTGAAGATTCCGTACGTCAACCAGGTGCGCAAGTTCGACGCCCGCCTGCTGACCCTGGATTCCCCGACCCAGCGCTTCCTGACCCAGGAAAAGAAAGCGGTCATGGTGGATGCCTACGCCAAATGGCGCGTGGCGGATGCCGAGCGTTTCTACACCGCGACTTCCGGCCTCAAGCAGATCGCCGACGAGCGTCTGTCGCGTCGCCTGGAAGCGGGTCTGCGTGACCAGTTCGGCAAGCGCACCCTGCACGAAGTGGTCTCCGGTGAGCGTGACGGCCTGATGGCCGACATCACCCGCTCGCTGAACACCATGGCCAGCAAGGAGCTGGGCATCGAGGTGGTGGACGTTCGCGTCAAGGCCATCGACCTGCCCAAGGAAGTGAACCGCAGCGTGTTCGAGCGCATGAGCACCGAGCGTGAGCGTGAAGCCCGTGAGCACCGCGCCAAGGGCAGCGAGCTGGCCGAGGGTATCCGCGCGGATGCCGATCGTCAGCGCCGCGTGCTGCTGGCCGAGGCTTATCGCGAATCGGAAGAGGCTCGTGGTGATGGTGACGCCCAGGCGGCTGCCATCTACTCCAAGGCGTACAGCCAGGACCAGGAGTTCTACAGCTTCTATCGCAGCCTCAAGGCCTACCGCGAGAGCTTCTCGAGCAAGGGCGACGTGATGGTTCTGGACCCGAGCAGCGAGTTCTTCCAGTTCCTCAACAAGGCCAAGTGATGGTCTTCCCCGGCGGACGGTCCTGTCCGCCGGGGTGACCCGCCGGGAAAACGTGGTATCATGCGTCAGCCGGGAAATCCCGGCTTTTTTGCGTCCGCGGGAATCATGTGGCAGGAAATCGGCATAGCGTTTTGTTTCGTGCTGGTGCTGGAAGGCATCCTGCCCTTCCTCTATCCGCGCCGTTGGCGCGCCGCGGTGCACGGGTTGGCAGGGTTGAAAGACCGCCAGCTCCGCCTCATGGGCCTCGCCAGCATGTTGCTGGGGACCGGCCTCCTGTATCTGCTTCACTGAAGGCTTGCCGCCCGGCTGAGAGGGGAATGGCGTAATGGCAACGGTAGATCGCTGGCTGCTGCCAGATGGAATCGAAGAAGTACTGCCGCCCGAAGCGGCGCGCATCGAAGCAGCCCGCCGCCAGGTACTGGACCTGTTCCAGCGCTGGGGCTACGACTTCGTGGTCACCCCGCACATCGAATATCTCGAGTCACTGTTGACCAGTGCCGGCCAGGATCTGGACCTGCGCACCTTCAAGGTGACCGACCCGCAATCCGGTCGCCTCATGGGCTTCCGCGCCGACATCACCCCGCAGGTGGCGCGTATCGACGCCCACACCCTGCGTCGTGAAGGCCCCAATCGCCTGTGCTATGCCGGCAGCGTGCTGCACGCCAAGCCGCGTGCACTTTCCACTTCCCGCAGCCCAATCCAGCTGGGTGCCGAGCTCTATGGCGACGCCAGCCCGGCCAGTGACGTCGAGGTCATCAGCCTGATGCTGGAGATGCTCGAGCTGGCGGCCGTGCCGGATGTGCACATGGACCTCGGTCACGTCGGTATCTACCGCGGCCTGGCCCGTGCCGCCGAGCTGTCGGGCGAGGTGGAGCAGCAACTGTTCGACGCCCTGCAGCGCAAGGCCGTGGACGAAGTGGCCGAGCTGACCGAATCCCTGCCCAGCGAACTGGCCTCCATGCTGCGTGCGCTCGCCGAGCTGTGCGGCGACCGCCAGGTACTGGAGCTGGCCCAGGGCGTGCTGATGGATGCGCCGGACGAGGTGCATGTCGCCCTCGATGAGCTGATCGCCATCGCCGACGAGCTGGAACTCCGCTATCCCGAACTGCCTCTGTATTTCGACCTGGGTGAATTGCGCGGCTATCACTACCACACGGGTGTGGTGTTCGCCGCCTTCGTACCGGGTGAGGGGCAATCCATCGCTCAGGGCGGTCGCTATGACGATATCGGTGCCGACTTCGGTCGTGCCCGTCCGGCTACCGGCTTCTCCACCGACCTGAAGACCCTGGTCACCCTGGGGCGGATGGATCTTGACGAAATCCCGACCGGTATCTGGGCGCCCGACGTCCATGACGTCTACCTTTGGCAGGCCGTGAAGCGGCTGCGCAGCGAAGGTCAGCGCGTGGTCCAGGCATTGCCGGGGCAGGATGTAGACAGTGCGCAGGAGGTGGGCTGTGATCGTCAGCTGACCCTGCGTGACGGGCGCTGGCAGGTTGCGCCCCTGGTTTCCTAAGGTTTTCCCGCCGGCCGTTGCCGGCATCGAGCTTCCGAAGAGGACAAGTGTTATGGGTAAGAATGTCGTGGTCCTGGGCACCCAGTGGGGTGATGAGGGCAAAGGCAAGATCGTCGACCTGTTGACCGACCAGGCAGCCGCTGTCGTGCGCTACCAGGGCGGCCACAATGCCGGTCACACGCTGGTGATCGACGGCGAGAAGACCGTGCTCCACCTGATCCCGTCCGGCATCCTGCGCGAGAACGTGCAGTGCATGATCGGCAACGGCGTGGTCGTCGCGCCGGACGCGCTGATGCGCGAGATCACCAAGCTGGAAGAGAAGGGCGTGCCGGTTCGCGAGCGCCTGCTCATCAGCCCTTCCTGCACCCTGATCCTGCCGTACCACGTCGCCCTCGACCAGGCGCGTGAGAAGGCCCGCGGCGATGCCAAGATCGGCACCACCGGCCGTGGTATCGGTCCGGCGTACGAAGACAAGGTCGCCCGTCGTGGCCTGCGCATCGGTGACCTGTTCCACCGCGAGCGTTTCGCCGCCAAGCTCGGCGAGCTGCTGGACTACCACAACTTCGTCCTGCAGAACTATTACAAAGAGCCGGCCGTCGACTTCCAGAAGACCCTCGATGAAGCCCTGGGCTACGCCGAAGTACTGGAGCCGATGATCACCGACGTCGCCGCCCGCCTGCACGAACTGCGCAAGCAGGGCGCCTACATCATGTTCGAAGGCGCGCAAGGCTCGCTGCTGGACATCGACCACGGCACCTACCCCTTCGTCACCAGCTCCAACACCACCGCTGGCGGTACCGCCACCGGTTCCGGTTTCGGCCCGCTGTACCTGGACTACATCCTCGGTATCACCAAGGCCTACACCACTCGCGTGGGTTCGGGTCCGTTCCCCACCGAGCTGTTCGACGAGACCGGCGCCTTCCTGGCCAAGCGTGGCCATGAGTTCGGCTCCACCACCGGTCGCGCCCGTCGTTGCGGCTGGTTCGATGCCGTCATCCTGCGTCGCGCCATCGAGATCAACAGCATCTCCGGCCTGTGCCTGACCAAGCTGGACGTACTGGACGGTCTTGAAACCATCCGTATCTGCGTCGGCTACAAGGACCAGAACGGCGACGTGCTGGTCGATGCGCCGACCGACGCCGACAGCTACATCGGCCTGCAGCCGGTTTACGAAGACATGCCGGGCTGGAGCGAATCCACCGTTGGCGTGAAGTCGCTCGATGAGCTGCCGGCCACTGCCCGTGCCTACATCAAGCGCATCGAGGAGCTGGTCGGTGCGCCCATCGACATCATCTCCACCGGCCCGGATCGCAACGAAACCATCGTCCTGCGCCACCCGTACGCCTGAGTCGACCGACTCGAAAAAGGGCCGCCTCGTGCGGCCCTTTTTCATGGGCGAAAGAAAATATTGCGGCACGGCCCTTGCTGGCGCTCTATAAATCCCTGAAGTCGCCGTTAAAGAAGAACGGTCGTAGAGGAGCATCGTCGTGTCCGCCATCCTTTCCCTGCTCAGAAGCCGCTTGCTGCGGCCTGTTTTCATCGCTCTCGGCGTCTCCCTGCTGGTGCAGGTGGTGGTAGCCGTTGCCCTGACTCGGGGCACGGTCGACTCGTTGGTCGAGGATCTCGGTCAGCGCCTGGGTGACGACACCCGCCGCTTGTCGGGCGAACTGGAGCAGGCTGGTCAGGAGGTTTCCGGCAGCCTTTCCAGTCTTTCCAGCAAGACCCGTGAGCGCCTCAGTGCCTCCCTGTCCGAGCGACTCAAGGCGGAGCAGGGGCAATTGCGTTCCACGCTGGAAGAGAACCTCAAGGCATCCGCCACTGATCTCGCCCAGTTGCTCGCCGCGGTCGCGCCACGCGCCATGTGGGACAACGACATACCCACGCTCTCCGAATTCGCCCGCCGCGCCCAGCGCAATCCCAACGTGCTCTTCGTGGTGTATGACGATGCCCAGGGTCAGCACCTGACGCGTTACCTCAACCGCGAAAACGCCGCGATCAAGGCCCTGCTGGCCAAGGGGCAGGGCGAGCGTGCGTTGGATAAGGTGCTCAACGCCGCCGCCAGCGACCCGTCCGTCTACATGGTCGAAGCCTCCATCAGCCCCAATGGCGTGGAGATCGGCAAGGTGCGCCTAGGGGTCTCCACGGCCACCATCGAAGACCAGTTGAAGGCGCTGGACTCACGCTTCAGTGCGCTGATCGCCAGCGGTGGTGAGCTGGTGGGGCAGAGTCTTTCCGGTGCGGCGACCGACAGCACGGCGGTGCTGACGGCGCGGCTCAAGTCCGCCCAGGAGGCGGCCAATGGCATGAGCACCGGCACCCAGAAGACGGTGGAAGGTGCCGCCAATGAGTTGCGCTGGCGCATCGGCTTGGCCCTGGTACTGGTGGGGCTCGGTGTATTGCTGGTGCTGGCGGTGGTGCTCGGCCATCGTGTGGTCAATCGCCTGCGCCTGCTGATCGCCGCATTGAACGACCTGGCCGCTGGTGAGGGTGATCTGACCCGTCGCGTGCGTCTGGACAGCAGTGATGAACTGGGCGAGATGGCTACGGCGGTGAACCGCTTCATCGACAAGCTGCAGCCCATCGTCCGCGAGGCCGGGGATGTGGCGGTGCGCACGGGCAGTGAAATCCGCTCCCTGTCCGAGCGCAGCCTGGCGGCCGCGGCGGCTGCCGAGCGCCAGCGCAATGAAGTTGCCGGCAGTCTCGATGCGCTGGCGCAGATGACGGCCGAGGCCCAGGGCGAAAGCCAGGCCATGCAAACGGCCTTGCAGCAGGTTGGTGAGATTCGCCAGGCGACCCAGGACAATGCCGCCATCGCCCGCAAGGTGGGTGGCCTGATCGAGACCCTGGAAGAGCGTGTGCAAAACGGCGCTGAGGTGATCGAGCGCCTGGCGCGGCAAAGCGAGCAGATCGAAGTGGTGCTCTCGGTCATCCACGGCATCGCCGAGCAGACCAACCTCCTGGCGTTGAACGCGGCGATCGAAGCGGCGCGGGCGGGGGAGAGTGGTCGCGGCTTCGCGGTGGTGGCCGACGAGGTGCGTGCGCTGGCCAGCAAGACCCAGCAATCCACCGGTGATATCCAGGCGCACATCGGTGCATTGCAGAAGGGCGCCAAGGAGGCGGTCGCGGCCATTGCCCAGGCGCGCGCCCGCGCAACCGAAGGGATCGATGCGCTGCGGGACAGCGAGCGCCTGCAGCAGGGCGTGCAGCAGGCAGTGGAAGAAGTGCACGAGGCGGTTAGGGCGGCGGCGCGAGCGGCCGAGCACCAGGCCGAAGGGGCGCATGCTGTGCGTGGGCGGGTCGATGTCATCCATTCCGAGGCGCGCCTGGCGGCGGACGCCATGGCGGCAACCGTCAGCAGCGGGCGCGTGCTCGATGGGCTGGCGGCGCAACTGAAATCCAGCCTCGGCCAGTTCAAGGCCTGATGGCTGGATGCCAGAAAGCACAAAGCCGAGCAGAGCTCGGCTTTGTGTTGAAGAGTGGTGCCCAGGAGAAGACTCGAACTTCCACGGTGTTGCCACCGCTAGGACCTGAACCTAGTGCGTCTACCAATTCCGCCACCTGGGCACATTGCGATGATCACTCATCGACTTTATTGCTGCACTTGATCGACCAGGTCGACAGGGTGTGCTGCTACCCTTTGTACTGCAAACCAAGCCAAAGGCTCAGTCGTTTGAATAATGGTGCCCAGGAGAAGACTCGAACTTCCACGGTGTTGCCACCGCTAGGACCTGAACCTAGTGCGTCTACCAATTCCGCCACCTGGGCACTCACAACGTCTCAGCAACGCTGTGGGCGCGAACTATACGGTTCGACTTTTTGCTTGTAAACCCCTGACGGCAAAAAAATTATTCTTGGATGAAAGCTGACCGCTGAACGGATTTCGCGCTTCAATAGACAGATGGCAAACATAACTATGAATGAAAAGGTGAATCCCCTCTGATGGCCGATTGGCAAAACCTCGATCCCGAGGCCGCCCGCGAGGCGGAAAAGTATGAAAACCCCATCCCCAGCCGCGAGCTCATCCTGCAGCGTCTCGATGAACGTGGCGCCCCGGCCAACCGCGAGCAGTTGGTCGAAGAGTTCGGTCTGACCACCGAAGACCAGCTGGAGGCCCTGCGCCGGCGCTTGCGCGCCATGGAGCGTGACGGCCAGGTTATCTATACGCGCCGCGGTACCTATGCACCGGTGGATAAGCTCGACCTGATCTGCGGCCGCATCAGCGGCCACCGCGACGGTTTCGGCTTCCTTATTCCCGATGACGGCAGTGACGACCTCTTCCTCAGCCCCGCGCAGATGCGCCTGGTGTTCGACGGCGACCGCGCCCTGGCGCGCGTATCCGGCCTCGACCGCCGTGGCCGCCGCGAAGGCGCGCTGGTGGAAGTGATCGAGCGTGCCCATGAAACCCTGGTCGGCCGCTTCTTCGAAGAAAGCGGCATCGCCCGCGTGGTGGCCGACAACCCGAAGATCCAGCAGGAAGTGCTGGTGCCCCAGGGCAAGCAGGGCAGCGCCAAGCACGGCCAGTTCGTGCAGGTGAAGATCGAGCAGTGGCCGAGCAACTTCCGCGTCGCCCAGGGCGAAGTGGTCGAGGTGCTGGGCGACTACATGGCGCCGGGCATGGAGATCGAAGTCGCCCTGCGCAGCTACGACATCCCCCACGAATGGCCCGAGGCCGTGGTCAAGGAAGCCGCCAAGCTGAAACCGGAAGTGGCCGAGAAGGACAAGGAAAAGCGCATCGACCTGCGCGGCCTGCCTTTGGTGACCATCGATGGCGAAGACGCCCGTGACTTCGACGACGCCGTCTATGCCGAAGCCCGCAAGGGTGGCGGCTGGCGCCTGTTCGTGGCCATCGCCGACGTTTCCCACTATGTAAAGGTGGGCTCGGCGCTGGACGAAGAGGCTGCCAAGCGCGGCAACTCGGTGTACTTCCCCGAGAAGGTCATCCCGATGCTGCCGGAGGCGCTGTCCAACGGCCTCTGCTCGCTGAACCCGCTGGTCGATCGCCTGGCCATGGTCTGCGAGATGACCCTGTCCCGCGCGGGCAAGATGACCGGCTACGAATTCTACGAAGCGGTGATCCACTCCCACGCGCGGCTGACCTACAACAAGGTCAGCCAACTGCTGGAAACCCCGGACTCCATCGAAGGCAAGCAGCTTGCCGAGCAGATGCCCCAGGTCGTTCCGCACCTGCAGCAGCTCTACAAGCTCTACAAGGTGCTGCTGGCAGCGCGCCAGGTGCGCGGCGCCATCGATTTCGAAACCCAGGAGACACGCATCGTCTTCGGTGCCGATCGCAAGATCGCCGAGATCCGCCCGACCCAGCGCAACGACGCCCACAAGCTGATCGAGGAATGCATGCTCTGCGCGAACGTGGCCACCGCCCGTTTCATGCAGGACCACGACATCCCCTCGCTCTACCGTGTGCACGACGGCCCGCCGGCCGAGCGCCTGGACAAGCTGCGCCTGTTCCTTGGTGAGCTGGGCCTGACCCTCAATCGCGGCAAGGGCGAACCCACACCGAGCGATTACCAGGCCCTGCTGGAAACCATTCGCGGACGCCCGGACTATCACCTGATCCAGACCGTGATGCTGCGCTCCCTGAGCCAGGCGGTGTACAGCGCCGACAACCAGGGCCACTTCGGCCTCAACTACGACGCCTACACCCACTTCACCTCGCCGATCCGTCGTTATCCGGACCTGCTGGTGCACCGTGCCATCCGTAGCGTGGTCCGCTCCAAGCGCGAGACGGCGCACGTCAAGCGCGCGGGTGCCACGGCCATGGTTAAGGCGCGCATCTACCCGTACGACGAGGCCGCCCTGGAGAAACTCGGCGAGCAGTGCTCGATGACTGAGCGCCGCGCCGACGAAGCCACCCGTGACGTCACCAACTGGCTGAAGTGCGAGTACATGCGCGAGCGCGTGGGCGAGACCTTCCCCGGGGTGATCTCGGCGGTGACCGGCTTCGGCCTGTTCGTCGAACTGACCGACATCTATGTAGAAGGCCTGGTGCACGTCACCGCATTGCCGGGTGACTACTACCACTTCGACCCGATCCACCACCGCCTGGCGGGTGAGCGCAGCGGTCGCAGCTTCCGCCTGGGCGACACGATCGAAGTGCTGATCGCGCGCGTCGACCTGGACGAGCGCAAGATCGACTTCGAGCTGGCCGAGAATCCCCTTAATGCACCGGGCGGCCGCAAGAAGCGCGGTGCCGAGAAGTCCGCGCCCGCTCCCGAGGTCAAGCCGGCCAAAGGTTCCAAGACCCGGAGCCGCGGCAGCAAGCCTGCGGCCCTGGCGAAGAAGGCCGCCGCACGCGACCCGCAGCCCGAGCAACTGGCCCCTGGCGTCGCCGTGGCGCCGCGCCGCAGCAAGGCGGGCAAGGTCCAGGCACTGCCGGCCGTATCGCCGGAAATCCTCGCCCAGGCCGACGAAATGCTCGGCAACACCGACGTCAACCGCAGCCGTGCGTTGAAACAGGCGTTGCTCAGCGAAGCGCGTCATGGGGGTGAAAAGCCTCGAGGCGGCAAGCCTCAAGGCGGCAAGGCCCAGTCCCGTCCCGCTAAGGGGGCGCCTTTCGGCGCGGGTGGCCAGGATCCGGCCGCCAAGGATCGCGACGCCAAACCAGGCAACAAGCCAGGCAGCAAACCAAGCGGCGGCAAGCCGAAGAAGGCCAAGCCGGCGAGCAAGCCCGGCAAGCCGACCAAGCACCGCAAAGGACCGCCCAAGACGAAAGCCGCTGGCGGCAGTGACAAGGTCAAACCATGAGTGATTTGGAAAAGGTCTACGGCGTCCACGCCGTGGAAGCGCTGTTGCGTCACCACCCCAAGCGGGTCAAGCAGCTGTGGCTGGCGGAAAGCCGGCATGATCCACGCGTCCAGGCGCTGGTCGAGCTGGCTGGTCAATTCCGTGTGCCCGTTGGGCAGAAGGACCGGCGCGAGCTGGATGAATGGGCCGAAGGCGTCCACCAGGGTGTGGTCGCCGAGGTCAGCCCCAGCCAGGTCTGGGGCGAGAACATGCTCGACGAGCTGCTGGAGGGGGCTGAAGGCCCGCCCCTGCTGCTGGTGCTCGACGGCGTGACCGACCCGCACAACCTCGGCGCCTGCCTGCGCACCGCCGATGCCGCTGGTGCGCTGGCGGTGATCGTGCCCAAGGACAAGTCCGCCACCCTCAACGCCACCGTGCGCAAGGTGGCCTGCGGTGCCGCCGAGGTGATCCCCCTGGTCGCCGTGACCAACCTCGCGCGCACCCTGGAGAAGCTGCAGAAGAAAGGCCTGTGGACCGTCGGCACCGCCGGCGAAGCCGAACAGGAACTCTACCAGCAGGACCTGACCGGCCCGACCGTGCTCATCATGGGCGCGGAAGGCAAGGGCATGCGCCGCCTCACCCGCGAGCACTGCGACTACCTGGTGAAGCTGCCGATGTCCGGCAGCGTCAGCAGCCTCAACGTCTCGGTCGCCACTGGCGTCTGTCTGTTCGAGGCGGTGCGCCAGCGTAAGATGAAAGCAAGCCTGAAGCCTGAAGCCTGAAGCCTGAAGCCTGAAGCTGGAAGTGAGTGGTCGGATGCCGCCATGTCTCCGTTGTGTGTGACCCTGGCGCTGGTGTGAGGCTTTCCCGGGCTGAAGCCTGAAGCGGGTTTTGCGCGTAGGGTGGATGCCGCTCTTTGCATCCACCAGCGGTGCCGATCGGGGCTCCGTTGCGGTGGACCGGTGAAGCGTGGTCCACCCTACGTCCAGGCTCCGAAAACAGATGAGCCCAGGGGTTGACCGTCTCCGTCGATCCCCCAGGCTCTTCCAGCTTCCAGCTTCCAGCTTCCAGCTTCCAGCTTCCAGCTTCCAGCTTCCAGCTTCCAGCGCTGTTCAAATATTCACCAGTTTTTCTTGCGCGCCCCCGGGCGCTTCTCTAGAATGGCGCCCCTTGCCGCACCGGCGGGCGTTTGCGCGCCTTCCTCGCCGGCAAGCCAAAACGAAACATTCACTCCTTGCCTGACCACATTTTGTTGGCAGGCTACAACCCGTAAGGAGCATTTATGCGTCATTACGAAATCATCTTCCTGGTTCACCCGGACCAGAGCGAGCAGGTTGGCGGCATGGTCGAGCGCTATACCAAGCTGATCGAAGAAGACGGTGGCAAGATTCATCGCCTGGAAGATTGGGGCCGTCGTCAACTGGCCTATGCAATCAACAACGTTCACAAGGCTCACTACGTGATGCTGAACGTCGAGTGCAGCGGCAAGGCCCTGGCCGAGCTGGAAGACAACTTCCGCTACAACGATGCCGTCCTGCGTAACCTGGTCATCCGTCGCGACGAAGCCGTTACCGGCCAGTCCGAGATGCTCAAGGCCGAGGAAAACCGCAACGAGCGCCGCGAGCGCCGTGAGCGCGTTGAAACTGACTCCGCCACCGATGGCGATGACAGCGACAACGACAGCGACAACGCTGACGAGTAATCCACGGATCTATTGAGGAGCCAAGTTCATGGCACGTTTCTTCCGTCGTCGTAAGTTCTGCCGTTTCACCGCTGAAGGCGTGAAAGAGATCGACTTCAAGGATCTCAACACCCTGAAGGCGTACATCTCCGAAACCGGCAAGATCGTTCCTAGCCGTATCACCGGTACCAAAGCCAAGTATCAGCGTCAGCTGGCTACCGCTATCAAGCGCGCCCGCTACCTGGCCCTGCTGCCCTACACCGACAGCCACGGCCGTTGAGACCGGGTAGTCGACGCTTCAAAGGATAGATCGCATGCGCGCACTGGCTGAATTCACCATGCGAGGCCGTATGCAGGCAACGCTGGCCGTGGCTGGCGCTGCACTGGTTCCGTTGTTGTTCTGGCTGAGTGCCTCCGCAGGTAGCCTGGTGCTGCTGCGGCGGGGCTTCAGTGATGCCTTCGGCATCCTGGCCTGGGCGGTACTGCCGGCTGCGTGCTGGTGGTACCTGGGTGATCCGAGCATCCTTCTGGCCCTGCTCGGGACCCTGGTGCTGGCGCAGATTCTGCGTGTCAGCGAGTCCTGGAGCCATGTGCTGATTGGCAGCGTGGCATTGGGCCTGGTGTTCGCACTGGTGCTCGGCAACGCCTACTCCGAGATGATCGGGGTGCTGGCGACCGAGGTCACCAAGGTGCTGGCCCAGGTTCGCGGCGATGCCCAGCTGTCGGGTGAGGAACTCGACAGGTTGCAGGCTGCGATGGTGCCGACCCTTACCGGGGTCATGGCGTCTTCGCTGCAGGCCACCTGCCTCCTCTGCCTGGTGCTGGCGCGCTATTGGCAAGCGGCGTTGTACAACCCGGGCGGCTTCGGTCGCGAATTCCGGAGTCTGCGCCTGAGGCCCGCGGTTGCCGTGGCCCTGCTGCTGGGATGCATTCTGATCCCGGCGCTGGATGCACGAGCCGCGTTGCTTGGGCCGCTGTGCAGCGTGCCGCTGTTGTTCGCAGGTGCTGCCCTCGGGCACGGGCTCATCGCCCTGAAGCGCCTGTCGGGTGGCTGGCTGATAGTGCTGTACCTGGCCGTGCTGCTGATCGGGAACTTGATCTGTCTTTTGGCTGTGATCGACAGCCTGTTTGATTTTCGCGGACGCCTGGCACGTAAGAACGGCGCCGGTCCCGCGAACGGTGAAGGTTAATAGTTAAGAGGATTCCCAAATGGAAATCATTCTGCTCGAAAAAATCGCCAACCTGGGCAACCTGGGCGACAAGGTGAACGTCAAGGCTGGTTACGGTCGTAACTACCTGCTGCCGCAAGGCAAGGCCACCCGCGCTACCGCCGAGAACGTTGCTGCGTTCGAAGCTCGCCGCGCTGAGCTGGAAAAACTGGCTGCCGAGAAGAAAGCTTCGGCTGAAACTCGCGCTGCCCAACTGGCTGAGCTGGAAGTGACCATCACTGCCACCGCCGGTGACGAAGGCAAGCTGTTCGGTTCCATCGGTACCCACGACATCGCTGACGCCCTGACCGCCTCCGGCGTTGAGGTTGCCAAAGCCGAAGTTCGTCTGCCGAACGGCACCATCCGTCAGGTTGGCGAGTACGACGTAGCTGTGCACCTGCACACCGACGTTGAAGCGACCGTCAAGCTGATCGTCATCGCTGCCTAAGTCAGCGCGCCTGGTCGGCGTTCGCGCCGTCCAGGCGGAGCATGCTTGCACTCAGGTGCGAGCACGCTAACAATCGGGCACGTCATTGCGAGAGCGGTGACGTGCCCGTTGTCTTTCTACCGCATGCATTCCCGAGCCCATGAACGAAATCAGCCTTCCCGAACAGTTCGACCTGGAAACCTCCGCCCTCAAGGTGCCGCCGCACTCCATCGAGGCCGAGCAGGCAGTGCTGGGGGGCCTGATGCTCGACAACAACGCATGGGAGCGGGTACTCGACCAGGTCTCCGATAGTGACTTCTATCGCCACGACCACCGCCTGATCTTCCGCGCCATCTTCAAGCTCGCCGAGCGCAACGCGCCCTTCGACGTGGTGACCCTGTCCGAACAGCTGGACAAGGAAGGGCAGCTGTCCCAGGTCGGTGGCCTCGCCTACCTGGGCGAACTGGCGAAGAACACCCCCTCGGTGGCCAACATCAAGGCCTATGCGCAGATCATTCGCGAGCGCGCCACCCTGCGCCAGCTGATCGGCATCAGCACCGAGATCGCCGACAGCGCCTACGCACCGCAGGGGCGCACGGGCGAAGAGATTCTCGACGAAGCCGAGCGATTGATCTTCCAGATCGCCGAGGCGCGGCCGAAGACCGGCGGCCCGGTGGGCATCAACGACATCCTGGTCAAGGCCATCGACCGCATCGACGAGCTGTTCAACAACGGCGATGCCATCACCGGCCTGTCCACCGGCTTCGACGAGCTGGACAGCCTCACCAGCGGCCTGCAGCCGGCCGACATGATCATCGTCGCCGGCCGTCCCTCCATGGGTAAGACCACCTTCGCCATGAACCTGGTGGAGAACGCGCTGATGCGCAGCGACAAGTCGATCCTCGTCTACTCGCTGGAAATGCCCTCCGAATCCATCGTCATCCGTATGCTCGCGTCCCTCGGGCGCATTGACCAGACCAAGGTCCGCGCCGGCCGCCTGGATGACGACGACTGGCCGCGCCTCACCTCCGCGGTCAACCTGCTCAACGACCGCAAGCTGTTCATCGACGACACCGCCGGCATCTCGCCGTCGGAGATGCGCGCGCGCACCCGCCGCCTGGCCCGCGAACACGGCGAGATCGGCCTGATCATGGTCGACTACCTGCAGCTGATGCAGATCCCGGGCTCAAGTGGCGACAGCCGGGTGAACGAGATCTCCGAGATCTCCCGCTCGCTCAAGGGCCTGGCCAAGGAATTCAACTGCCCGGTCATCGCCCTGTCCCAGCTCAACCGGGGCCTGGAACAGCGCCCGAACAAACGCCCGATCAACTCCGACCTTCGCGAATCCGGGGCCATCGAGCAGGACGCCGACATCATCCTCTTCGTCTACCGTGACGAGGTCTACCACCCCGAGACCGAGTACAAGGGCGTGGCCGAGATCATCATCGGCAAGCAGCGTAACGGCCCCCTCGGCACCGCGCGCCTGGCCTTCCTCGGCAAATACTCGCGCTTCGAAAACCTCGCGCCGGGCAGCTACAACTTCGAAGATGAATAAGGCTTGAGCCTGAAGCCTGAAGCCTGAAGCCTGAAGCCTGAAGCGGGTTTTGCGCGTAGGGTGGATGCCGCTCTTTGCATCCACCAGCGGTGCCGATCGGGGCTCCGTTGCGGTGGACCGGTGAAGCGTGGTCCACCCTACGTCCAGGCTCCGAAAACAGATGAGCCCAGGGGTTGACGGTCTCCGTCGATCCCCCAGGCTCTTCCAGCTTCCAGCTTCCAGCTTCCAGCTTCCAGCTTCCAGCTTCCAGCTTCCAGCTTCCAGCTTCCAGCTTCCAGCTCCAATCCCGCCATGGATCAATGAAGATGGGCGCCGTGCAGTTATCATGGGCACCCGTTTTCGTTCCTGAGCCATGCCCATGCGCCCGCTGATCGCTGCTGTCGACCTTTCCGCCATCCGCCACAACCATGCCGTCGCCAAGCGCTGTGCGCCGGAGCGCCAGGTGTTTGCGGTGGTCAAGGCCAATGCCTATGGGCACGGCGTGCGTGAGGTGGTCAGCGTGCTGCACGACGTCGCCGATGGCTACGCGGTGGCCTGCCTGGAAGAGGCGGCGGAAGCCCGCGCCATGGACGACCGCGCGCGCATCCTGCTGTTGGAGGGCTGCTTCGAGCCCCGCGAGTACCTGATCGCCGCCCAGCTGGGGCTGGATGTGGTGGTGCAGGGCGAGCGCCAGGCCGAGGCCTTGCTCGCCGCCCAAACCAGCCGCCCGCTGAATGTCTGGCTGAAGCTGGATTCCGGCATGCACCGCCTTGGTTTCGACGCCGAGGCCCTGCGCGAGTGGCACGGGCTCCTACGTGGCGCCGGCAAGGTCGCCGAACTCAACCTGATCAGCCACTTCGCCTGCGCCGACGAGCGCGGCCACGCACTCACCGAGCAGCAGGTGGAGTGCTTCCTCGGCCTGCTGGACCTGGACTTCGACCAGCGCAGCCTGGCCAACTCCGCCGCCATCCTCACCATTCCCGCCGCGCACATGGACTGGGTGCGCCCCGGCATCATGCTCTACGGCGCCACGCCGTTCGCCGACCTCACCGCGCGCGAGCTGGGGCTCAAGCCGGCCATGAGCCTGACCGCCGAGCTGATCGCCGTGCGTGATGTCGCGGTGGGGGAGAGTGTGGGCTATGGCGCCATCTGGGTCGCCGAGCGCCCTTCGCGCATCGGCATCGTCAGCTGCGGTTATGCTGACGGCTACCCGCGCAATGCGCCCAGCGGCACGCCGGTGGTGATTCGCGGGCAGCGCGTGCCCCTGGCGGGGAGGGTGTCGATGGACATGCTCGCGGTGGATCTCAGCGACCTGCCGGAAGCCGCCGAAGGCGATGCCGTGGAGCTGTGGGGCAAGCAATTGCCGGTGGACGAGCTGGCGGCAGCCTGCGGCACCATCGGCTACGAGCTGCTCACCCAGGTCACTGCGCGGGTGCCGCGGCGCTACCTGAGCTAAGGCTCAGACCAGCCCGCTCGGCACCTTGAGCACGTCCAGCTCCAGGCGTGCCTCGCTGGACAGCTCGCCATCGGCGCCGAAGATCGCGAAGCCCGAGCGGCCCTTCTCCTTGACCTTGTACATCGCCTGGTCGGCGGTCTTGTAGAGGCCGGCGAACTGCCGTGCGTGTTGCGGGTAGAGCGCGACGCCAATGCTGATGGTCACCGTCAGGCGCTGGGTGCCGTAGAGCACCGGCTCCGCCAGCTCGGCCAGTAGCCGCTCGGCGATCTCCCGGGCATGGGGCTCGGAATCCGGCCCGCAGATCAGCACCGCGAACTCGTCGCCGCCCAGGCGCGCCACGCTGTCGCCACCGCGCACATGCTCGCGCAGGCGCTGGGCGATGGTGCGCAGCATCGCGTCGCCGGCGTCGTGCCCGTACTTGTCGTTGATCGGCTTGAAGTGGTCCAGGTCGATCAGCATCAGCGCCACCGTCTCGCCGCGGCGGCCGGCGTTGGCCAGGGCGGTCTCGGCGCGTTCGATCAGGTAGCGGCGGTTGGGCAGGTCGGTCAGGGCGTCATGGAAGGCCGCGTGCTCCAGCTCCTGCTCGCGCTCGCAGAGGCGCAGGTTGGCGGCCGCCAGCTCGGCGGTGCGGTTGGCCACGGCGGCCTGCAGCTCGTCGGCGCTGGCCTGCATCTGCGCCAGGCGCGCGGTCTTCTCGCGGTCCACCTGCTCCAGTGCGGCGGCTTTCTCCTGCTTGAGCATCTGGATGCGGTAGGCGAGGGCGAAGGAGAACAGGATCGACTCCGCCGCCACGGCGATGGGGAACATGTAGGCGGTGAAGTTGGTGGGCTGGATGATCCCCGCCGCGCGCATCACCAGCACCGCCGTGCTGACCAGCACGGTGCCGTAGCCGACCAGGTAGAAGCGCGCCGGGATGAAGCCCTGGTACCAGCGCACACCGGCGCTCACCAGTGCGGTGGGTACGGTGACGATGGGCGTGATGGCGATCAGCAGGGCGCCCTCGGCGCGGTAGCCGAAGGCGTTGATGAGGATGGCGATGGCGTAGAGCACGCAGCTGACGTTGAAGGCGCGGTCGGCCCAGACCAGGCCGCGCCGGGTGTACAGCAGCTCCTGGGTGAAGCGCATGACGAAGATGCCCCAGAGCGAGGGCAGGCTGATGCGGTCGAGCCAGAAGGGCACCGGCGAGCCGCCCCAGAAATACTGGAAGCCGTGGCCGGTCATGCTGAGGATGAACACTAGGGCGCAGCCGGTGGCCAGCACGTACCAGAGGTAGGCCTTGTCGCGCAGGGCCACGAGGATGAACAGGTTGTAGAGGAACAGCGCCAGGATCACCCCGTAGATCAGGCCGAAGCCCATGTCCTCGGTGGCGCGCAGGTCCTGCAGGTCATCCAGCTGCCAGGCCTTGAGCGGAAAGGAGTTGCCGGCCGGGTCGTAGCTGCGGAAGTAGAAGGTCAGGGGTTCTGTGCCGAGGTCCGGCAGGCGGAACACCATGCGCCGGTAGTCGAAATCGCGGCCCTCGGCGAAGGGCACGCTCTCGCTGGTCTCGCGCTCGGTCCAGCCGCCCTGGCCGTCGGGCAGGTACAGGCGCACGCGGAACACGGTGATGCCGGAGTTCTCCAGCCACCACTGGGCGGGCGCATCGGCGGCGCGGGCCAGTTGCACCTTCACCCACCAGGCGCTGCGGCTCTGCCCCACGGAGGCGCGCCCGTCCGCCGGAACGAAGCGCGATTGCACCGCCGGATCGGCCATGTCGGCGATACCCAAGCTGCCGCTGGGGTCTTCCAGCAGCTCTATATGGGTATTCAGGGGCGTGCCGCTGCTATCGGCCTGCAACAGGAAAGGGGCCGCACGGGTCTGGCCGCAGAGGCCAAGGATGCCCAGCAGAAACACTGTCAGATGGATTAAGCGAAGCACCGCACGCTCCTTGTGCCCGTAACCTCTGGAGGGGCGGGCGGTATTGTTATCGGCAGGAGTATAGCCATTAGGTATCAGAGTGATGACAGCTATATGTCGCCTGCCGCGAAAGGCTGTGTAAAACCCAGCAGGGAAGTCGGGCTTGTTCATTTTTTGTGCTATATTTCGCGCCCGCTTTTTCACCTGAGATCCGACGGTCCCTGCCATGCAAGCCGCCAAGCCGCTGTTCGACTATCAGAAGTACTGGGCCGAGTGTTTCGGTCCTGCACCTTTCCTGCCAATGAGCCGGGCGGAGATGGACCAACTTGGCTGGGATTCCTGCGACATCATCATCGTCACCGGTGACGCCTACGTCGATCATCCTTCGTTCGGCATGGCGATCATCGGCCGCCTGCTGGAGGCCCAGGGCTTCCGCGTCGGCATCATCGCCCAGCCCGACTGGCGCTCGAAAGACGACTTCATGAAGCTCGGCGAGCCCAACCTGTTCTTCGGCGTCGCCGCCGGCAACATGGACTCGATGATCAACCGCTACACCGCCGACAAGAAGATCCGCTCCGACGACGCCTACACCCCCGGCGGCCTGGCGGGCAAGCGCCCGGACCGCGCCAGCCTGGTGTACAGCCAGCGCTGCAAGGAGGCCTACACCCACGTGCCCATCGTGCTCGGTGGCATCGAGGCCTCGCTGCGCCGCATCGCGCACTACGACTACTGGCAGGACAAGGTCCGCCACTCGATCCTGATCGACGCCTGCGCCGACATCCTGCTCTACGGCAACGCCGAGCGCGCCGTGGTGGAAATCGCCCAGCGCATGGCCTACGGCGAGAAGATCGATTCGATCACCGACATCCGCGGCACCGCGTTCATCCGCCGCGATACGCCCGAGGGCTGGTACGAGGTCGACTCCACGCGCATCGACCGCCCCGGCAAGGTCGACAAGATCATCAACCCCTACGTCAACACCCAGGACACCGAAGCCTGCGCCATCGAGCAGGAAAAGGCCCAGGTCGAAGACCCGAACGAACCCAAGGTCGTGCAGCTGCTGGCCAGCCCGCGCATGACCCGCGACAAGACCGTGATCCGCCTGCCGTCCTTCGAGAAGGTGCGCAACGACCCGGTGCTCTACGCCCATGCCAACCGCGTGCTGCACCTGGAAACCAACCCGGGCAACGCCCGCGCGCTGGTGCAGCGCCATGGTGAGACGGACGTGTGGTTCAACCCGCCGCCCATCCCCATGACCACCGAGGAAATGGACTACGTGTTCGGCATGCCCTATGCGCGGGTGCCGCACCCGGCCTATGGCAAGGAAAAGATCCCCGCCTACGAGATGATCCGTTTCTCGGTGAACATCATGCGTGGCTGCTTCGGCGGCTGCACCTTCTGCTCCATCACCGAGCACGAAGGCCGCATCATCCAGAACCGCTCGGAAGAGTCGATCATCCGCGAGATCGAAGAGATCCGTGACAAGGTGCCCGGCTTCACCGGCGTCATTTCCGACCTCGGTGGCCCCACCGCCAACATGTACCGCATCGCCTGCAAGAGCCCGGAAATCGAATCCGCGTGCCGCAAGCCGTCCTGCGTGTTCCCCGGCATCTGCCCGAACCTGAACACCGATCACTCCTCCCTGATCCAGCTGTACCGCAGCGCCCGTGCGCTGCCGGGGGTGAAGAAGATCCTCATCGCCTCGGGCCTGCGCTACGACCTCGCCGTCGAGTCGCCGGAATACGTCAAGGAGCTGGTCACCCACCACGTCGGTGGCTACCTGAAGATCGCCCCGGAACACACCGAGGAAGGCCCGCTCAACCAGATGATGAAGCCGGGCATCGGCAGCTATGACCGCTTCAAGCGCATGTTCGAGAAGTACTCCAAGGAGGCCGGGAAAGAGCAGTACCTGATCCCCTACTTCATCGCCGCGCACCCGGGCACCACCGACGAAGACATGATGAACCTCGCCTTGTGGCTCAAGGGCAATGGCTTCCGCGCCGACCAGGTGCAGGCCTTCTACCCCTCGCCCATGGCCAGCGCCACCGCCATGTACCACTCGGGCAAGAACCCCCTGCGCAAGGTCACCTACAAGAGCGACGGCGTGACCATCGTCAAGAGCGAGGAGCAGCGCCGCCTGCACAAGGCCTTCCTGCGCTACCACGATCCCAAGGGCTGGCCGATGCTGCGTGCCGCGCTGGAGCGCATGGGCCGCGCCGACCTGATCGGCAACGGCAAGCACCAGTTGATCCCGTCCTACCAGCCGGAAACCGACAGCTACCAGAGCGCCCGCCGCAAGAACTCCACCCCGGCCGGCAGCAAGAAGGTCGGCAAGGCCATGCTCACCCAGCACACCGGCCTGCCGCCCCGCGCCAGCGATGGCAGCAAGCCCTGGGACAAGCGCGAGGAAGCCAAGGCCGCAGCCCAGGCCCGTCGCCAGGCGGAGAAGGGCGGCGCCGGCAAGGGCGGCAAGAAGCCCGGCAAGCGCCCCGCTGTACCGCGCTGATCGACCTGCCCTGCGAAAACGCCAGCCCCGAGCTGGCGTTTTCATTTCTGGCCACTGTCCAAGGCCTGTGGGAACGACTTCAGCCGCCCGCTGTTCTATGCGAAATAGGCTTCGCTGAAGGGACTAGTTACAAAATGCTTTTGGCACTATAGTTCCAATCTCATAAAAACAACGACGGAGCCCGCCATGCGTATCGCCTCCCTTTCCCTTCTCGCGCTCTCGGTGCTGCTGGCCGGCTGCGGCGAGCAGGACAAGACGCCCACCACCCACGTGGATTTCCAGAAAGAACTGCAGGCCAAGCTGATCAAGGCCAAGCCGGGCACCGTCATCGAAATACCCGCCGGCACCTACCAGCTCGACCGCAGCCTCAGCCTCAAGGCCAGCGGCGTCACCATCAAGGGCGCGGGGATGGACAAGACCATCCTCAACTTCAAGGGCCAGAAGGCCGGCGCCGAAGGGCTGCTGGTGGACGCCTCCGACTTCACCATCGAAGACCTCGCCCTGGAAGACACCAAGGGCGACGCGCTCAAGGTGGTGGGTGGCAAGAACATCGTCATCCGCAACGTGCGCACCGAATGGACCAACGGCCCGGCCACCGAGAACGGCGCCTACGGCATCTACCCGGTGCAGACCGAAAACACCCTGATCGAAGGCGCCGTGGCCATCGGCGCCTCCGACGCCGGCATCTACGTCGGCCAGTCGCGCAACGTCGTGGTGCGCAACAGCCGCGCCGAACGCAACGTCGCCGGCATCGAGATCGAGAACACCATCGGCGCCGACGTCTACGACAACCTCGCCACCGGCAACACCGGTGGCATCCTCGTGTTCAACATGCCCAACCTGCAGCAACCGGGGCACGGCACCCGCGTCTACCGCAACCAGGTCAAGGACAACGGCCACGACAACTTCGGCCACAAGGGCACCCCGGTGGCCAGCGTGCCGGCCGGCTCGGGCGTGGTGATCAACTCCAACGACGATGTGGAAATCTTCGACAACGACATCAGCGGCCACCGCACCGCCAACATCATCGTCAGCAGCTACTTCAGCACCGGCTACACCAACCTCTCCACCTCGGAGAACTTCGACCCCTACCCCGAGCGCATCGCCATCCACGGCAACCGCTTCGGCCCCGGCGGCGACAGCCCGGACAACCTCGAGCTCAAGGCCCTCAAGGTCGCCAAGTTCGGCCTCAGCGGGCGCCTGCCCGACATCCTCTGGGACGGCTATGTCAACCCGGCCAAGCTGGTCGACGGCAAGCTCCCGGCGGACCAGGGCATCTGCGTCGACAACGGCGAAGCCACGCTGATCAACGTCGACGGCCCCAACGGCTACAAGAACATCACCACCGACATGACCGACCACCGCTGCACGCTGCCGGCGCTGCCGGAAATCGTCCTCGGCTCGGCCAAGGAGGCCCCCGGCGCATGAAGCGAGGCCTGCTGTTGATCGCCCTCCTGCTGCTGGCCGCCTGCGGCCGGCAGCCGGAGCCGCGGTTCATGCCCGAAGGTGACGCCTACCCCGAGAAGCTCAGCGAATGGGGCATGCTGCGCCTGGCCGACGGCCATCTGCAGCCGGTGGCCGCCGTGCTGCCCTATGACCTCAACACCCCGCTGTTCACCGACTACGCGCACAAGATGCGCACCCTGTGGATGCCCGAAGGGCAGGCGGCGCAATACGGCGAAGACCACTTCGACTACCCCGTCGGCACCGTGTTGACCAAGACCTTCTACTACCCCCGCGACGAACAGGGCCGTCTGCTGAAGAACGGCCAGGACGACCGCGACCCCCGTGAAGGCCTGGCCCTGGACCGCGTGCGCCTGGTGGAAACGCGCATCCTGCTGCGGCAGAAGGACGGCTGGATGGCGCTGCCCTACGTCTGGGACGAGGCGCAGAAGGAAGCCACCCTGGAATGGGCCGGTGCCAGCTTCGACCTGGAACTGCTGGACGAGAAGGGCCAGCGCCTCGCCGTCGACTACCAGGTGCCCGACGCCAACCAGTGCGCCGGCTGCCATGAAGAGCGCCATGGCGAAGGCGTGCGCCCCCTCGGCCCCAAGGCGCGGCACCTGAACAAGGAGCTGGCCTACGCCGATGGCCTCGACAACCAGCTCGCCCATTGGCAGAAGCGTGGCTTCCTCACGGGCCTGCCCGAGGCGGCCGGCATCCCGCGCAACGCCCTGTTCGGCCAGCCCCGTGACGGTGAAAGCCTTGAGCTGCAGGCACGCAGCTACCTCGACGCCAACTGCGGCCACTGCCACAACCCCAAGGGCCCGGCCCGCACCTCCGGCCTGTTCCTCGACGCCGCCGCGCCGATGGGCATCAACTACGGCCTGTGCAAGCAGCCCGTGGCCGCCGGCAAGGGTTCCGGCGACCGCCTGGTGGATATCCACCCGGGCAAGCCCGAGGAGTCGGTCCTCACCTACCGCGTCGAAAGCACCGACCCCAGCGTGATGATGCCCGAGCTCGGTCGCTCCGCCGTCCACCGCGAAGGCCTCGACCTGCTGGAGCGCTGGATCGCCGGCCTGCCCGGTGCCTGCCGCAGCTAACGGCAGGCAGTTTGGGGGCGCCGGGGCTTCTGTGGGAGCGGTTTCAACCGCGATGGGCGTGCACGGCGCTGATCGCGAATGAATTGGCTCTGTCTGCGTTAAGTGTTGCTAGAGGATTTGAGCCCAGCTGATTGCCGAGCTCTGGTGATATTTCTGGTTTCGCCCACCCGGGCGAGTCCCTTTTCCAATCGCTGGAACGCCAGCCCGGTGAAAAGGAACCAAAAAACTTGCCCCATCATCCGGCCCGACTGCGTCGGGTTCCCTCACTCCATCGCCGCTCTGGGGGCCGGCGCGATGGGCCATCCATGGCCTGGCGCGCCTCTCGCGGCATCCATGCCGCTCGTCCCCCGGCGCAACGACTGCGTTCGGCCTCCTGGAGGGGCGTTGGCGGCTGCTCCAACTTTCTTCGTCCAGCGCATCGCCACGTGGTGCGCACAGGCTTTCGTAGGATGGCGTAGAGCGAAGCGAAACCCATGCGGTGGAGGTGGCACGAACCCTCGGGCACCCCGAAAGGGCCGTGCTTGAGCGCCTGCATTAAAACCACAGCAGCTAACGCAGACAGAGCCAATAAATTCGCTCCCACAGGGCACCCTCCCCGTCATCTTCCCCGTCTATGCTCAGGCGCTGATCCGAAAGCCGTCGGCACGCGACACGAACCATTTTCGTGCACGCCGTTCGAAGCAGTGCGGCCCGAGCCCCGTTCCAGTGCCGGCGCGGGGCGCACCCATCGACAAAACAGCACCTTGCGCGCTGGCATGAGACTTGCGCAGCAAGGCCATCGCTCAGGCTCGCAGGAGGCACGCCGTGTCGATCCACGTCGCACTGCACCACATCACCCACTACCGCTACGACCGCGAGGTCGCCCTCGGTCCGCAGATCGTCCGCCTGCGCCCGGCGCCCCACAGCCGCACGCGCGTCCTCGGCTACTCGCTGAAGGTCGAACCGGGCAAGCACTTCATCAACTGGCAGCAGGACCCGCAAGGCAACTACCTGGCGCGCCTGGTGTTCCCCGAAAAGACCCGCGAACTCAAGGTCGAGGTGGACCTGGTGGTCGAAATGGCGGTGTTCAACCCCTTCGACTTCTTCCTCGAGCCCTATGCCGAGCAGGCGCCCTTCGCCTACACCGCCGACGAGCAACGCGAGCTGGCGCCTTACCTCAGCCGCCAGCCGGCCACGCCGCTGTTCGCCAAATACCTCGCCGCTGTCGACCTCACACCGCGCGCCAGCGTCGACTTCCTGGTGGCGCTCAACCAGCGTGTCTCGCGGGATATCCGCTACCTCATCCGCATGGAGCCCGGCGTGCAGACGCCCGAGCAGAGCCTGGAGCTGGGCTCCGGCTCCTGCCGTGATTCCGCCTGGCTGCTGGTGCAACTGCTGCGCCACATCGGCCTGGCGGCACGCTTCGTTTCCGGCTACCTGATCCAACTCACCGCCGACCAGAAATCCCTCGATGGCCCCAGCGGCACCGAAGTGGACTTCACCGACCTGCACGCCTGGTGCGAGGTCTACCTGCCCGGTGCCGGCTGGATCGGTCTCGACCCCACGTCCGGCCTGTTCGCCGGCGAAGGTCACGTGCCGCTGGCCTGCAGCCCCGAGCCCTCATCGGCGGCGCCCATCAGCGGTGCGGTGGATGAGTGCGAGTGCGAGTTCAGCCACGAGATGCGCGTCGAGCGCATCTGGGAGGCGCCCCGGGTCACCCGGCCCTACAGCGACGAACAGTGGGCGGCGATCCTCGACCTGGGCCGGCGCATCGACCGCGACCTGCTGGCCCGCGACGTGCGCCTGACCATGGGCGGCGAACCCACCTTCGTCGCCATCGACCACCCCGATGACCCGGAGTGGAACACCGCCGCCCTCGGCCCCAACAAGCGGCGCCTGGCCGCCGAGCTGTTCCACCGCCTGCGCGGGCAATACGCCCCCAACGGCCTGGTGCATTTCGGCCAGGGCAAGTGGTACCCGGGCGAGCAACTGCCGCGCTGGTCGCTGAACTGCTTCTGGCGCCGTGACGGCGAGCCGATCTGGAACGACCCGGCGCTGTTCGCCGACGAAACCCGCAGCTACGACGCCAGCGCCGAGCTGGCCGGGCGCTTCCTCGCCCAACTGGCCGAGCGCCTGGGGCTGGCCGACGACGGCATCTTCCCGGCCTACGAAGACTGGTACTACTACCTCTGGCGCGAGCGCCGGCTGCCGGCCAACGTCACCCCGGAAGACCCGCGCCTGGCCGACCCGCTGGAGCGCGAGCGCCTGCGCAAGGTCTTCGAGCAGGGCCTCGGCGAAATCGTTGGCCAGGTGCTGCCCCTGGGCCGCAACAGCGAAGGCGACGGCTGGCAGACCGGGTCCTGGTTCCTGCGCGACGAACACTGCCGCCTGCTCCCCGGCGACTCGGCCATGGGCTACCGCCTGCCGCTGGACTCGCAACCCTGGGTCAGTGAGGCCGACTACCCCTATATCCACGCCGCCGACCCCGGCCAGGCCTTCCCGCCGCTGCGCCGTGCCGCCGAGATCCGCACTCAGCTGCGTCAGGGCGCGCCCGGCAAGGGCCAGGCCGAGGCCGCGCCCGGCCTCCACCAGTCGGCCGCGGGTGTGGTCCGTACCGCCCTGTGCGCCGAGCCCCGCGACGGCCGTCTGTACCTGTTCATGCCGCCCCTGGCGGAGCTCGACAGCTGGCTGGAGCTGGTGGCCGCCATCGAGGCCACTGCGCGCGCGCTGGACTGCCCGGTACTGCTGGAAGGCTACGAGCCCCCCGGCGACCCGCGCCTGAACACCTTCCGCGTCACCCCCGACCCGGGTGTGATCGAGGTGAACATCCACCCGTCCGGCAACTGGGACGAACTGGTGGAGCGTACCGAATTCCTCTACGAGGCCGCGCGGCAGACGCGCCTGGCCAGCGAGAAATTCATGGTGGATGGTCGCCACGTCGGCACCGGCGGCGGCAACCACTTCGTCCTCGGTGGCGCCACCCCGGGCGACTCGCCCTTCCTGCGCCGCCCCGACCTGCTGCGCAGCCTGATCAGCTACTGGCACAACCACCCCTCGCTGTCCTACCTGTTCTCCGGCCTGTTCATCGGCCCCACCTCCCAGGCACCGCGGGTGGACGAGGCGCGCAACGACGCTCTCTACGAACTGGAAGTGGCCTTCGCGCAGATGCCCGAGCCGGGCGCCGACTGCCCGCCCTGGCTGGTGGACCGCCTGCTGCGCAACCTGCTGGTGGACGTCAGCGGCAACACCCACCGCGCCGAGTTCTGCATCGACAAGCTCTACTCGCCCGACAGCACCTCCGGCCGCCTCGGCCTGCTGGAACTGCGCGCCTTCGAGATGCCGCCCCACGCGCGCATGAGCCTGGCCCAGCAACTGCTGCTGCGGGGCCTGGTGGCGCGCTTCTGGGAGGAGCCCTACGCACCGCCGAAACTGGCGCGCTGGGGCACCGAACTGCACGACCGCTTCCTCCTCCCGCACTTCGTCCAGCAGGACTTCGACGACGTGGTGCACGAGCTCAACCAGGCCGGCTACCCGGTGCGTGGCGAGTGGTTCGCGCCGCACTTCGAATTCCGTTTCCCCAAGTACGGCGACTTCATGGTCAAGGGCATCGACCTGGAGCTGCGCCAGGCCCTGGAACCCTGGCACGTGCTGGGCGAGGAGGGCGCCGCCGGCGGCACCGTGCGCTATGTGGATTCGTCCCTGGAGCGGGTGCAGCTCAAGCTCTCCGGCCTGGCGCCGGACCGCTACGTGCTCACCTGCAACGGCGAGGCGGTGCCCCTGCAGCCCACCGGTCGGGTCGGCGAGTTCATCGGCGGCGTGCGCTACCGCGCCTGGCAGCCGGCCTCCTGCCTGCAACCCACCATCGGCGTGCACGCGCCCCTGGTGTTCGACCTGGTGGACACCTGGATGCAACGCTCCCTCGGCGGCTGCCAGTACCACGTCGCCCACCCCGGCGGGCGCAACTACGACAGCTTCCCGGTCAACGCCTATGAAGCGGAAAGCCGTCGCCTGGCGCGCTTCTTCCGCCTCGGCCACAGCCCCGGCAAGCTCCAGGTGGAGCCGCCGCAAAGGGACGACGAGCTGCCAATGACCCTGGACCTGCGTCGCCATTAAGCTGGGCACCGCCGCAGCTGGCATCCGGCCAGCTGTCGGCGGTACCTTGGTCCACAGTTGAGAACGGGCGCATCCATTCGCGAGTACCAGATGTCCGACCTGCTTGCCCATTACCCCCTGACCGCCACGGCCTACCACGAGCTGCTCGATGCCAACGGCGACGTGCGCCCGCACTGGCAGCGCCTGTACCGCCAACTTCAGCGCAGCAGCGCCGCCCAGCTGCGCCAGCGCCAGGAGCTGCTGGCGCGGCAGATCCAGGAAAACGGCGTCACCTACAACGTCTACGCCGACCCCAAGGGCACCGACCGCCCCTGGGAGCTGGACCTGCTGCCCAACCTGCTCTCCGCCGAGGAATGGCAGCCCATCGCCCACGGCGTGGCCCAGCGCGCGCGCCTGCTCAACGCCGTGCTGGCGGATGTCTATGGCGAACAGAAGCTCATCGCCGAAGGCCTGCTGCCCAGTGAGCTGGTGTTCGGCCACACCAGCTTCCTCTGGCCCTGCCAGGGCATCCAGGCCATAAACGGCACCTACCTGCACAGCTACGCGGTGGACCTGGCCCGTGACGCCGACGGCCATTGGCACGTGCTGGCCGACCGCACCCAGGCACCCTCCGGTGCCGGCTATGTGCTGGAGAACCGGCAGATCGTTTCCCGTGCCTTCCCGGAGCTCTACCGCGACCTGCGCGTGCAATACCTGGCCGGCTATTTCCGTGCCCTGCAGGAAACGCTGATCCGCCAGGCCCCCAGCGACGGCGAAACGCCCCTGGTGGTTCTGCTCACCCCCGGGCGCTTCAACGAGACCTACTTCGAGCACCTCTACCTGGCGCGCCAGCTCGGCTTCCCGCTGGTGGAGGGCCACGACCTGACGGTGCGCGACGCCACCCTCTACCTCAAGACCCTGGGCGGCCTGAAGCGCGTGCACGCCGTGCTGCGCCGCCTGGACGACGACTTCTGCGACCCCCTGGAGTTGCGCACCGACTCCACACTCGGCGTGCCCGGCCTGCTGGATGCCGTGCGCCGTGGCCGCGTGCTGGTGGCCAATGCCCTGGGCAGTGGCGTGCTGGAGTCCCCCGGCCTGCTGGGCTTCCTCCCTGCCGTCAATCGTCGCCTGTTCGGCGAAGAGCTGCTGTTGCCCACCGTCGGCACCCGCTGGTGCGGCACCCCCGGTGTGCTGCAGGAAACCCTCGACGGCCTGGAAAACCTGGTGATCAAGCCGGCCTTCCCCTCGCAGAGCTTCGAACCGGTGTTCGGCCACAACCTGCCGCCCCACGCCCGGGACGCCCTGCGCAAACGCCTGCAGGCGCGCCCCCACGCCTACGTCGCCCAGCGCCAGGCGCAGCTTTCCCAGGCGCCGGTGTGGCAGGCCGAGGGCGAGCGCGGTGCCCTGCATTCGCGGGCCATCGGCATGCGCGTGTTCGCCGTGGCCACCGCCGATGGCTGCTACTGGGTGATGCCTGGCGGGCTGACCCGGGTCGCCTCCGAGGCCAATGCCGAAGTGGTCTCCATGCAGCGTGGCGGTGCCAGCAAGGACACCTGGGTGCTGGCCGATCGCCCGGTGACCGGTGAACCCCTGCGGCCGCGCACCCTCGGCGTGCGCGACCTGATCCGCCAGGACCCCTACCTGCCGTCGCGGGTGGTGGAAAACCTGTTCTGGTTCGGCCGCTACACCGAGCGCTGCGACGATGCCGCGCGGCTGTTGCGCGTGGTGCTGTCGCGCTATGTCGATGCCGACGGCGACGAGCAGGCCCGGCAGGCCGCCCTGGAGCTGGCCGAGGTCCTGGGCCAGCTGCCGGCCGGTGACGAGCCCCTGGACCGGCGCCTGCTCAACGCCCTGCTCGATGACGACTGGCCCTTCAGCCTGCGCAGCAACCTGCGCCGCCTGCACTGGGCCGCGGCCCAGGTGCGCGGGCGCCTGTCGCGGGAGAACTGGCACGCGGTGCTGGAGCTGCAGCAGGAGGTGCAGGGCCTCGACCCGGCGCGCATGGACCTGGGCGACGCGCTGGACTTCCTCAGCCGCCTGCTCATGTCCCTGGCCGCGCTCTCCGGCTTCGCCCTCGACGACATGACCCGTGACGACGGCTGGCGCTTCCTGATGATCGGCCGGCGCATCGAGCGCGTGCGCTTCTTCGCCGACAGCATCGCCGGCTTCCTGCGCGGCGGCGCCGCCTGGGACCCGGGCGCCCTGGAGTGGCTGCTGGAGCTGGGCAACAGCACCATCACCTACCGTTCGCGCTACCTGGCCTCGCCGCAGCTGATCCCGGTGCTCGACCTGCTTCTGCTGCACGAGCAGAACCCCCACGCCCTGCGCTTCCAGCTGCAGGCCCTGGAGCGCTCCCTGGGCCGCCTGCACGAGGAATTCGGTGCACCCCAGGAACTGATGCTCAGCGGCCTGATCGGGCGCCTGCTGGCCTTCGACCTGGGCACCCTGGAAAACCCCTTGTTCGGCAGCGACAGCCTCAACGAGGTGCTGGAAGGGCTGGCGCAACTGCTGGGCGACATCGGCCAGATGGTCGGCCAGGTCTCGGATCGTCTCGCTTTGCGCTATTTTGCCCATGTCGACGACGTCAGCCAGCAAACGGTGTCCGCGTGATGCAATCCCGAGCCGCCTCCCTCGCCCCCCAGGGCGCGCGCTACCAGGTGTTCCACGACACCCACTACCGCTATGCCGCGCCGGTGTCGCTGGCCCAGCAACTGGTGCACCTGTGGCCCCGCGAGTGCCCCTGGCAGCTGTGCAGCGGGCAGGATCTGGAGATCAACCCGGCGCCGTCTTCCCGCAGCGATGGGCTGGACGTGTTCGGCAACCCCCTGTGCCGCCTGGCCTTCGAACGGCCCCATGACGAACTGCAGGTCAACGCGCGGTTGCTGGTGGAAGTGCTGCCCCGTGGCCCCCACACCCTGGACAGCTCGCCCCCCTGGGAACTGGCCCTGGCCGGCCAGGCCTTCACCGGGCGCCCCCTGGGTGCCGAGGTGCTGGAGGCCTGCCGCTACCGGGTGGAGTCGCCCTATGTGCGCATCAAGCGCCAGTTCGCCGACTTCGCCGAGGACTGCTTCCCCCTGGGCCGGCCGCTGCTGCTCTGCGCCGCCGCGCTGATGGAAAAGATCTTCACCGGCTTCGACTTCGACGCCGAGGCCACCCAGGTGGCGACCCCGTTGACCGAGGTGCTGGAGCGCCGCCGCGGCGTGTGCCAGGACTTCGCCCACCTGATGCTCGCCTGCCTGCGCTCCAAGGGCCTGGCCGCCCGCTACGTCAGCGGCTACCTGCTGACCCAGCCGCCCCCCGGCCAGCCCCGGCTGATCGGCGCCGACGCCTCCCACGCCTGGGTGTCGGTGTACTGCCCGCGCAACGGCTGGGTGGATTTCGACCCCACCAACAACATTCTTCCCGACCTCGAGCACATCACCCTGGGCTGGGGCCGCGACTTCTCCGATGTATCGCCCTTGCGCGGGGTGATCCTCGGCGGCGGCAGCCATGACCCCGAAGTCCGGGTGACGGTGATGCCGCTGTGGGAAATGGCCATCTAGGCTCTGCAAGAAAAGTGCCTGCGCTCGACGACTTTTTTACAAACCCTAGGGGCGCTCCGGCACCCGTGCCTGTCTCAACGCTGAAACACCCGGCCCGCTGGCGGCATCGGGGGCGGGGTATTTTGCGTGTCTGCCGTTGCGCTTGGGCCGGGCGTTGCTAGCGTCAAACGAGCCACCTGCCACGGAGCGCTCGCCATGGACGAAACAACGATAGTGACGGTCGGGACCGAGAAGGTCAGCGCCTTCATGAGCACCGTCATGCAATACGCCACCAGCTTCGGCGTGAAGATCATCGTCGCCATCCTCTTCTGGGTATTGGGGCGCTGGCTGATCGGCTTCGCGGTGGGCCTGGTGCAGAAGTCCCTGGAGCGCCAGCGGGTCGACCCCACGGTGCTGCGCTACGTCGGCTCCTTCATCACCGTGACCCTCAACATCCTTCTGGTGGTGGGCATCCTCGGCTACTTCGGCGTGCAGACCACCAGCCTGGCGGCACTGATCGCGGCGGTCGGCCTGGCCATCGGCATGGCCTGGTCGGGGCTGCTGGCCAACCTGGCGGCGGGCGGTTTCATCATCGTGCTGCGGCCGTTCAAGGTGGGCGACTTCATCAGCGCCGGTGGTGTCACCGGCACGGTGAAGGAGATCGGCCTGTTCGCCACCGCCATCAACACCCCGGACAACGTGATGACCCTGGTGGGCAACAACAAGATCTTCACCGACAACATCCAGAACTTCACCCACAACGCCTACCGCCGCGTCGACCTCAAGGCGCAGCTCTCCGGCGCGGCGGACCACGCGGCGGCCGTGGCCCTGCTCAAGGCGCGGGTGGCGGCCATCCCCAACGTGCTGGCCGAGCCGCCGGTGGAGGTGGAAATCCTCGAATTCAACCTGGTGGGCCCGGTGCTGGCGGTGCGGCCTTACTGCCACAACGACCACTACTGGCAGGTGTACTTCGACACCAACCGCACCATCAAGGACGCCCTCGGCGCCGACTTCCCCGCGCCCATGCCGGCGCAGACGGTGATCGTGCAGCAGGGCTAGGCCGGGCGAGTGAAGTGATCGGCGCGGAGTCTCGCTTTTGTAGGGTGGATGACGCTCTTTTCATCCACCAGCGGTGCGCCCGCCGGGCTCCGTTCGCGACGAACGCAGCAGCGTAGCCCGGGCTTCAGCCCGGGAGCGCCTGGCGGACCTGAACACCGCACCGTTGGGCCTCGCTGCGCTCGGCGCCAACCTACGATCCTTTCAAGCGCAGATGCAGGATGGGAAACGGCTTGCCCGAGCCATCCAGCTCCGAGCGGCTGGCCACTTCGAAGCCCATGCGCAGGTAGAAACCCACCGCCTGCGGGTTCTGCTCGTTCACGTCCACCTTCGTCGCACCTTCGTGGTCGATGGCGTGGAGCAGCAGGGTGCGGCCGATGCCCTTGCCGTGCTGCGCCGGGTCGACGAAGAGCATCTCCACCGTGCCACCGGCGGTGCCGATGAAGCCCTGGATGCGCCCGTCGGCGTCGCGGCTGCAGGCCAGCTTCACCGAGTCCAGGTAGGCGTCGCGCACCAGGGGTTTGAAGAACTGGATGTCGTCCTCGACGAGAAAGTGGTGGGTGGCGCGCACGGCGGCCTCCCAGACCTCCACCAGGCGCTGGCGGTCGTGGTCGTCGATCTGTTCGAGGTGTTCGAGGTGCTTCATGTTCACCAATGCCGCTTCGAGCGGTTCCAGAGATAGAGCAGGCGGGCGAAGGCCTTGTAGCCCAGTTGCGCCAGCCCGTGGATCAGCGGCAGGGACAGCAGGCGGGCCTTCCAGCGCTCCCTGGGGGAGTGGCGCCAGAGCACGATGAAGGCGTCCACGCCCATGCGTTTCACGCCCTGCTCGTCCACCAGGTGCAGGCGCTCGCGGACGTACTCCAGCGTCTCGCCGATTTCCTCCACTGCCTGGTTGTCGGCATGCACGTCGGCCCACTCGATCTCACAGGCGGTGGACTTGTCCTTCTGCCCCTCGATGCCCGCCCGGCACACGGGGCAGGCGCTGTTGTAGTAGACCTTGATGCGTGCCTCTTCCTCGCTCATCACCCGCTCCCTATTGGTAGGTCCTGCCGTTGTGCTTCAGCCAGCCGCCCGGGTGGCGGCCGCGCGGGTCGTGGTGGGTCCAGTGGATCACCCCGCCCTTGTCGTTCCATTCGTATTCGCCGGCGAACTCGATCGTGTCGCCCTCGCGCAGGCCCTCGACCCGTGGCGCCAGGTCGATGTTGTGCGCCACCAGCAGGCTCAGGCCGTCGTCGGTGCGCATCAGGAAGCGTTGGTGGCGGCTGCCCTTGAGGTCGTCGCGCAGCACGCGGGTGACCACGGCGCGGCCTTCGACCTGCAGGTCGCTGCGGCGATCCTCATAGGCCTGGCGCAGCTGGGCGCTGGTGCTGGATGCCGTGGCGGCGGGGGCGCCGGTGAGGCCCTGGAGCAGGCCGGGATGGCGCTGTTGCACGCCATAGAGCGCAAGGCCCACAAGCAGGGTGATGAAGAGCTTCTTCATGGGGCGGGCCACGTCCGTTCGGCGGGCCGGGTCAGCCCAGGCGGCATGCTGGGGCAAGGCCGTCCGGGCTGTCCAGAGGGGTCAGTGGGTTTTGCGGTCGACCCACTTCGGCGCCACGGTGGGGCGCCAGGCTTCCAGGCGTTCCAGCAGGCTTTCCGGGGTGCCGCCGACCTGCAGCATGCCGCGGTGCTGGTCGCGCACGAAGCGCTCTTCCACCAGGTGGTCGAGGAACTCGGTGAGCTTGCCGTAGAAGCTGTTCACTTCCAGCAGGCCCAGGGGCTTGCTGTGGTAGCCGAGCTGGCCCCAGGTCCAGATCTCGAAGAGTTCTTCCAGGGTGCCCAGGCCGCCGGGCAGGGCGATGAAGGCGTCGGCCAGCTCGGCCATGCGGGCCTTGCGCGCGTGCATGCCGTCCACCACTTCCAGGCGGGTCAGGCCCGTGTGGCCGATCTCGGCTTCCTTGAGGCTCTGCGGAATGATGCCGATCACCTCGCCACCGGCTGCCAGGGCGGCATCGGCCACGGTGCCCATCAGGCCGACGGCACCGCCGCCATAGACCAGGGTCAGGCCGCGCTCGGCCAGGGTACGACCGAGGTCGCTGGCGGCACGTTGGTAGATGGGGTTGGCGCCGGGGCTGGCACCGCAGAATACGCACACGGAGCGCAAGGTCATGGTCGACTCCCGAAAAAAGTCGGCAAGATTAGCGGCTCGGGCGGCGTCCCGGAAGCGGCGCGTGGACGCAGCTTCCGAACGGTAGTGGGCGCGGTGGGGCGATCAGTCGTCGCAGTTGCCGCTGGCACCGGCGGCGTAGGCGGCGAGCAGGCTTTGCAGGAAGTTCATGGTGACGCTCCTCGGTTGGGGTGCGGCCATTTTCCGCGCCGCCTGGAACCGGCGCTCTTAGATTGTCTCGATGGCCGTGATAGACCTTGCGCCGGGCATGGAATTCCTGCGGTTTGTTGACGCAGGTTATGGGAACTCGGCGCCGACTCAGGCAGTCTCCCATCTGGGCTGATCCGGCCCTACCTGCCAAGGAGACTCCAATGATTCGCAAGCTCGTCGTTGCATCCGTGCTGGCCCTGGCCAGTGCACCTCTGCTGGCTGCTGAATGTTCGGTGGACGTGGAAGGCACTGATCAGATGACCTTCAACACGAAGGAAATCAAGGTCAGCAAAAGCTGCAAGACCTTCACCGTGAACCTCAAGCACGTCGGCAAGCTGCCGAAGAACGTGATGGGCCACAACTGGGTCCTGAGCAAGACCGCTGATGCCCAGGCCATCGCCACCGAAGGCATGACCGCCGGTGTCGACAAGGACTACCTCAAGGCCGACGACGCCCGCATCATCGCTCACACCAAGCTGATCGGTGGCGGCGAGACCGCGACCACCACCATCGACGTTGCCAAGCTGGCCGCTGGCGAGAGCTACGAGTTCTTCTGCTCGTTCCCCGGCCACGTCTCGATGATGAAGGGCACCCTGGCCCTGGTCGACTGACCCGACAGGCGATTACAAGAGGCCGCTCCGTGAAGCGGCCTTTTTCATGCCCGGCGAAAACCGCTCACGCCAGAACGATGGTGGTAGCTGGGTAGGGTGGATGACGCTTTTTTCATCCAGCGGGCGGAGCTTCGTCTCATGTAATCCTCACCGGCGAGCACCTTGCAGGGTCGGGTGGGCGTAGGGTGGGCGTAGGGTGGGCTTCAGCCCACCGCTCTTTAAGTGTTGCTAGAAGATTTGAGCCCAGCTGATTGCCGAGTTTTGTTGGTGCTTCTGGTTTCGCCCACCCGGGCGAGTCCCTTTTTTCAGTCGCCAAAAAAGGAACCAAAAACGCTTGCCCCATCATCCGGCCCCGGCTTCGCCAGGGTTCCCTCACTCCATCGCCGCTCTGGGGGCCGGCGCGATGGGCCATCCATGGCCTGGTTGGCGGCTGCTCCAACTTTCTTCGCTCAAATCCACACATTGATGTGCGCACCAACCCAACGTGCACGTAACGGCGGCTTTCGTAGGATGGCGTAGAGCGAAGCGAAACCCATGCGGTGGCGGTGGCAGAAATCCTTTGGTGCCCTGAAAGCACCGTGCTTGAGCGCCTGTATTAAAACCACAACAGCTAACGCACACAGAGCCAATCTCATTGCGTCAGCATCTGGATGAAGGAACGTGACAACGGCGAACGCTCGTCGCTGCGGCGCACCAGCCAGACCGCCGTGGTCGCCACGGGCTCGAGCAGGCGGCGGTAGACCACGCCGTCGAACTGCATGCGCGTGAAGGACGCCGGCAGCACCGAGACGCCGAGCCCCGCCGCCACCAGGCCGATGATGGTCAGCGCGCTGTGGGATTCCTGGGTGATGCGCGGGCTGAAGCCCATCTCGTGGGTCAGGGCGATCAGTTGGTCGTAGAGCCCGGTACCGGCAGTGCGCGGGAAGTACACGAAAGGCTCGGCGGCCAGGGCCTGCAGGTACAGCCCGGCGTCCAGAGCCGGGTCCGTCGCCAGGGGATGGTCGGCGTGCAGCACCGCCACCAGCGGCTCGCGGAACAGCTCCACCGCCACCAGGGACTCGGGCAGCGGCAGCGGGCGGATCAGCCCCACCTGGATGCGCCCGTTGAGCAGCGCCTCGGCCACGTCGCGGCTGACCATCTCGTGCACCTCCAGCTGCACGTCCGGGTAGGCGCGACGGAAGCGGAAGATGGCTTCGGGTATGACCGAGGTGAAAGGCGCCGACGACGTGAAGCCGACCTTCAGCTCACCCAGCTCGCCGCGCTGGGCCCGGCGCGCCACCTCGGTCGCCTGCCCCACCTGGGCCAGCACCTGGCGCGCCTCGACGAGAAACAGCCGCCCCGCCTCGGTCAGCGCCACGCGGCGGTTGGTGCGTTCGAACAGGCGCGCACCCAGCTCCTCCTCCAGCGCCTGGATCTGCTGGCTCAAGGGTGGCTGGGAGATGCCCAGCAGCTCGGCGGCGCGGCCGAAATGCAGCTCTTCGGCAACGGCGATGAAGTAACGGAGATGACGGAGTTCCATGGCGGGAATGATATGTCCTGCCTATCAAAGATGCCGAACAATATATTGGAAAGTATCACTCCCCGCCGATAGGCTTTGCCCATATCCCGAACGAAGCAGCCACTCCACCCCCGATCAGCGGGTGCGACGGCGCACGCCTGCACGACAGGCGCCGGGGCCCTGATGAAGCCTTGCCGAGGTCCATGATGAATCCGTCCGCCCAGGACAGCGCCCTGCCCAGCCATATCGAAAAAGGCACCCCCGCCTTCCTGCGCACCAGCCTCGCCCTGTTCTGCGGCGGCTTCGCCACCTTCGCCCTGCTCTACTGCGTGCAGCCGATGATGCCGGTGCTGGCCCAGGCCTTCGCCATCAGCGCGGCGCAGAGCAGCATGATCCTCTCCGTTTCCACCCTGGCCCTGGCCTGCGGCCTGCTGGTGACCGGCTCGCTCTCCGACGCCCTCGGGCGCAAGCGGGTGATGGGGGTCTCGCTGCTCTGCGCCGGGCTCTTCACCCTGGCCAGCGCGGCCATGCAGAGCTGGGAAATGGTGCTGCTCATGCGCGTGCTGGTGGGCCTGTCGCTGAGCGGGCTGACCGCCGTGGCCATGACCTACCTGAGCGAGGAGATCGACCCGCGCCACACCGGCCTCGCTGTCGGCCTGTACATCGGTGGCAACGCCATCGGCGGCATGAGCGGGCGGCTGGTGGCCGGGGTGATGGTCGACTACGTGTCCTGGCACTGGACCCTCGCCTGCATCGGCGCCCTGGCCCTGATCGCCGGGCTGGTGTTCTGGCGCGTGCTGCCTGAGTCGCGGCACTTCCAGGCGCGGCCCATCACCGCGAAAAACCTCTTCGGCGGCTTCGCCCTGCATTTTCGCGATGCACGCCTGCCGCTGCTGTTCCTCGAAGCCTTCCTGCTCATGGGCAGCCTGGTGACCGTCTTCAACTACATCGGCTTCCACCTGCTGGATGCGCCCTACCACCTCAGCCAGGCGGCGGTGGGCATGCTCTCCATCGTCTACCTCTCGGGCACCTACAGCTCGGCGATGGTCGGCTCCCTGGCGGACCGCGTCGGCCGGCAGAAGGTGCTCTGGGCGGTGATCCTGCTGATGCTCGCCGGCTTCGGCCTGACCCTGCTCACGCCGCTGCCGCTGATCCTGCTGGGCATGCTGCTGTTCACCTTCGGCTTCTTCGGCGCCCACTCGGTGGCCAGCAGCTGGGTCGGGCGCCGCGCCGTGCAGGCCAAGGGGCAGGCGGCTTCGCTGTACCAGACCTTCTACTACGCGGGCTCGGGGATCGCCGGCACGGTCGGCGGGTTGTTCTGGAACCGCGCCGGCTGGAACGGCATCGGCCTGTTCGTCGGCCTGATGCTCAGCCTGGCGCTGCTGATCGCCCTGCACCTGTCGCGCCAGCCACAGGGCGCGGCGTGCACAAGCAAGCCGTAGGGGAAGTAAACCTGCGGGGCTTTTCAGTGGGCCCCCGCGAGCGCGGGAACCCACTGAACATCAGCCCACCTGCATGCCCAGCGACCTCAGCCGCGCGTCGGGGTCCTGGCTGACCGCCAGCCCCGCGCCTTCGGTCATCACCCGCAGCGCAGCGGCGGGGTCTTCGGTCTTGCCGGCAAGGGCCTTGTAGTCATCCGGCAACGCCGCGTTGAAGGCCGCCATCTGCCGCCCGATCTCCTCGTCACTGGCACCGGCCTCCATGGCCTTCTGATAGAGGGCGACGCGTTGGCGGGTGACCTCGTCGATACGCGCCTCAGCCTCGGCCGGACTGGTGGCGGTCAGGGACTGCCCGGTGGAGAGGACGCGCCAGGGCGGGCCCGATGAGTCGGCGGCCACCCCATCGCGAGCGGCAGCCTGGGCTCCCAGCTCGCTGGCGGTGGCAGGCGATTGCAGGCTGGCGGGGCTGTAGGTCGCCCCAGGCGCCACCCCGTTCAACGGATCGTCGGCGAGGCTAGGGTCACCTCCATCGACCTGGTTGAGGAGGCTCTTGGCCTCCTCGGAAATGGACACCCTGTCCTGGTAGCGGGAAGCGTTCTCCTCCTGGACCTGGACGGACTTGTCGAGGGCGGAGATCGAGGGGTCTTTCATAGCGTTGGACTGCCTGATGTAGGAATACCAGTCGTTCACTCCTGCGTTGATCTTCATGGGGTTTCCTTTTGGCCTTGCCCGGCGGACCGCTGCCGGGGTTGGAGGGCTGGGGCTTGCAACTGCACCAAGCCGGCGTGTGCTGCCATACGGAATTTCAAGCACAGGGCCTGGGGAGCAATGGCCGTGCCAGCCCTGCCCCGCCACACCGGCACCCGGCGACAAAAACCTTTGCCTTCAACCGCTTGAAAACCCACGCCGGGCGCGGCTTGCAGCCGACTACGCGCCTCCGGCGAGGCCAGGGCTTGCCGGAGGCGGCAGGCCCCTGCCGCCCGCTTGCCGTAATGGCAATCGGCCCGACTCCTGCTTTACTAGGCGGACTTCAGCGAAGACCAACAGCGACCAGGGAGCGGCGGATGGAAGACCAGTACAAGGCGGAACAGGACCGGATCACCTGGCGCCGCAAGGCCCTCGGCCTCGACACCGACAACGAGTCGCCGCGCCGCCCTTGGGCCGTCGCCCTCTCCGGCGGCGGCATCCGCAGCGCCACCTTCTGCTTCGGCGTGCTCCAGGCCCTGGCCCGCGCGCCCGTCGACCCCGGCGCCAACCGCCAGCCGAAGAACAGCGAAGACGATCCCCGCGCCCGCCTGCTGCCCCGCTTCGACTACCTCTCTACCGTCAGCGGCGGCGGCTACATGGGCTCGTTCTTCTCCAGCCTGTTCCAGCCCGAGCGCCTGCGCCCGGTCAATGGCGACGAGCAGGAAAAGGCCCGCCAGGCCGCCCTCGACGCCTACCGGGTGATGCGCTACCAGCCGCCGGGGCGCATCCATTCCTCCGATAACTACCAGGCCGCCCCGGTGGGTGACGGCCCCACCGCCTGGCTGCGGGAGAACGGCCGCTACCTGACCCCCACCGGCGCCGGCGACCTGATCTACGCCCTGGCGATGACCTGGCGCAACTGGCTTTCGGTGCAGTACGTGATCGGCATGCCGATGCTGCTGGTGCTGGCCCTGATCGCCCTCACCCAGGGCGCCGTCTGCCACTTCTGGCCAGGCAGCCCCTTCTGCGGCAGCCTGCTGCTGGTGCCCGGCGTGGTGACGCTGCTCAGCGTGGCGCCGCTGATGCTCGCCTACTGGCTGATCTACTCGCGCAAGAGCCAGGACGAACCCCCAGCCCTGGCCAACTGGGCAACCCTGTGCGCCGTGGTGATCATCATCGTCATGGGCGGCCTGGCCATCTACCTGCAGAGGGAGACGCCCGACACCACCAACCCGGTGGAGATCCTGCTGTGGCTGGTGATCATCGTCACCGTGCTGGGGCTGCTCTGGTGCGCCGCGCTGGTGTTCACCCAGGACCACAAGCAGACCCCCGATGACGCCGGCCTCGACGCCGACAACGTGCGCAACTACCGCCTGCGGGTGACCCGCGCCCTGAGTCAGTCCATCACCTTCACCGCCGCCCTGCTGGCCCTGGCGCTGCTCCACCAGCTGGCCCAGGAGCTCTACCTGGTGCTCGCCCAGGGCTACTGGCAAGCCTCCGCCCCCGCCGCGCTGCTGCCGGCGCTGGCCTGGATCGCCCGCCACCTGGCCCGCTCCTCCGACGACAAGCCGCTGCCCAGCTGGCTGAGCAAGCTGCCGCTGGATGTCATCGCGCTGGTCGCCGGCACCGTCATGCTGGTGTGCATCGCCCTGGTCTGGGGCCTGCTGGTGCAGTGGGTGGCCTGGAACGGCCAGGTGCCCGGCCCGGACGCCATGCCGCCCTTCGCCCTGCAGCGCCTCATCGGCCTGGCGGTGGTCGCCGCCCTGCTGGCCTGGGTCTCCGGACGGTTCATCGGCTTCATCAACCTCTCCACCCTGCAGGCCTTCTACGCCGCGCGCCTGACCCGTGCCTACCTCGGCGCCTCCAACGGCCAGCGCTTCGACGTGCCCAGCCGGCAGAGCCGCAAGCGCATGAGCGTGGCGCAGACCCTGTCCCGCGACGACATCGCCCTGGACGCCTACTACCGCACCCGCACCGCCGGCCCGCTGCACCTGATCAACGTCACCATGAACCTCACCGTGGACCCCTCCGAGCAACTGGTGCAGCGCGACCGCAAGGGCAAGCCGCTGTGCGTGGCGCCCTACTGGTACGCCCCGGGCAACCCGGACGCCGAAGCGGTGAGCTTCATCCTCGATGGCGAACGCAAGGTGCGCATCCCGCCCAGCGGCAAGGGCGAGATCAACCAGCCGCTGTCCCTCGGCCAGTGGGTGGCCACCTCCGGCGCCGCCTTCAGCACCGGCCTGGGCCGAGCCACCAGCCTCGGCACTTCCCTGGCCCTGGGCCTGGCCAACGTGCGCCTGGGCACCTGGTGGCAGAGCAACTTCCCGCCACGCCAGGCCGGCCCGTCGAAAAACTCCGAGCGCCTGTCGCGCTGGCTGCCGGCGCAGACCTACCTGTTCTACGAACTCACCGCGCACTTCCACGGCCATCGTCGCGACAAGCTCTACCTCACCGACGGCGGGCACTTCGAGAACACCGCCACCTACGAGCTGGTGCGCCCGCAGCGGGACATCGAGCTGATCGTCATGTGCGACTGCGGCTGCGACCCGGACTACCGCTTCGACGACCTGGCCAACCTCATCCGCCTGTCGCGCATCGACCACGCCCTGGAGATCGAGGAAGACAGCGACGTGCTCGACCACCCGCTGCTGTCCCAGGTGTTCTCCAGCCTCGATGGCTTCCGCCAGCCACCGGCCGCCGGCGATCGTCGTTGCGCCATGCTGCTCAACGTCTTCAGCAGCGGCGAGCGCGACGATGCCGAGGCACCGCGCACCCTCACCAGCCGCATCCTCCTGCTCAAGCCGCGGCTGATCGAGTCGCTGCCGGTGGACGTGTTCAACTACGCCCGCGCCAACCCGGTGTTCCCCAACCAGAGCACCGCCGACCAGTTCTTCGACGAGGCCCAGTTCGAGAGCTACCGCCAGCTCGGCCTGTGCATCGGCCAGCAGCTGTTCGGCGACGGCCTCAACCACAACGCCATCGCCAATGCCCTGTGGAGCTACCTGGCCAAGCCGCCGCGCGGCGTGCGCCTGGCCTCTCCCACCATCGACTGAGCCGCCCGGCCCGGCTCCACACGGAGCCGGGCCGGGATGTGCGCCAGCCGACGAACTGCCGTAATAGCGCTTTGACAGCGCCTGCTTTTCCCGGAAAATCCGCACCTCGCTCACAGGGAAGAAGCAGTCTTGAACGATATCCACGAGGCCGCCCGGCACATCAGGGACGCCATCCGCACCGCCACCACCGGCCTTATCGGCCGCAACCAGCTCGCCGAACTCATCGTCCTTGCCGCCGTGGCCCAGGAGCACCTGCTGGTGGTCGGCCCCCCCGGCACCGCCAAGAGCGCCGTGGTGCGCCGCGTCGCCCAGGCCATGGGCGGGCGCTATTTCGAATACCTGCTGGGGCGCTTCACCGAACCGTCGGAACTGTTCGGCCCGGTGGACCTGCGCAAGCTGCGCGAAGGCACCGTGGAAACCGACGTCAGCGGCATGCTGCCGGAAGCCGACATCGCCTTCCTCGACGAGGTGTTCCTCGGCTCCACCGCCATCCTCAACACCCTGCTCGGCGTGCTCAACGAGCGCCGCTTCCGCCGTGGCCACACCCAGCTCGACTGCCCGCTGCGGGTCTGCGTCGGCGCCGCCAACGGCCTGCCCGAGGACGAGGCCCTGGCCGCCTTCGGCGACCGCTTCCTGCTGCACCTGTTCGTCGAAGCGGTGCCGGACCACCAGCTCGAAGCCATGCTCGCCGGCGGCTGGCAGGCCGAGCAGACGCCCATCGTCGGGCAGCACAACCTGGGCTACCTCGACACCCTCGGTCGCGCCATGAAAACGGTGAACCTGGACGCCGCGCGCCCGGCCCTGGCCGATGCCATCCGCCGCCTGCGCCAGGCCGGCGTGCAGCTCTCGGACCGGCGCATCGTCAAGTCCCAGCGCCTGATCGCCGCCGCCGCGCTGCTCGGCGGGCGCCTGCACGCCACCGAGGCCGACCTCTGGCCGCTGCTCTATGTGCTGCCGACCCAGGAGACGCAACAGCACGGCCGCGAGGTGCTGCGCGAGCTGTTCGCCCATGCCAGCAACGACAACCTGTTCAACGCCGTGGAAGAAGCCACCCTGCAACCGCTGTCGCGGGTCAGCCGCCTGGCCGAAGAAGCCCGCGCCTGCCTGGACGACGCCCAGGGCGCGAGCGTGGAAGCGGTGCTGCGGGAGATCGACGCCAACTTCCTCGCCGACGCCCTGCCGCCGATGCTGGCCGAGCTGCGTGAGCGCCTGGTCGCCCGCCTCGCCACACCCGCATGAGCCCCCTGAAGCAGGCCTGGCGCTGGCAACCCCGCGCCCAGGCCCTGGAACCCCGTGCCGCCGTGGCCTGGGGCGAAGCCGCCAGGCGCCTGCATGCGCGCCTGTCAGCCCTGCCCGACGAACAGCTGGCGAGCCTGCACGCCACCGCCAGCGATGACCTGCTGGTGGTGATCGGCGAGCCCGCGGCCCTGCCCTGGGTGGACGGCATCGACTACGCCGCCCCGTGCGAGCTGGCCCCCGAACTCTGGTTGCCGACCCGGCTGAGCCCCGATGCGCCGCTGGACCTACTCGCCCGCGCCCTCACCCGGCGCCACGGCCGCGCTCCCCTGCTGCTCTGGCCCACGCCGGCCAGGGCGGTGCCGCTGGACCGCCAGCTGCCGCTCTCCGAGGGCCACCTGGCGCGCATCCTCGACCACTGGCAGGAACGCTGACCATGCAATTGCCCGACGCCCTGAAGCCCTGGCACCCCCTGCTGGAAGGCGTGGCCCCGGAACTCGCCGAACAACTCGCCGCGATGCTCGGCCGCCTGCAAGCCCTGGTTGGCCCCTTCCGCGAGCGCACACCCAACGGCCCGCCCGAACCCGATGGTCTGGGTGACCTGCAACGACGCGGCCCCTATGAGCGGCTGCTCTCTAGCGAGTGGCTGCTGGCCGACGAGATCCCCGATGAGTTCCTCCGCCGCGCGGCCGGCGGCGAGCACCTGTTCCTCGCTCCCCAGCAGCGCGCACGGCACAGCAGTCGGCTGATCGTCGCCCTGTTCGACGCCGGCCCCCGGCAACTGGGCTCACCGCGCCTGGCCCACCTGGCGATGCTGATCCTCCTCGCCCGCCGCGCGCGGGAAGCCGACGGCGAGCTGCGCTGGGGCATCCTCCAACGCCCGGCCTGGCATGAGGGCCTGCAAGGCCCCGCCGACCTCAACCGGGTGCTCGAGGCACGCAGCTGGACGGCTGCCGAACCCGCCCACTGGCAAACCTGGCAGGCCATGGTCGACGCGCTGCCGACGGAGCCGGACGAGCGCTGGCTGATCGGCGGTACGGCCGAAGACGCGGGCATCAGCCACGGGCTGCAGATCACCACCCACCTCGATGGCAAGGCGCTGGAGGTCACCCTGCAACAGGCCCGCAGCCGTCGCAGCCTCGACCTGCCGCTGCCCCCCCCGGCCATCGGCAAGCGCCTGCTGAGCGGGCAGTTCGGCCTGATGACCCTGCCCGGGCCACAGGCACTCGCCCAACCTGGGGTGCTGCACGCCCCGCGAGTGGCCCTGACCCTGCCGCCGGTGATCGCCCGTTCCGGGCAGATGGTGGCGCTGACGCTACTCGACCAAAAGGGCGCGCTGGTGTTCAAGCTGCCACCGCCCCACGGCAAAAAGAACATCGTCACCAAGGTGCGCCGGCAGAACTGGCCCGCCGGCAACCAGCCGCTGGCCATGGCCTTCCAGGGCAAGAGCCTCGGCGCCATCGTGGACACCGGCGCCTACTTGCGTTTCTGGCAGTTGCAGGGCTTCGGCGCCATCAAGCGTCCGCCTCTGGAAGAGCTCAAAGCCCCACCGGGCACCGCCAACCTGCTGCCGCTGGCCCTGGTGAACAGCAATCACAACGGCCAGCGCCTGTACCTGCTGGATGCCGCCGGGCACCTGCTGTACTGGAACCGCGACAAGCAGGCCGCGAGCCACGAACCGCCGCCCCTGCATCGGCTGGACTCCGATGTGCTGGCCATGGCCAGCTTCGAGGACGGCCGGCTCTACTACCTGTACAAGCGCGACCAGAGCGTCGTCCTGCAGGAAATGCTGTCGAGCCACCGGACCAATGTTCGCCTGCGCATCGGTGAGGCCGGCGGCACCTGCAAGGCCTTCATCGCCCGCGTCGCCAATTCGTACTCCCTGCCCGCCTGTGCCCTGCTGATGGATGCCACTCCCCATGAACAATGGCGGCTCTGCCGCCCCAAGGGGCTTCAGGGCGAAGGCGCGGAGGACTGGACACTCGATGTGCCCGGCGGCTGGAGCGCCCAAGGCCTGGTAGCCGATCGCGAAACCCAGGCCCTGTCGCTGTTGCTGATGAGCAGCGACCGCAAGGGCCTGAGCCTGTACGACGGCAGCACCCATTGCAGGTTCTTCGATTCCCCCGATCCCATCGCCCGCCTCAGCGTATGCCCCGCCAGCGGCCTGGTAGCAATCCTTACCCACGCCCGCGAGCTGGTGGTGTATTGCAGCCAGCACCGAGTGGTGCGCCTGCGCGCCCAATGCACCCTGGCCGATGAGCAAGGAGCCCAGCCATGAACGCGCCGGATGCGCAGGTTCGCCAGCCGCTGCTCAAGGGCCGCCACAAGGTGGCCGGGCTCTGGCTGCCGGCCGACTGGCTGGGCGCCGAGGAACGCACGGCGTTGCTGCTGCACCACTGGCACGCCGACGCCAGCGCCTGGCGCTTCGCCGACGGCGACCTGCTGCGTTTCGCCAGCGCCCGCCCCATGGACTGCGACGGCCTGGTCGGCTGGCCGCTGCTGGCGCTGAAGAATGGAGGCCTGTGCTCTGCGGAACTGACCGCCGAAGAGCGCGCAACGCTGCCGGCAGCCGATCTCTGGCTGGTGCGTGGCGGCCGGGTGCAGGCGCTGCGCCTGGTCGATGCCCGGCGCCTGGCCCTGGAAGAGCATATCGCCCTCGACGGCTACCCGCTGCTGGACACCTACGATTGCCGTGCCATCCTGCCGCCGCCGATGCTGGAGGTGCTGCCGCCAATCAAGGACATCCACGCCATCCTCGATGGCAAGGTCAAGCCGCCAAGCCCGGAGCGCGACGCCTTCCTCAAGTCGCTGCTGCAGCAACAGGCCGCCGCCGGCCAAGGCACCGCCAGCCGACCTACCCCGCGCAAGGCCCCCTCACGCGCCGCCTCCGGCAAGTCGGGGATCAGCGCCAGCTGGGCCTTCTGGCTGTCGTTGTTCGCCATCATGATGGTGGGCAACTTCATCCGCGATGCGATGAGGCAACCAACGAACCTCCCGCCGCCCACCCTCAACGCGGCACCGGTGGTGGAAGCACCAAGCGACGGTTCGGACACCATCCTGATCGTCATCCTGGTCACCCTTGCGGTGCTTATCGCGATGCTGTTCTTCGCCGCGCTGCGACGCTTCTTCAAGGGCGACCCGCAAGGCTGGACCGCCCAGCCCTCGGCGCCTGCTCAAGCGGCGGCGCAGGTACCGGCCAAGGCCCCTGCCGCCCCGCCCATCAAGTCCCGCGCCACCCAGGCTCCACGCGGGCCGAGCGCCTGGCGGCGCTTCGTCACCTCCCTGGCCATCACCTCGAAGTTCAGCGAGCTGCTCAACCGCCGCCAGAGTGCCTACATGCGGCGCATGCTGAAGATGTTCGAGGAAGGCGACATCGCCGAAGCCCTGCGCCACGCGCTGCCCCTGGGCGGCGAGCAGGGCAACCTGGGCCAGGCCTTCGGCACGCCGACGCGGCGTGACGATCTCGACCTCGGCAAGCGCACGGGCCCGGGCACCGCCATCTCCCTGGGCGAGGACCTCGAAGCGCACCTGCGCACGCTCTATCGCCAGCACTTCGAGAAGCTCGACCGCGAGGGGCGCATCGACGAGGCGGTGTTCATCCTCGCCGAGCTGCTCAAGGCTCGCCAGGAAGCCCTGGACTACCTGGAGCGCCACCTGCGCTTCCGCCAGGCCGCCGACCTGGCGCTGGCCTGGGACATGCCGGCCGACAGCATCGTGCGCCTGCACTGCCTGGCCGGCGACTGGCGCACCGCGCTGCAGGTGGCGCGCCGCGACAACGCCTTCGCCAATGCCGTGGAGATGCTGGAGAAGAAGTGGCCCCAGGCCGCGCAGCGCCTGCGCCAGGACTGGGCCGAGATGCTGGTGGCCCGGGGCGACTGGCTGGAAGCCGTGGACGTCATCTGGCCGCTGCCGGACAAGCAGGCGCTGGCCGCCCAGTGGCTGCTGTGTGCCGAGGAAGCCGGCGGCGGCCTCAGTGCCGAGGCGCTGGTGAAGCGCGCCGTGCTGCTGCCCGACACCCTGGATGCCTACGCGGCACGGCTGAAGTCGCTGCGTGACGACCCGACGCTGGCCGGCGAGCGCCTGGCCCTGGCCCAGGCGCTGAACCGGGTCGGCACCGTGCCCCGCGCCCGCAGCAACGAACAGCTGCAACGACTGACGCGGCTGGTACTGCCGCCCCTGTTGGAAGACCACGCCCGGAGCCGGGTCAACCTGTCGCGGCGCGACCTGCAGAGCCTGCTCACCCTCAGCCAGGACAAGCTGCTGCAAGCCGATCTGCCGCCCAAGGGACTGCCGGAACAGGACGCCTCGCCATTACTGCAGCAGAACCCGCCGCTGCAGTGGCAGGCCCCGCCGGCCGGCCAACGGGCCATCCTCGACGCCGCGCCCCTGGCCGAGGGACGCACCCTGGTGGCCCTGGGTGAAGCCGGTCTGGCGGTGCTCGACGACCTGGGCCGAACGCTGTTCCGCTTCGCCGAGCCCGGCCACCGCATCGTCCTCGCCCGCAACCGCCGCGCGGCCCTGGCGCTGGCCCGGCGCGACCAGGTCTGGCGCATCACCAAGCTCGACCTGGTCAGCCGCAAGGCCACCGACCTCGGCGTGCTGGCGATGGACTTCCACGCCCATGAATTCGACGGCACCTCCTGGACCATCGGCAACAGCCGCAGCGTGCGCGTGGTGGATGTCGACCGGGCCTTCGCCGTGGTCTGGCACGTCAGCGACCTGCCGGGGCAATTGCTCGCCTTCCAGGGTTGCGCCGGCTTCGAGCAATGGCTGGTGGAGGATGGCCGCGGCGGCACCGAGCTCTGGCGCTACGCGCTGCCGACGCGGCGCCTGACCCATCGCTACGAGGTGCTGCCGTCCCGCCATGAAGGAGGGTTCTACGTCCCCAACCCGGACGGCGGGTTGCTGGAAATCTGGTTCCGCGGCAACGAGGCGGGCGAGCAGAGCCTGCTGATACACACCCACGGCGGCAGCCGCGAGATCGCCCTGCCGGACGTCAGCGCGGACCAGGTCGACAAGACGCTCATCACGCTGGCCGACGGCTGGCTGCTCCTCGGCACAGCGACGGATACGGAGATGACGCACTGGCGGCTGGTCAACCCGCGCACCCTGAAGACCTGCGCGGAGCTGGACTGGCCGTCCGATACGCCCCTGCAGAGCCGCTCCCTGGAGCACGACTGGCGGCTGTTCGACTGCACCGGGCGCCTGCTGCGCCTGGACACCCTGACAAGCGAGCTCCGTGAACTGCGCAACTGAATAGCGGCGCGGCGACCCTCGCCGCGCCCTGCTTCAGAAACGCTCTAGCTTCGGCAGCCACACGCGAATCAGCGAGAACAGGCGCTCCAGGTCGATGGGCTTGGCCAGGTAGTCGCTGGCGCCGGCGCGCATGCATTGCTCCTGGTCGTCCTTCATCGCCTTGGCGGTGACGGCGATGATCGGCAACTTGGCCCAGCGCGGCTCCTCGCGGATGCGCCGGGTGGCTTCGAAGCCGTCCATCACCGGCATCATCACGTCCATCAGCACCAGGTCGATGTCGGGGTTTTCGTCCAGCTTCTCGATGGCCTCCTGGCCGTTGCGCGCGGTCACCACCTGGGCGCCCTTCTCGTCCAGCGCGCTGATCAGGGCGAAGATGTTGCGCACGTCGTCGTCCACCACCAGCACCTTGCGCTTCTCGAACACCTTGTCGCGGTTGCGCGCGGTCTGCAGCATGCGCTGGCGGTCGCTGGAGAGGGACGACTCGACCTTGTGCAGGAACAGCGTGACCTCGTCCAGCAGCCGTTCGGGCGAGCGCGCGCCCTTGATGATGATCGAGCGCGAGTGCTTGAGCAGGTCCTCCTCCTCGTCGCGGGTGAGGTTGCGCGAGGTGTAGACGATCACCGGCGGGAAGGCGCCGAGGTCTTCGGTGGCCATGCGCTTGAGCAGCTCGTTGCCGTGCATGTCGGGCAGCTTGAGGTCGATGATCATGCAATCGAACTGGGTCTCGCGCAGTTGCTCCAGGGCTTCCTGGCCGCGCTCGGCGGTGACCACCTGGATGTCCTCGTCACCCACCAGGCGGGCGATGCTGTCGCGCTGGGAAGCATCCCCTTCGACCACCAGCACGCGCTTGACCTTCTGCGTGAGCTTGGCCTCCAGGCGCGAGAAGACGTCCACCAGCAGCTCGCGGGTGGTGGGCTTCTGCGCGTAGCCGATGGCGCCCAGGTGCAGCGCCGGCTCGGTGCGGTCGTCGGTGGAGACGATGTGCACCGGGATGTGCCGGGTGCGCGAGCTCTCCTTGAGCCGTTGCAGCACCGAGAGGCCGGAGTCGTCCGGCAGGCGCATGTCGAGGAGCACCGCATCCGGCCCGTGCTCGCCGGCCAGGCGCAGGCCCTCGCTGGCGCTGTGGGCCACCAGGCAGCGGTAGCCGAGCTCGTGGGCCAGGTCGTAGAGGATCTGCGCGAACTTGGGTTCGTCCTCGATCACCAGCACGCAGCGCCCGCCCCGGTGGGGCAGCTCGCGGTCGTCGGGGAAGCTCGGCGCCTCCGGCTTCTCGTCGCCCAGGCGCGGCGGCTCGGGCAGGGGTTCGGGCTGGGCGGGAACTGGCGCGGTTTCCTTGGCCAGGTAGTTTTCCGGCAGCCAGAGGGTGAACAGGCTGCCCTGCCCCGGCTCGCTGCTGACTTCGATGGTGCCGCCGAGCATCTCTGCCAGGTTGCGCGAGATGGACAGGCCCAGGCCGGTGCCGCCGAAGCGCCGGTTGGTGGTGCCGTCGGCCTGGCGGAAGGCCTCGAAGATGAAGCCGCGCTGTTCCTCGCTGATGCCGATGCCGGTGTCGGCGACATCGAAGGCGATGCCATTGTCGGCGGGCCGCACACGCAGGCGCACGCTGCCCTCCTGGGTGAACTTGAAGGCGTTGGAGAGCAGGTTCTTGAGGATCTGCTCCACCCGCTGGCTGTCGCTGAAGAACTGCCTGGGCGCGGCGGCTTCCACCTGCACCTCGAAGACCAGCGACTTCTCCGCCGCCTGCGGCCGGAAGAGGTTCTCCAGGCCCTCCACCAGGCGCGCCAGCTCGGTCTGCTCGGGACGGATTTCCAGGCGCCCGGCCTCGACCTTGGCGATGTCGAGGATGTCGTTGATCAGGCGCAGCAGGTCATTGCCGGAGGAGTAGATCAGCTGGGCGTATTTCACCTGCTGCTCGTCGAGGTTGCCCTTGCGGTTCTCCGACAGCAGCTTGGAGAGGATCAACGAACTGTTCAGCGGCGTGCGCAGCTCGTGGGACATGTTGGCGAGGAATTCGGACTTGTAGCGGCTGGCCCGCTCCAGCTCGTCGGCACGCCGCTGCAGCTCCTTGCGCGCCTGGTCGAGGGCGTGGTTGCGCTCGTCCAGGGTGTCGCGCTGCTCCTGCAGGCGCAGGGTCTTCTCGTTGAGCTGCTCATTGGTCTGTTCCAGCTCCGCCTGCTGGGTCTCCAGGCTGGCCTGGGATTCGCGGATCACCCGCGACTGGTCTTCCAGCTCTTCGTTGGCGGTGCGCAGCTCCTCCTGCTGCACCTGCAGCTCTTCGTTGAGCTGCTGGGTCTCGGTGAGGATGTCGTGCAGGCGCTGGCGGTAGCGCGCCGCCTCGAGGGAGGCGCCTAGGCTGCCGCCTATGGCATCGAGGAAGGCCTGGTCACGCTCATCCAGCGCCCGCAGGAAGCCCAGCTCGACGATGCCGTTGACGCTGCCCTCGGTGGCGGTGGGCGCGAGCAGCACTGAAACCGGCTCGTCACTGCCCAACCCGGAGTTGACCTTGAGGTAGCTCGGCGCGAGTCCCTCCAGCACCCGGGTACGGCGCTCGACCGCCACCTGCCCGACCATCCCCGCGCCATCGGCGAAGGCCTGGTCGCGGGCCTGTTCCTCGGGGGAAAAGCCGTAATCCGCCACGCGGCGCAGCTCGCCATCCTCCTGGCGCACATAGAGCGCCCCCACCACCATGCCGAGGTACTGAGCGAGGAAATCCAGCACCGCGCGACCGATGCTGGTGGACGATTGCTGGCCGATGATGCACTCCGCCAGGCGCGACTGCCCTTCGCGCAGCCAGGCCTGCTGCTGCAGCTTCTGGTTATCGGCGATCTGCCGTTCCAGCGTCGCGCCGTAGGTACTGGAAAGGCCCAGCAGCTCGCGCCGCCCGAAGTACGCCAGCAAGCCGCTGAAAGACAGGCTGAACAGCAGGTAGGCCGCGATGGTGAAGATCGCCGTGTTGCTGGCCCGCTCGTTGCGGTCATGACGCAGTTGCTGCTCGGCGGCTATGAACTCGGCAAAGGTCTGGCGGATGCCATCCACCAGTTGCTTGCCACGCTTCTCGCGGACGGCGGCGGTGATGTCCTGGCCGGCACGGCGCTGCTCGATCATCTGGTTGGCGAAGCGGGCCCATTGTTCCTGCATCGACTCGATGCGACGGATCTTCTCCACCTGGATGGGGTTGTCCTTGACCAGCTCGGTCAGCTCCGCCATGCGCGAATCCAGGCGCGGCCCGGCGTCCTCGAAGGGGTCGAGGAACACGTCCTCCCCGGCGATCAGGAAGCCGCGCAGGCTGGACTCGCGGTCCAGCGTGTAACGGAAGCCCTCGTTGGCCTTGCCCATGACGACATCGGTGTGCTCGACCCAGCTGAGCACGTAGAGCAGGTAGCCGATCAGGGCGATGAATAGCGTGGCGCCGAGCACGCCGACACCAATCGGCAGGGCCACGTTGCGGGCGAGGATACGGCGGAAACTGCGTTCGTCGATGCTGGCGGTGGCGTTCATCGGCCTTCCCTGAATTGAATGCGCGAGACCCGGAAACGGGCGGCCAACGCGTCGTCGATTCCCTGGCGACCGCTGACCCGTAATGCGCAGCGCTGCGGCTGCTTGAGGAAAATGTAGCTAGTTGTGCCCGTTTCGCCCGGGAAGATCGCCCGGCGAACCCATCCGACCGGTCAAAACCGGGCCTTGCGCACTTTCGCCATCAGGAATGAGAACCGCTCATCAACTGCCGGCTTTGCGGCCTGAGCGGGTATTGGCAGAATGACGCGCGCATTGAATGGCGCTATGCCACCACCAAGGACGGAATCCTGATGCAGGACAGCACCCCTAACGAGCCAGGGCAAGGGCTCGACGCGGGCCTCGCGTGCCTGGTCATGCTCGCGCGTTTCCATAACGTCGCCGCTTCCCCCGAACAACTCGCCCACGAATTCGCCGAAGACGGCCGCCCATTCGGCAAGGCCGAGCTGCTGCTCGCCGCCAAGAAGCTCGGCCTCAAGGCACGCCCCGCCCGCAGCACCATCGCCCGCCTGGAACGCACGCCGCTGCCGGCGATCGCCTGTGACCGCGAGGGTGGCTTCTTCATCATCGCGCGGCTGGACGACGGCAAGGCGCTGATCCACGACCCGCGCGCCCAGCGCCCGGAAGTGCTGGAGTTCGAGGCCCTGGCCGAGCGCTGGGGCGGCGAGCTGATCCTGATCCGCTCCGAGGCCTCCCTGGCCGGCGAGCTGGCGAAGTTCGACTTCACCTGGTTCATCCCCGCCATCGTCAAATACCGCAAGCTGCTGGGCGAAGTGCTGCTGGTGTCCTTCGTGCTGCAGATCTTCGCGCTGCTGACGCCGCTGTTCTTCCAGGTGGTGATGGACAAGGTGCTGGTGCACCGCGGCCTGTCGACCCTGGATGTGATCGCCATCGGCTTGCTCGGCATCATGCTGTTCGAGACGGCTCTGTCGGGCCTGCGCAGCTACGTGTTCGCCCACACCGCCAGCCGCATAGACGTGGAGCTGGGCTCCCGGCTGTTCCGTCACCTGGTGACCCTGCCGCTGGCCTACTTCCAGGCGCGCCGGGTGGGCGACTCGGTGGCACGGGTGCGCGAGCTGGAGAACATCCGCAGCTTCCTCACCGGCAACGCCATCACCCTGGTGCTGGACGTGCTGTTCTCGGTGGTGTTCATCGCCGTGATGTTCTTCTACAGCGGCTGGCTGACGCTGGTGGTGCTGCTGTCGCTGCCGCTGTACTTCTTCATTTCGCTGATCATCACCCCGGTGCTGCGCGCCCGCATCAACGAGAGCTTCGCCCGGGGCGCGGAGAACCAGGCCTTCCTGGTGGAAACCGTCAATGGCATCGACACCCTCAAGGCGATGGCGGTGGAACCGCAGATCAACCGCAAGTGGGACAACCAGCTGGCCGGCTACGTGGCGGCGAGCTTCAAGACCCAGACCCTGTCGACCATCGCCAACGAGGGCGTGGGGCTGGTGGGCAAGCTGGTGACCGTGGCGACCCTGTGGCTGGGCGCGCGGCTGGTGATCGACGGCGACCTCAGCGTCGGCCAGCTGATCGCCTTCAACATGCTCGCCGGGCGCGTGTCGCAGCCGATCATGCGCCTGGCCCAGCTGTGGACCAACTTCCAGCAGACCGGCGTCTCGGTGCAGCGCCTGGGGGACATCCTCAACACCCGCACCGAGCTGTCCCAGGCAGCACGCAGCGCCCTGCCGCCGATCCGCGGCAACGTCGAGTTCGACCAGGTGCACTTCCGCTACCGCCCGGACGGCTCCGAGGTGCTGCGCGGGGTGAGCCTGAGCATCCAGGCCGGCGAGGTGATCGGCGTGGTCGGGCGCTCCGGCTCCGGTAAGAGCACCCTCACCCGCCTGCTGCAACGCCTCTACACGCCCGAGCGCGGCCGGGTGCTGGTGGACGGCATGGACCTGGCGCTGGCGGATGTGTCCTCGCTGCGCCGGCAGATAGGCGTGGTGCTGCAGGACAACATGCTGTTCGCCCGCAGCATCCGCGAGAACATCGCCCTCACCGACCCGGGCGCACCCATCGAGGTGGTGATGCAGGCGGCCAAGCTGGCCGGCGCCCACGAGTTCATCCTCGAACTGCCCGAGGGCTACGACACGGTGGTAGGCGAGCACGGCGCCTCGCTCTCCGGCGGCCAACGCCAGCGCGTGGCCATCGCCCGGGCGCTGATCGGCAACCCGCGCATCCTCATCTTCGACGAGGCCACCAGCGCGCTGGACTACGAGTCCGAACGCATCATCCAGCAGAACATGAAGGACATCTGCCGAGGCCGCACGGTGATCATCATCGCCCACCGCCTCTCCGCCGTACGCGATGCCAACCGCATCGTGGTGATGGACCGCGGGCAGATCGTCGAGCAAGGCACCCATGCCGAACTGCTGACCCACCAAGCCGGCCACTACTCGCGTCTGCACCGCCTGCAACAGGGCTGAGACGCATGCCAACCCGGACCGAACCGAACCACGCCCTCCCCCGCCGGGAGAGGGCCGGGGCGAGCCTCGCCCCCCACGCACGGATGCCCAGGCCATGAGCGCAAAACGCGAACTGATCAACCGCTACCGCAGTGCCTGGCGTCACGCCTGGCGCCACCGCAAGGCCATGGACGCCCCGCAGCGCCTGAGCCATGAGGTGCAATTCCTCCCCGCCGCCCTGGCCCTGCAGGAGCAGCCGCCGCACCCGGCGCCGCGCTATATCCAGGGGGCGATCATGGCCTTCGCCGTGCTCGCGCTGATCTGGGCCTGCGTCGGCGAGATCGACGTGGTGGCCACCGCCACCGGCAAGATCGTGCCCAGCGGCAAGACCAAGATCATCCAGCCCAGCGAGGTGGCGGTGGTCAAGGCGATCCACGTCTACGACGGGCAGAAGGTCAAGGCCGGCGACCTGCTGGTGGACCTCGACGCGCAGATCACCGGCGCCGACGTCGACCGCCTGAAGAGCGACCTGCTCGCCGCCCAGGTGGACAGCGCCCGCGCCCGCGCCCTGCTCGACGCCATCCAGGACGGCGGCGAACCCACCTCCCTCGCCGCGCTGATCCCCGAGGCCAGCCCCGAGCAACAACTGGCCGCCCAACGCTGGTTGCAGGGCCAATACCTGGAACTGCGCAGCACCCTCGACCAGGCCGACTCGGAGATCGACCAGCGCGTCGCCGAAATCCAGGCGGCCAAGGCCTGGGTGGCCAAGCTGGAGGAATCCCTGCCCATCACCCGCCAGCTCTCCGCCGACTACAAGCGCCTGCTGGACAAGGCCTACGTGGCCAAGCACGCCTACCTGGAGAAGGAGCAGGCACGCCTCGACCAGGAGCGTGAACTGGCCATCCAGCAGGCCCGCGTCATCGAACTCACCGCCGCCCGCAGCGCCGCCGAACGCCAGCGCAACACCGTACTGGCCCAGACCCGCCGCGCCATGCTCGACCTGCAGCACGAATCCGAACAACGCGCCGCCTCCCTCGCCCAGGAGCTGAAGAAGGCCGAACAGCGCGACCGCCTGATGCGCCTCACCGCCCCGGTGGACGGCACCGTGCAGCAACTGGCCATCCACACCAACGGCGGCGTGGTCACCGAAGCCCAGCCACTGATGGTCATCGTCCCTAGCGACCAGCCAGTGGAAGTGGAAGCGATGCTGGAAAACAAGGACATCGGCTTCGTCCACCCCGGCCAGGAAGTGGAGATCAAGGTCGAGACCTTCACCTTCACCAAATACGGCGTGGTGCACGGCACCGTGCAAAGCATCTCCAACGACGCCATCGACGACGAAAAACGCGGCCTGGTCTACAGCACCCGCATCCTGCTCAAGGAAAACAGCATCCAGGTCGGCGACAACCGCATCGAACTCTCCCCCGGCATGGCCGTGCGGGCGGAGGTGAAGACGGACAAGAGAAAGGTGATCGATTATTTCCTGAGTCCGTTGAAGGAATACCAGAATGAGAGTTTGGGGGAGCGGTGATCATTACGCCCCCTCACAAAACAATCGCGCGCCATAACAAGCTGCAGAACTATCAGAGCATTAAAAGGAATTCAAAATGTCAGGTAATTTGAATATCGAAAACAATGGCGACGGCACGCTATCCGTAACAGCCGAAGGCAATAATCACAGCGCAACAATTGAAGTTGACGCTAATGGAATAGCAAAGATCAGCGGCGATATTGGCATATTCGGCATCAGCTACGATCCCGCGACAGGCAAATACACCGAACAGGTTAACGTTCCGATTCGTGGCGGACTGGCAACGCTTCATTTCGGAAACAAGGGAACGATAGACGCAAACAATAATATCGTTTACGACTCCATGTTTATTGGCCTATCTGGAAAAGTCATTGGGGGAACTGAGTATTCCAGTGAGTTAACCGTGAGCACAGGTATTGATGAAGATGGCAATCGCGCCTTCAAATTCTCCGGCGAAGCATCTATCAGCTTCCTTGGCGGTCTCATCGAATTTAAGGGCGAGCTGGAAGATTTCTACTGGGATCCAGCTGACATGTTCGATCCTGAAGAAGATGGTTTTGTCTCAAGTGGTCTAGCAGGAAACGCTTTCTCTGCCCTGAAGAATAGGCAGGCTCAAATTGATGCAGCCATCAATGGCACCGATGCAGGCTCACAAATTAGTGTGGCCACCAACCAACACTTCAATGAAGCCAACGCCTTCGTCGAACGCCGTGATCCCCTCAGTCTCGACCTAGACGGCGACGGCATCGAAACCGTCGGCGCCAATGCAGGCATCACCTTCGACTTCGATGGCGATGGCCTGAAGACCGGTACCGGCTGGGTCAAGGGTGATGATGGCTTCCTCGTGCTGGACCGCAATGGCAATGGCAAGATCGACAATGGCGGCGAGCTGTTCGGCGTCGACACCGTCAAGGCCAACGGCCAGAAAGCCAGCAATGGCTTCGATGCGCTCAAGGACTTCGACAGCAACGGCGATGGCGTCTTCGATGCCCAGGATGCCCAATTCGCCAATGTGAAGATCTGGCAGGACGCCAACCAGGACGGCATCGCCCAGGCAGGCGAGCTCAAGACCCTGGTCGAACACAACATCGTCGCCATCAACCTGGATTCGACGGCGAGCAACCACAACTCCAACGGCAACCTGATCAGCGCCGTCGGCAGCTTCGTTCGTGGCGATGGCAGTGAAGGCACCGTCAACGCCAACCAGAGCCTGGCCGCCAACCTGGACCTGGTCAGCAACCCCTTCTATCGCGAATTCACCGACCACATTGCGCTGGACGACACGGCCAAGGCCCTGCCGGACATGAAAGGTTCCGGTGCGGTCCGTGACCTGCGCGAAGCCTCGATGCTCAATGCCGAACTCAAGACTCTGCTGGCTACCTATTCCCAGGCGCAGACCCGCGAAGAACAGATGGGCCTGCTGGATCAACTGATCGCCGAATGGGCCAAGAGCGCCGACTACAAGACCTTCGATGAACGCATCGACGCGCTGGATGACGGCACCACCGATGTGCGTTTCCAGTACTCCTGGGAGGCCAACGGTGCTCAACCGACCAAAGCACAGCAGAGCACCCAGAAGCTTCTTGAGCGTGTGAAAGCGCTCGAAGTGTTCAATGCGCAGAACATCCTCAAGTTTGGCAAGGTTGGCTCAGGCACCGATAGTCTGACGCTGTCGCTTGGTGTAGGTACCGCCAGCAGTAATAGCACCTACAGCACGGCCCAACCCAGTGTTGTAATTGATGAGAACCACCTAGGCTTCAACGCTGGCCAGGCCAGCTTGCTTAACCAGGCCTATGAGAGCCTCAAGCAGTCCATCTATGACGGCCTGGTCCTGCAGACTCGTTTGAAACCATATGTAGATACGATTGACCTCAAACTCACGACCACTGGGTTCGAGCTTGACTACGATCGGATGCACGCACTGTTCGCAGCTACGGCGAATGACAGTCCATTCATAGCCATTAGCGATGCATTGGATTTCTCCCGAATCTGGACAGACAAGAAATCGACAGACTTACTTAAAGCGTCTTTCATTCCTGCATTAGCAGAGCAGTTGTCCGCTGAAGAACTCAATAGACTTCGTAATCAACTATCCCACGTCAACGCTCAGCACACTCAGCTGGGTAGTGTTTCCAATGACGCGCTGATCGGTACGCTAAGCAACGACTACATACTTGGGCTGGGTGGCAACGATTCCATCCTCGGCGGCTACGGCGATGACACCATCATCGGCGGCAAGGGTAATGACACCCTCAACGGCTTTGACGGCAGTGATACCTATGCCTTCAGCCTCGGTGATGGTCACGACACCCTGGCCGAGACCTTTGCAAACGGCAGCGACAACTATCTCTACACCGACGTCATTCGCTTCAACGAAGGTATCGATGTCGCCGGCATGCGCATGAGCCGCGAAGGCAGGGACCTCACCCTGCACTACAGCGCCTCCGACAGCATCACGCTYACYAACTGGTACACCAATCCGTATRTGCGGATCGAGAAGGTCGAGTTCGCCGATGGCAGCAGCCGCACCATCAACAGCCTGGAAATGGAGCTTGGGGTCACTGGCACACCCGGTGACGACGGCTTCGGGATCTATGGCAACGATCCCATGCACTTCAARGGCATGGCAGGCAACGACRYACTGAACGGYGCYGCCGGTGACGACATCCTCGATGGCGGTGACGACAACGACAGCATCAATGGGGGCGCCGGTAATGACACCCTGCTCGGTGGCGCGGGCAACGACTCCATCTTCGGCGGCTACGGCGATGACGTACTCATCGGCGGCAAGGGCAACGACACCCTCGACGGTCATGACGGCGGTGACACCTAYGTCTTCAGCCTCGGTGATGGCCAGGACACMCTGGCCGAGACCTATGTAAACACCGCCGACAACTATCTCTACACCGACATCATTCGCTTCGGCGAAGGTATCGATGTCGCCGGCATGCGCATGAGCCGCGAAGGCAGAAACCTCATCCTGCACTACAGCGCCACCGACAGCATCACGCTCGCCGGCTGGTACAGCAATCCGTACCTCCGGGTTGAAAAGGTCGAGTTCGCCGATGGCAGCAGCCGCACCATCAGCAGCCTGGAAATGGAACTCGGGGTTGCGGGCACAGCCGGTAACGATGGCTTCGCGCCCTATGGCAACGATGCCGYGCACTTCAARGGCMTGGCAGGCAACGACGTACTGAACGGCGCTGCCGGTGACGACATTCTCGATGGAGGAGAAGGCAACGACAGCCTCAATGGCGGCTACGGTAATGACACCTACTTGTTTGCCAAAGGCGATGGCCAGGACCTGGTAGCCGATGCAGATGGCAACGACACCCTTCTCTTCGGCCAGGACATTTCCGCCAACGACATCTGGCTCCAACGCAACGGCAGCAACCTGGAGCTGACACTGCGCGATTCCACCGACAAGGTCACCATCAATAACTGGTACTCGAGCACTTCGAACCACATCGAGACCATCAAGTCCGGTGACGGCAAGACCCTGCTCGACAGCCAGGTCCAGAACCTGGTCAACGCCATGGCGGCCTTCGCACCGCCTGCGGGCGGCAGCTCCCACCTGACGCCAGAGCAGAAGGCGCAGCTGGAGGTAGTGATCGCCGCGAACTGGGCCTGACCTGCATCAGCGATAACGACAGGAGCGCCCATTGGCGCTCCTGTCCGCTGTGTGGAGCCCCGGGGTACCAGGGGTGTTCTGTTCCGCTCGGTAGAAACTTCAACGTTCCATGGATCACGCGGCTTGCCGAGCTGTGCGGATGACTGTCGCCTCGCCCCCATCAGGATGAGTGTTTTGGAAATGACCAGCGGCTCATTCGAGCCACTGGTGGGTTGGATATTTCTAGTCAAGGAGACGAGGCAATGTGGCGATACGTAGGAAGGGATGGTGACGTCGTTGTGGTCGAGAACGACCAGGGCCGTCGCATCGAGATCAACACCAAGGATGAGGTGGTCAACGGCAATACCGTCGGCATGAGTACCGGTGAGGCGCACGATGCGCTGGAGGCCCTGGACGAAGGGCTGGAAGCCGCAGGTGGCGGGGCAGCCTCCAAACCCGCCAAGCTGCTGCTGAAATTCTTCAACAAGGCCGGTGTGGCCGATGACATCCCGCAGGATGCCGTCGGGCCCGTCTGGTGGTGGAAGAACAGGAGCGCGTTTGAAATCGAGCAGATGGACAAGGAGGTCAACACCAACTTTGACTCAGCCCTGAAAACCGCCTCCCCCATGATTCTGGACCTGGACGGCGACGGTATCGAAACCTATGGCGCCGAGGGCCAGACGCTGTTCGACCATGATGGCGATGGCAACAAGCACGGCTCCGGCTGGGTAAAGCCGGACGACGGCTTGCTCGTGCTGGATCGCAACCACAACGGCTCCATCGACAATGGCCATGAGCTGTTCGGCGAGAACACCCTGCTGGCCGATGGCACCAAGGCCAAGGATGGCTTCGCCGCGATGCAGGCCGTGGACGGCAATGCGGACGGCAAGCTGGATGCCAACGACGCGGTATGGGGTGATCTGCGCGTCTGGCGCGACTTGAACGGTGACGGTATCAGCCAGTCTGGCGAGCTGTTCACCTTGCAGGACTTGGGCATCGAAAGCATCGCCACCGGCTCGGATGGCAAGAAGCAGGCCCTGGGCAACGACAACCATATCGACGGTTTCGGCACCTTCAAATGGGATGCTGCCCATGGCGGTGGCAACGGCGTGTCGGGTGATGTCTATTTCGAGAACAACCCCTTCTATCGCGAGTTCGCCGACTCGATCGAGATTCCGGCCAACCTGGCAGGGGTGGCCGATATGCGCGGCGCAGGTGCCGTACGCGATCTGCGTGAGGCTGCGGCCAGCAGCAACTCCCTGAGCAACGCGCTTGCCACCTACTCCCAGGCCGATACCCGGGTGGGCCAGCAGGTGCTGCTGGATCAACTGGTCCGGGCCTGGGCCGATAGCGCCAGCTTCCGCACCTTCGATGAACGCATCTCGGACCTGGCCGAAGGCAAGACCTACAAGATCGAGTTCGACTACTCCTGGGAAGTGAAGAAGAAAGGCTTTGCGGCAGGTTCCAGCGGCGGTGGCTCGAACGTCAGCGGCGGGACCAACGGCATTCCCGTAGGTACCGGCCAGGACACCTCGCCCACCGCCGACCAGCTCCGCAAGAAAGAGCTGCTGGAGATGGTGCGTGTGTTGGAGGTGTTCAACGGCCAGTACTTCTTCGACTTCAAGCCTGTTACCGATGACGACAAGGATGGAAAGATCAACCTCTCGTACGTCGCGGGGGTGCAATCGCGATCCGGCAGTGCCGGGGGCTCGCTGGCGTTTGGTTCGACCTTCTACCTTACGGAGGAGGACTTCTCCTTCGGCCCGAACCAGGAGAAACACATCCGTGCGGCCTACCAGGCCCTGCTGGATTCGGTCTACAACGGCCTGCTGCTGCAGACCCGTCTGAAGCCCTATCTGGACGCCGTATCCCTGGTACTGACCCAGGACACGCTGACCCTGGACTTCACTGCAGCCCTCGACAAGTTCGCCCAGACCCACGCCCACTCCCCGGTGAAGGCGATTGTCGACGTGCTCGAGTTCGGCTCGGCCATTGCAGGTACTGCGGGCTGGGCGGCCAATGAAATCGCCATTGCCGGCGACTGGGTCCGCCAGTTGGATGCAGCCCAGGTCGAGGCGCTGAAAGCGCAACTGGGCGCGGCCAGCAATGTGGTCTTCGACACCATCGCCAATAGCAACCTGGTAGGAGGCTCCGGCTCCGACTTCCTGTTTGGCGAAGCCGGCAACGACACCCTGACCGGTAACGACGGTGCCGATTTCCTGGATGGCGGCGACGGCAATGATCGCCTGTACGGCAACAGCGGAAATGACCTGCTGCTGGCGGGAGCAGGCAATGACTCGCTCTATGGTGGCGACGGCAATGATGTTCTCGACGGCGGCACTGGCAACGACCTCCTGAGCGGCGAAGGCGGTAGCGATACCTACCGTTTCGCGCGTGGCTGGGGCCAGGACAGCCTCAACAACAACGACGCCAGCACCGGCAAGGTCGATGCCATCGAGTTCGGCGCCGGCATCACGGCCAGTGACATCGTCGCTACCCGCTCCGGCACCAACCTGATCCTCAGCCTGGTTGGCAGCACTGATCGCATCACCGTCACCAACTACTTCAATGCCGATGGCACCAGCAGCTATAAGCTGGAGGAAATCCGCTTCATCGATGGCAGCGTGTGGGACGTCGCCCAGGTCAAGGAACTGGCCCTGCTCAATACCGCCGGCAACGACACACTGACGGGCTACCCGCTCCGGCACCAACCTGATCCTCAGCCTGGTTGGCAGCACTGATCGCATCACCGTCACCAACTACTTCAATGCCGAT